>CALEFI010000104.1 GCA_937876905.1 uncultured Treponema sp.
TGCCGGCAGATTTCCTCGTCGTGCATGACACGGGAAAAGATGAAGTCGTCGGTGATGTCCAAATCCTCCCAGCGCTTGATTTTTTTGTCCTTTTGTCGGGGCACCCTCTCCTCCTTGGCAGACCCAGACTCCACCCGGCCCATCTGGCTTGCCAGCCAACAGGAACGGAGTCCCGTATATCATTGTAGGGGAAATCCGGGAAAAAAGTGCGTTTTTTGCAGAAAAACTTGGCTCGTGCAGGGACACACCCCTCCAATCGTCCTGCGGTCGGGGGCGGCCAATTCTTTCCAGCAATCGGCTTCCATGACAGCATCAGCCATATTTTCAGCCAATCGGCATACAAAACAAACAACCATGTGCAGCATTTTATAAATAGTTGCAAAATAATATACTTCCTTCCAATGATTGTATACAAATGGTTGCTGATGGTCCGAGGACAGGAGCCATGGGGCCTGCACCGGGCTCAGGCGGAGAGAGCCGAGCTACAGTCCTCTGGATTGATGGAGACAAAGAAGTCGCCGCTGGAGTCCGCCAGGGGAAAGCGCAGGCCCGTGGCAAAGAACTGCATCTGCGGGGGGAAGGGCCCCTGTCCCTCCCGGCAAAGCGGATTGTAGAGGGGGTCGCCGAGGACGGGCAGTCCGCACCAGGCAAGGTGGCAGCGGACCTGGTGGCGGTAGCCCCTGGTGATGGCGGCCTGCACCCGCACTACCTCCGGGGAAGGGTCAATCTGGAGGCGGGTGGCGTACAGGGCGCAATTGCCGTCCCTCCTCTGGGTGAATCTGCCTGGTGAGGAGGACACCGGCCGCACCTGCCTCCTGCCGGGTCCATAGGGACGGAAGCCGCTTTCCACGGCGCAATCCAGCCGGGAGGCGAAAGGCAGGTCCGGGTGGAAGTCCGGCGGTGGTGGAAACCCTCCGAGCAGGGCGGGACATCGGGGAAGCCACTGGCAACGGGCATGGTAGGTCTTCTGGAAAAGGCCGGCGGCCTGGCAGTCCATGATGTGGCTGTAGAAGGACTGGCTGCGGGCGAACAGCAGGAGCCCCGCCGTGTCAAAGTCAATCCGGTGGACAAGCCCCCCCTCCACCGCCTTTTTGCCGACAACCCCCAGCACCTCCGGGAACAGCTCCACCACCGCCGCAAGGGCGCACTCACCGTCTTCTGCCTTGAGGGGGGCGCTGTGGACTCCGGCTGGCTTCACTGCCACCACAAAGTCCCGGTGGCACTCAGCAATTCGTATCCCTACAGGCGGCATTTTTCGTACTTTCCGTGGAGCTCCCTCAAAATCTGCCTGAATCGGCATGGCGTGGGGGACTTGAATTCGGTGAAGTCCTGACTTCCCGGAAGGCGGAGGGACAGGAGGCTGGAGTGCAGCATGAGGGTAGCCTGGGGAAAGAGCTGGTTCCTGCTGCCGTAGATGGGATCGCCGAGGATGGGACAGCCGATGTGCTTCAGATGGACGCGGAGCTGGTGGGTCCGGCCGGTTTTGAGCCGCAGCCGCAGCAGGGAGAAGGGGCCGTAGCAGGCGATGCAACGGTACACGGTGTGGGCGAATTTCCCCTGGCTTGTACCGGTTACGGCCTTAAAGCGCTTGCGGTTCCTGGGGTCGCGAACCAGCTGGGTCCTGATGTTGCCCTTGGCTCCAGGGGGGCGGCCCACCACGATGGCGATGTACTCCTTCCTAACCCGCCGCTGCTGGAACTGCCGCTGGAGCCAGTCCTCCGAGCCCAAATTCCTGGCTGTGATGATGAGGCCGGAGGTGTCCTTGTCCAGCCGGTGGACAATGCCGGGACGATGCCCTGTCGCCACCGACTTTCTCCCCCAATGGAACAGCAGGGCGTTCACCAGCGTTCCCTCCCAGTTTCCTGCGGCGGGATGGGTCACCATGCCCTGCTCCTTGTCCACCACCGTCACGTCATCATCCTCGTAAACGATTTTCAGCGGCAGATTTTGGGGCTGGATGTCGGCGGGGACGAGCTCCTGCCACTCAACCACAATCTTGTCCAGGGACTTGACCTTCGAGGAGAACTTTCCCCGGCTCCCGTTTATGGACAGGCCGGTGATGATGTTCTGCAGGTGGGAGCGGTTGGCGCAGCCGCAGGCATCCAGGACCTGCTGCTGTCCGGCAAGGAACTTGTCAACCCGCAGGGATGCCACATCCTCCGGCACGACAATCAGAAGGCTAGGCATCGGGAAGGGCTCCATCTAGTTGCGGCATGGTGACAAAAAGACCGAAGGGAAGGAATTCCCTGTATTCCGACTGGACGAGGGGAACAGCATCCTGCCGAAGCGTCTCCACTTCCCCTCCCTGGCTTTCCGGCCCACCGCTCGACGGCTCCGGTGAAGGCAACCGCTCCTCCTCCACAGCCCCGTCCAGCAGGATGATCTCCACCCCCTCACGGTTCTGCCGCTCCTGCTCCTTTTGCCGCTGATGGCGCTGGACAGTGGATATGGTGAAGTCCGCCATGCCCACCACGGCGGCCAGCCCCAGGGAGGTGAACAGGATGCCCAGCTGCTCGTCGGTGGAGAGGCGGGCGGCGGCGGAGGACTTGGCGAAGGGATTTGGGATATAATCGGAATTCATGTCGTTGGAAAAGTAGCGATACAGGGAGTAGCCCAGGGTGACGCCCAGGGTCACAAAGGGCAGGGAGCCCAGGCTCACAATCTCCCCCCGCCGCAAGTCATGGAGCCAGCCGGGAAACTCGTCCTTGGTGTAGGGCTCGATGGTGACGGTGGGATCGGCTGCGGCCAGGGGCAGGCCGGAAATGAGGGTAAGGCCGGCAAGCGCTGCCACCAGCCGACGGAATCTAGCGTCCATCAGCAGCTTCGCTCCCCGAAGATCGCCGTTCCGATGCGCACCATGGTGGACCCTTCGGCGATGGCTATGGCAAAGTCGTTGCTCATGCCCATGGAAAGCTCCCCCAAGTCAAGGTGCGGGAAACGTGAGGCCACCTGGCGCTGGACTTCCACCAGCCTCCTGAAGGAGGAGGCAATCTCCAGCTGGTTTTCCGTGAGGGGGGCCATGGTCATAAAGCCCCTGGGGATGAGGCGGGAGGCGGATTCGGCGTACTCCACGGCAGGAAGGAGGCTGTCCAGGCTGGCAAACCCAGACTTGGAGTCCTCCGCAGTGTGGAATTCGAACAAAACCTCCACCGACCTGCCAAGGCTGGCAGCCTGCCTCTCAATCTCCACCAGCAGCTCAATCCGGTCCACCGACTGGATGCAGGAGGCGCAGGCGAGGGCACGCTTCACCTTGTTCCTTTGGAGGGAGCCGATGAGGTGGAGTTGGGACTGGGGGGCAGAAAGCCGCACCTGCCCGAATTTCTCCGCAGCCTCCTGGACCCGGTTCTCCCCAAAAAGAAGCTGCCCGGCATCCACCGCCTCAAGGACGGCCTGGGCCGGATGGAACTTGCTCACCGCCATCAGGTCAACCGAACCGCTTGGGCGGCCAGCCCGTACCTCCGCCTCCCGGATTGAGTCCAGGACCCGCTGCAATCGACTTGAAATCTCGCTCATATTTCCCCCACTATATAGGAATTGCTCACGTCCGACAAGTGAAGCAGGGTCTCCAGGCCAAGCTCCTCGGCGCGGGCCTGGGGACTGACTCCGGCCTGCTCCAGCACGGCGGAGGCCCTCTCCCCATTGCTGTAAAAAACGGTCAGGTTGTTCCGTACCGTCTTCCTGCGGGAGGAGAAAAGACCGCGCAGCAGCTTCATAAAGTGGCCAGGATTCTGGCAGCGGGGAAAGTCGTCGCGCCGCTCCAGCACCACCGCACGGGAATCCACATTCGGGCGGGGCCAAAAGCTGCCGCCGCCCAAGTCCATAAGGGGAGACACCCGGTAGGCCCAGCCGCACAGGACGGAAAAGGAGGAGTAGTCCCTGCAGCCCACCGTGGCGCACATCCGCTGGGCAACCTCCTTCTGTACCGTCACCACGCAGCGGGGAAAGCGGAAGCCGGCGGAAATCATGTCGGCGATGATGGTGGCGGCCACATTGTAGGGAAGGTTTCCGAAGAGACGATCCGGCAGCCGTCCTGCCAACCGGGCACGGTCTGCCTCCTCCCTCCAGGTCTTGAGCACGTCCCCCTGCACCACGGCAAGCTTTCCCTGCCGGACGGAATCGGGAAAGAAGGCAGGCAGGCAGCCGGCAAAGCCCCGGTCAATCTCGAAGACGGTGAGCAGAGCCCTCCTGGAGAGAATCTCTGCGGTCATGGCGCCCAGGCCCGGCCCCACCTCCCAGACAGCGGAGTTCTCCTCTATCTGCAGGGCATCCACAAGGCGGCGGCGGGCCGAGGCATTTATGAGAAAATTCTGGCCAAATCGCTTCTGCATGGCCATCCCCTGCTCCTCCAAGAAATTTCTCAGGGAGGCGGGTGAGTCATAGTCTGGCTTGTTCACGGCAGCTCCAGGAAGGGGATTTTGGCAAAAAGCCGCACCGGAATGGTGACGAGAGTATACAACAGATTCACCAGATGTCCAAGGGGGCCGCCAAGCGGCGGACAAAGCAGGGAAAGGATGATGGACACCACCCCCACCGCCATGAACAGCGACACCAGCGGGGACACCACCACCGAGGCGACGATGCCGCCGGGCATCACAGTCCCCAGGGAGACCAGCGTCACCGGGGCGGAGAAAATCTGGGCGCCGACCGAGGCGCTGACGGAGGAGGCCACTGCGGGGGGAAGGAGCCGGTGGGCGGCAGGCTCAAAGATGGGGCCCGCCAGGAGGATTCCCGCCAAGGCCAGGTAGGACAGCTGGAAGGAAAGCTGCAGCAGGTCCTGCGGAGCCAGCATCAGGTGGACAAAGAAGCAGAGGGCAAGGATGCGGACCATGCCGCAGCGGATTCCCCACAATCCCGCCGCCATGCCCAGAATGCAGCCGATCAGGGAGCGAAGCAGGGAGGGAGAGAGGCCCGCAAACCACACAAAAAGAATCACCGCAAGCAGGGAGAACAAGAGGGAGAAGCGACGCCCCAGTCCACGCGACAGGCCTGTCGCCAGTCCGGCGAAGAAAGACAGGTGCATCCCGGACAGTGCCAGGACGTGGGCAAGGCCGGCTTGGCGGAAGGAATCCCCTATCTCCCGGTCGGTATATTCACCGGAGCCGCAGAGCAGGGCCACCAAAAGGCCACCAGCATCGCCCCAGCCGTACATCAGCCGCTTGAATTGGAGGCGGCACAAGGCCCTGAACTCCTGAACCCTTCCCCGCCAGCTGTCGGCAAAGCCCAGGACGGTGCAGCTGGCGGCGTAGAACACCGGCTCCCCTCCTGCCAGATAAAGTCCCGGAGCGTCGGCCGGCCTCGCTGCCCGCACCGACAGGCTCAGCCTTGCCCCCTGCTCCACCAGGCCCGTTGCCCTGGAGCCAGCCGAGGAGTAAAGCTTTCCTGGATAGTGGGCCTCCACAAACGATGCCGGGAGGAATGCTGTAGACCGGCCGGCCGCCTGGGAGGACACAAGGATACCCCTTCTGGCAGGACCCGTGGCGGCGGACCCGGATTCCACCCTCCCTCCCACCCGCTCCAGCTCGACAATACAGCGGTAGAATTTGCCGCTCCCTGTCCTCACTGGGTTTGACACCAGCACACAGTCAATCTCCTCCACCCGGCCGGGAGGAAGGAGCCCTTGGTACGGATGGCGGCTCAACAGGGGAACCGCTCCTGAATACACCAGCAGGGCGGCAAGGACAGCCGCCACCACGATGCCATTTCTTTGAAAAAAGAGTAAAATCTGTTCCTTTCTTCCTACCACTTCAACCCTGCCAACGCAATGCGGGCAGCAGTGGTGATGGTCTCAGGATACGGTAGATATGTAACATAGAGAAGATTGTCAAACGCAGCCTTGTCACCCAGTGCCCCCAAAGATTCAATCACTGCCAGGAGCACCTCCTGGTCAACAGAGGCGACGTCCTGGGCAGCGTCCGTGTTGAGGACTCCAAGATACTCCATCAGGGCTGAAACCGAGCGGGCGGTCGCCAGCTTCTCCAGGCAATCGACGACGGACAGGAGCTGCCCGCCGGTGATGAGCCCCAGCCGCAGCTGCTCCTGGGCGACAACAAAGTAGTCGGCCACCGTCTCGGCGGCGCGGCTCCACACGGAGTCGGCAATCTGCTCCACCGCCGCCAGCTGCAAGGAGATGGCCTCTGGAGCCATCCCGGAAATGTCCTCACCCCTTATTATAGTGGCGGAGAGGGCCTTTTCTGCCAATTCCGCCTTAAATAATGGCGAAATTCTGTCATTTTCTTGTACAAGGAGCAGGAGGCGGTATTTTTCCGCCATGGAATAGTCATCCTGGCTGACGTGGCGCAGCAGGGCTGTCTGGGAGCCGGGGATGACAGCAGACAGGGCGGACCGGACGGCCTGGTCGAGCTCCGGACTGACACCGGAATCCATCAGGCGGAAGAGAACCTCGAAGGAGCTGGAATCGGCCATCTGTCCCAGGAGCTCCACCGCCACAACTGCCGGCTCAGGGTCGTCCCCACCTGCAGCCAGGTGCTCCGCCACAAAGGTGTGGACTCCCTCAAGATAGGGGGACACCAGCCGCCTGTCCGACTGGCCGGCGGCCGACAGCGCCTCAAGGACGGCCACCCTGACCTGGTTGTC
>CALEFI010000105.1 GCA_937876905.1 uncultured Treponema sp.
ACTCGATTGCAAGGAGGCACTACATGACCTGGGCACTGAAGATGGCGGACGCACGCTACGACGGCTACGACGAGGGCTTTGAGCGAGGACTGGAGCGTGGAGCCTACCAGAACAAGCTGGAGACGGCGAGGAAGCTTCTTGCGGAGGGACTTGCCGCCGAGATGGTGGCCCGCTGCACCGGCCTCCCGCTGGAGACCGTGGAGCGGCTGGGACGGGAGGACTGAGACGCTAGGAGTCAGAAACTAGGAACTCATTCCTCACTTCTACTTCTCATAACGCATTCCTGCGGTTTATCTGGTTTCCTTGAGATTTTTCCTGCAAAATTGCCACACGGATTGGAAAAACGAGCGTTTTTCAGAAAACCTAACGATTTTCCTAGCATCAGGCAAGGTCAGACAAACCCCTAGATTTTGCGTAGCAAAATCGAATCCGTGTGGCACCTCCTACATCACGGCCATTCCACTGGGGAGCGAGGCGGTAGGAGCTAGTTGTCCGCTCCTACCGCCTCGCCTCATCGCCTCGTCACCTAGTACCCCACGATGGTGACCTGCCCGGCTTGAGTCGTGATGTTCGCCCAAGGACTGCTTTGATAGGCCGAAAGATATGCACTCGGTACCTCTATGGTCGTTATACCGCTCTTGGGAAATGCATTGCCAAAAGTCGGCGGATTGGGCGCAGACACCCGTATGGTAGTGAGGCTGCCCGCCCAGTCAAAGACCTGGTGCTCGATGTGGGTCACACCACTGCCAAGATCCACATAGGTCAAGCTTGTGCAACAGTCGAAGGCAATCCATCCGATGTTGGTCACTGTGTTCGGTAGGATGACCTCCTTCAGATTTGAGGCGGGGTTGGTGTTGTTGTTGGCTGGATTGAAGGCATAGTCCGGCAGCTCCGTCAGCCCAGTGAC
This sequence comes from uncultured Treponema sp., assembly GCA_937876905.1. GTDB lineage: Bacteria > Spirochaetota > Spirochaetia > Treponematales > Treponemataceae > Treponema_F. Next base: position 908 of record CALEFI010000105.1, read on the forward strand.
ACCGCTCAGATCGAGCTTCACCTGAGCCCCTGGCGCACTGGTCTTGAGGGCCAACAACGCATCCCGGACGCCAATCACTTGACTCGGACTCAGGTTGCCCGTCACCGTCACCGTATGCGCCCCAGGCCCGCTCAGGCCCTTGATGTAGTCCACCACCGTGGCGGCCGTGATGTCCGTCCACTGGGCGTAGAGGGTGACGGTTCCACCATTGTCAACTGGAAGGTTGGGTGTGCCCTGTCCATCCCGGTATGAGGCTCCCTGTCCGGCCTGATCGGTGGTCCACTTGTCGAACACCTTGTTGATATAGGAGAAGGAGTTTGCCGGCAGGCTCTGAGTGGTATCGTCGTAGGTGAAGGTCTGGTCAGCCATGCTGCCCGAACCACCGTTGGCATTGAACTTCACCGTATAGGTGTTGGCCGTCCATCTGGCGGTCAAGGTGAGGTTCTCCGCAACACCTGCGGCAATTTCACTTATGAGTGCGCCGTCTTTGTACCAGCCGGTGAAGGTGTAGCCGGTCCTGGTGGGAGCTTTCAGGATGATGGGCAAATCCTCCACGGTGTAGCCCAGGGGATTGCCGCTATGCTGGCCGCCGTCAAGATTATAGGTGATGGTGTAGTCCACCTTCTCCCACTTGGCGTAGAGGGTCAAGCCTGCGTCTGCGGTGTAGACTGCACCCGCCGCATAGTTGGTTCCCTGGCCATTAGGCTCGGTGTTCCAGCCGGTGAAGGTGTAGCCGGTTTTGGCGAGGCCGCCCGTGTTGCCCTTCAGAGTCAGCGACCTTCCGGCAACCTTGGTCTGGCTTGCAGGAGGCGTGCCGCCGTCGTTATTGTTTCCGTTGTAGGTGATGGTGTAGGTGGTGGTTCCCGTGCCGGTTCCGCTGCCTGGGCTGGTTCCGCTGCTGGCAGGGGGATTCGGTTCCCACTTGGCGGTGAGGCTCATAGGCTGTCCAACCTCCAGCGGGAAGGTTGCGGCGCTTCCATCGTCCTTTATCCAGTCGGAAAGGTAGTGCCCGTCATAATATGGAATCTCGAAGTCGCCGCCGCTCACGTGGCTCCCCGGAGCCTTGTACAGCACCACCTCTCCGTTTCCACTGGAGGCGAAGAAGCCGCTCCCAGCCTTGAGCGTAATCTTGTAGGGAGCGGCACCTGATACCGCCCCACTGCCCTTGACACCCTCGCAGTCAAGGGCGCAGACCGTGACATTCACGCCGGAGGTGGCTTTGCAACAGTAGATGTCGTAGCCCGCATCACTCAAGTCCGTGGGCACCAGTCCCGCAAGAGTGGCCTGGCTGGACATCAGCAGCTCCGCCGCAGGCGTGCGGTCCGCCAAGACACGTCCCGTGCTGTCCTCCACCAGCCAATAGGCCACATAGTCGGGATTCTTCAGGTCGGTTATGTCCTTGGGCCAGGCCCAGAAGATGTAGTTGTCCAGGGCGCTGTTGCTGGCATTCGTCACCACCTCCCACTTGTCTCTCTCGCTCTCCATCCAGCGCAGCCTGCCCGTGCCGCCGTCATACACCACCTCCAGCGGCATCCGTGGCGGGGTGTTGTAGCGCAGGCTCAGCACCAGGGGGTTGGGGGACTGCATGGCCGTCTCGCTGCGGGTGGGGGAGATCTTCACCGTGAAGTCGGTGTGCTCAAGGGCCAGGCTGGCCGGCGTGGGGACATGGGCGACGGGGGCCACCTCCACCGAGAGGCTGGTGGGCGTGACGGCCGTGACCTTGGTGAGGCCCAGCACGGTGCCAGAGGCAGGCCCCGACACCTCCACGGCGTGGGGACCGCCGGACGCATGGCTCACCACGGACTCCAGGGAGTAGCCCTCCGGGTTGGATATGGTCAGGCTGG
>CALEFI010000106.1 GCA_937876905.1 uncultured Treponema sp.
CGGCAGGCGGAGCAGGTGGCAGAAGCCTCCCTGCAGGGCCTGTTCTTTACCAACCTCGTAAGCGACGGCAGCAGCTTCTTTGCCCTGTCTGCCGAGGGGCGGCTGTTCCGTATCGATACTGAGGGCAACTCCATCTCGGTACAGATTCCCAATGCAACGGCCCGCAACGGTACTATCACCGTCATCCCCGATACAAAGACCCAGGCCCAAAGCATCTACGTGGGGGTGGACGGCAACATCATCTATGGCTTTAACAGCAACCTGGAGCTGCTGCAGGGCTTTCCATTGGCGGGAAGTGGTGTGCCGGTCTTTGTGGACGCCAATGGGGATGGCAGGAAGGACTGCCTTACCCTCACCATAGACAACAAGCTCAACGGCTGGAATTTGAGGTAGCGCATGAAAAGAATCCAGAGAATCCTACAGAAAAAAAGTCGTCAAGGACTGATGGCCGCCTGTCTGGTGGTCCTGGCAAGCTGCCTTTCCTCTTGCGCAAGCGTGCCAGAAGACCTGATGGTGTCCACTGTGGCGGAGGAGGAGCTGGTGGTGGTGCAGGAGGCTGCAGAGCAGCTGGCCCTTCTTGACGGAACCCATCTTCTGGGAAATCCTGATGTGGCGGCGGCCAGAAAGTTGCTGGACCTCCTTGAGACATCCCTGGCTGACGTAAACCTTCCCGCCGCAACCCGTTCCCAGCTGGTGGCCTTTCGGGGCAGGACAAGTCTGATTCTGGGGGACAGGCGGGCTGCCACTGCCGACTACCAGGAAGCCCAACGCCTCCACAAGGGGGACTTGCAGGCAGAAATACTCGGTGTCAGGCTTGGCTTGCAGGAGGACTTGGGCCGGGTGGCTGTCGGGAGGAGTCAGCAGCCCCTGGTAAGGCTGGAGGAGGCGCTGGCAAACTATAGGAAGGAAAACTACCTGGCGGCGGCGGCCCAGTTTGACGAGGCGTTTATCTCCTTGGACGAGTTCTACCGGAGGGCTTATGGCCAGCTACGGGAAAATGCCTGGCGACTGCGCGACATCAGCGGGAGCACGGACAAGGACCACCGGGAGCTTTTAAAGCAGGACAGCATCACCCTAGGCCAGATGATTTCCTTAGTCCAGGGACAGGGAGACCTCCTGTACAAGTACACCGGCTCCAAAAAGGTGGACTCCAGCCAGGCCCTGCGGCAGCTGAAAAATCAGGGGCTGTTTTACTCCGTCAACAGCTGGACCGACGTGGACCGGCTGGGCATGAACAGTATCCTCACCCGCAGCCTAGCCGCCCGTTTTCTGTGGAACCTGTACAATGACCGCCGGGGTACCTTGGGCAGGGAGCCAAAATACTCCCATCAGTTCGCCGCAGTAGGAAGTCCCATCCAGGATGTGCCGTTGAGTTCTCCCGACTTTGACGCAATCCTTGGGTGCATCGAGCGGGAATTGCTGGACCTGCCAGACGGCATAAACTTCTTTCCAGAAAGCCCCATGTCTGGAGTGGATTTCAACGAAAGCATCCAGAAGATGAGGTGAGCGGCGTCCGCCTCCAGCGTCAGGCACAACACATAATGAAAGAGGGGCTGTCAGTATGACAGCCCCTCTTTTGAGGCTTGTATCCTATAAAAATCGTATCGCCAGCTTGTCCAGCAGCTGCTTGAGGCCGCTGCCCATCTCCACGGACTCCATAGCCACCAGCGGAACCTCCTCCAGCACCACCTCACCTACAGAATAGCTTATCTTTCCCACCACATCGCCCGCCTGAACCGGTGCCTCCAGATGGCTGGGAAGGACAATTTGAGAGACGACAGCCGCAGCCGAGGCAAGGGGCTCCTGCCCCTGTAGCAGTGCGGGAACCGTCAGCGGCGTGGTGTGGCTGGGGGCCAGAGTCACGGAATTTTTCCTTCCTCCCAGTACTAGCACAGGCATCGGCTCCACCTCGGCCTTGAAGTGGGTGGCAAAGCAGGAAAAGGCCCATTCCATCAGGGTGGTTCCGTCCATCACTCGGTAGCGGTTTCCCTCCGCAGAGCCGGAGCCCGGCCCCCGCATGGTCACGGACAGAAAGCGGGTGTTCCCCCGCTTGGCGGTGAGGGAAAGATTGTAGCCCGACTCGAAGATAAAGCCGGTTTTCAGTCCGTCGCAGCCGGGCAGCACACCAAGCAGCTTGTTGGTGCTCTGCTGGAAGATGGAATTCTCCTTGCCAGCCTGCCACGCAGGAAGGTTCCTTTCTTGCGGATAGGTGATGGAGGGCTGGGAATGGAAGCTCTCCAGTGCCTGTGGATAGCGGTTGATGTAGGTGCGGGCAAAGGCGGCGAATTCCCGTGGCGTGGTGAGGTTCAACTCGCTGTAGCCAGAGGGCTCCACAAAGCGGGTATGCTCCAGCCCCAAAAGCTCCATCTCCCGGTTCATCCGCTGGACAAAGGACTCCACGTCACCGCTAACATAGCTTGCCACTGCCATCGCCGCATCGTTGCCGGAGGCCACCGCCAGCCCCAAAAGCAGCTCCCGCAGGGTTACAATCTGGCCCTCACCCAAAAACATCAGGGAGGACATGGGAGGAGCGTTCACTGCCCAGGACTCAGGTGGCAGCGGAACCACGTCGTCCAGCGAAATGCGGCCGGTGGCAATTTCCTGGAACACCACATACATCACCACCAGCTTGGTCATGGAGGCGGGCGGAATCACCTGGTCGGCGTTTTTCTCATACAATACGTGACCGCTGGCAATGTCAATCAGAATGGCCGCCCCGCTGTGGACGGGCAAGTCCGCCGGCGTGACTGGATAGGGCAGGGAGCCAATCAGCGGCTCAGGATACAGCTCTTCCCGCAGTCGCTGGAATTCGGCAAGGGCCTGGGAGTCCAGCTCTGACAGCCCAGGATTTTTCAACGAGTTTACATACAGGAAAAAGGAGCCGCAGGCAAGGGCGACACAAAGCAAGATGGCTAAAATAGGGACAGATTTCTTCATGTCCAGTATAGTACACAAAAGCAGGCTTTAAGGCAAAGGAAAAAACTTCCCGGCAGAAAATCCTACCGGGAAGTACTGCAGATGCCGGACCGGGGCTAGTAGTTGTATTCCCAGAACAGCCCCACGTCGAATCCGAAGTGGGTGCCGGAGTCCGCATTGATGATGGTAAAGGCGGGATCAAGCCGCAGGTCGCCCCAGCCTGTGGTCTTATAGAGGATGCGGGGACTGATGACCACCTCGGATGCCTTGAGCGCGCTCTCGCTGGCCAGGTTGTCGCCGTAGGTGACACGGACATGGGTGTAGAGCTGGTCGGTGATGTTCATGCCCACCAGTCCGCCCACCAGAATGGGCATCATGGTCACGTCATTGCCGCTGCCGTCGGTAAGCACCTTCTGCTGGCCGGCAACAATTCCCATGTCGGCAGCAAGATAGAGGGGAAACCAGGGCAGCAGGTACTGGGCGCCCGCATTCAGCATGGGAACAAAGCCCTTTTCCACCTTGGCAAATTGCTCTGGATTGGAGCTAGAAGCATTCTTTTCAGTGGGAGTGCCGGCAATCTTTCCGGGGTCGGCCACGTTGGTGTTGGTGTACATGGTGATACCGAGGTTGGCCTGCAGGTTGTATACCGCCAAAAGCTCGGCATAGAGACCGATGGTTTGATTTGCCCCACTAGCCGTGTCGAACTGGCCGCCAAAGCTCAGGTTCGCCAGCCCCCACAGGTTGTAGTTCACGCCCACCGCCGTCTTCCAGGCGGACTTGCCCATGGACTTTACCACATCCAGGGGCAGTGAGTTCCAGCCGATGGTGAGGCCATCCAAAAATCCGACTCCCGTTCCTGAGCCACGGAAGAGCATGGTCATACCGTTCCCGGAGGAATACTTGCGCAAGCCGTAGCTTGCGTCGCTTCCGTAGCCATAGGCACCGGGCAGCTCGTAGCCACTCCAGGGCAGCTCTGTTCCGAAGCTGTTACCCACAGCGAATTCAAGGAATTTCAGGGGCCGGGTAGCTCCATTGAACTCGAACCAAGTCTGGTCCCCATTAATGCTAATCTGATCCTTCCATTTGTCAGTGCTCTGCAGGGCAATCTGAGCCCGCCCCCACAGGGAGAACAGGTCGCTCTCATAGCCACCTACAATCCTGTTGTACAGGTAGCCGAAGGATGCGCCGCTATCCGGACCGGGATCCTGAGTCACCAGAATCGCACCCACCCGGTTGGAAAATTCCACATCCTGGGCGGCAAGTCCGCCCCCCGCAAGTACTGCGGCCAGCAGGGCCGCCACAAATGTCTTTTTCATTGCGAGAATCCTCCTACATTGTTTGTCAGCAGGCATCAGGTACCGGGTACCTCGGTATCTTGAGCCAACATCTACTTAAACTGTAGGAGGTTGGATGGTGCCGTTCAAAGCCCGGCATGAGTTTTTATGGGGGATTTTAGAAATGGGCAGACAAAAAAGGGCGAGGATGGCACTTCCTCGCCCCTTCTCATGGCTCTCATTTGACAGAAATCTCTAGCCAAGCCTCCACAGAACACCTTCCGGGAAAGCCATCCATTTTTAAATACCAACACAACAAAAGGCGGAGGCAACTTAAAGTTAGCTCTCGCTAACCAATATACCAAAAGAAGATTTTTTGTGCAAGGGGGTTATTCATTTTTTTCTTGCCCACCCCAGCATTTTCTTTCACCTTGCCACTTTTTCCCCGCTGGGCTATACTGGGTGGACACTCGGCGGGCGGAAGAACAATTCCGGCCGTTGATTTTCCTGATGACTTTGGAGGATAGGATGATTGATTACCGTCAGTCCGGCGTGGACGTGGAGGAAGGCTACCGGGCGGTGGACAAGTACAAGGCCCATGCAAAAAGGACAGCGATTCCCGGCGTGCTCAGTGGCTTGGGCAGCTTTGCGGGGATGTTCCAGGTTCCCGCCGGCATGAAGGAGCCAGTGATGGTCAGCGGCACCGACGGTGTGGGAACCAAGCTGGACGTAGCCTTTGCCATGAAAAAATACGACACGGTGGGAATCGACTGCGTTGCCATGAGCGTCAACGACATCCTCTGCACAGGAGCCCGCCCCCTCTACTTTTTGGACTACATCGCCTGCGGAAGGCTGGATGCTGCCGTGGCCGCAGACCTGGTGAAGGGTGTTGCCGACGGCTGTGTGGAAAGCGGCTGCGCCCTGCTTGGCGGGGAGACGGCGGAGATGCCGGGCTTCTACGACGAGGGCAAGTATGACGTGGCAGGCTTTGCCGTGGGCATTGCAGAAAGGTCCGCCATCATCACTGGAGAAGCCATTACGGAAGGTGACGTGCTCATCGGGCTTTCCTCCAGCGGCATCCACTCCAACGGCTTCTCACTTGTGCGCCGCTTGGTGACGGACTTGGGCGAGGCTGCATCATTTGCCCCCGGCAAGACCATTGGCGAGGCAATCCTTGAGCCCACCAGAATCTACGTGCGCCCCGTGCTGGCCGTGCTGGAAAAATTTGGAGCCGCAGTCCACGGCATGAGCCACATCACCGGCGGCGGCTTCTACGAGAACATTCCCCGCATGTATCCGGCTGCCAACGAAATCCGGCTGACACAGAAAAGGGCTCCGCTGGTTTCTTCTATTATAAAAGGCAGCTGGGAAATCCCTCCCATCTTTGAGGAATTGGTCCGCCGTGGAGCCAATCCTGACAGGATGTATCACACCTTCAACATGGGAATCGGCTTTGTGCTGGCAGTGGCCGCAGACAAGGCCGACGAAATCTGCAAGGCCCTTGCCGACTTTGCCACCAGTGAAGGGGCGGGGCGTTGTGCCGAAATGAAGGCGTGGAAAATTGGATCGGTGGTAGTCTCCCAAAAGACACCGGCTCCAGGCCAGAAGCTGGAGCAAGAAGAGCAGGTGCTTTTGGAAGAACCTGCGTTCCTCCAAGGGTAGGTACGCCGTGCCGAGCCCGGTCATCAGTATCATCGGAGGAGCAGACGGTCCTACAAGAATCTTTGTGGTAGGAGAAGCCTTCCTTTTCTGGCTTGTAATCCTGATTTTGTCAGTTGCAGCTGGAATTGTTCTGTTCCTCCGTATCTCCAAGAAAAAGAAGGTCAATTCCATGAAAGAGAAAGACAGTCCCCTGCGGATTGCAGTTTTAGTTTCTGGCGGAGGCACCAATCTCCAGGCCCTGCTGGATTCCGAGCGGAGTCGAAGGGATGCTGGAGAGGGCTGCCCCTACACCGTGGCCCTGGTGATTTCCAGCAGCAAGAAGGCCTACGCTCTGGAGCGGGCGGCTGCCGCCGGTGTTCCCGCCTTGGTAGCCAGTCCCTACACGGAGCTGGGGCCAGAGGCAGCCCAAACTGCCAGCCGTGACGAAAAGCGACTGGCCGTGTCCAACCGGGTGCTGGAGCTGTGCCGTGAGCATAGCATCGAGGCAATCGTGCTGGCGGGCTTCCTCACCGTACTCTGCGGACCTATCATAGAGGAGTTCAGCGGCAGAATCATCAACCTGCATCCCGCACTGCTGCCCAAATTCGGCGGCGAGGGAATGTGGGGCCACCACGTCCACGAGGCAGTGCTGGCGGCGGGAGAGGCGGAGTCCGGCTGCACCATCCATCTGGTGGATGCAGGCTGCGACACGGGGGAAATCCTCCTGCAAAAGCGGGTTCCCGTCCTGCCTGACGACACCCCGGAAAGCCTCTACGCCAGAATCGCCCCCCAGGAGCATCTGGCCATGGTGGAAGGGGTGGAGCTTTTGGCAGGACGAGTGCGGCGTGATTCTTGAGGGAATGCCAGCCGTCCAGGATGAAGGAATGGAATCACTTGCGACAAGGAACAGCCGCCAGACAAATACAGGAAAATTCCTTGAAAGCAGCAGGATAACACTTGCCCATACAGAATAATTATGCTATTACAGTTATAGCTAAGTTTAAGGCTACACTAAAGCATCTTTCATTATAAGGAGGAATAAGTAAAGATGAAAGGTTATGCAATGCTGAAAATTGGAGAGTCAGGATGGATTGAAAAGGATCGTCCTGCATGTGGCCCCATGGATGCCATCTGTAAGCCCCTTGCGATTGCAATCTGTACTTCTGATGTCCATACCCTGTGGGAGGGAGCCATCGGAGACCGGCACAACATGATTCTTGGACATGAAGGCTGTGCGGAGGTAGTAGAAGTCGGAGAGCTGGTCAAGGACTTCAAGCCGGGAGACCGGGTTCTGGTTCCTGCAATCACCCCAGACTGGAATTCCTTGGAGGCACAGGCTGGCTACTCCATGCACTCCGGTGGTATGCTGGCGGGATGGAAGTTCTCCAACTTCAAGGATGGTGTTTTCTCCGAGTTTTTCCACGTCAATGATGCGGATGGAAATCTTGCCCACATGCCCTCCAACATAAACACCGTGGATGCCTGTATGCTCTCGGACATGGTTCCCACTGGCTTCCATGGCGTAGAGCTGGCCGATGTCCAGTTCGGTGACACGGTTCTTGTCATCGGTATTGGCCCTGTGGGATTGATGGCCGTTGCCGGAGCGAGCCTGCGCGGTGCAGCCCGCATCATTGCTGTAGGCACCCGTCCGGTATGTGTTGAGGCAGCGAAGGGATATGGCGCCTCGGAATTCATCAGCTACAAGAACGGCCCCATCGACGAGCAGGTTCTCAAGATGACGGATGGCAAGGGAGTGGACAAGGTTATCATCGCCGGCGGAGGCGTGGAGACCTTTAGCGAGGCGGTCAAGTGCCTGAAGCCCGGCGGAAAGATTGGCAACGTGAACTACCTTGGCAAGGGCGACAAGATTGACATTCCCCGCACGGAGTGGGGTGTCGGAATGGGCCACAAGGCCATTGTCGGCGGACTGATGCCCGGCGGCCGCCTTCGTCTGGAAAAGCTTTCCGCCTTGGTGTCATCAGGAAAGCTTGACCTGTCACCCCTTAGTACTCATGTGTTTGAAGGATGGGATCATGTTGAGGAGGCTCTGTTCTTAATGAGGGACAAGCCTGCTGACTTGATCAAGCCGGTTGTCAAGTTCTCTGACTAAGGCTGTGTGCAATTAGAATAAAGGCGGGATCAGGTCTTCGATGTGGTCCTGCCTTTTTTATTTTGAAAGACGAGGAATCCCTCCGTGAAAATACTGATTATATCCGGCTTTTTGGGCGCAGGAAAGACCACATTCATTCAAGCCCTAGTAAAGAAAACCCAGCGGGAAATCGTCGTTTTGGAAAATGAGTACGGCTCCTTTGGAGTGGATGGCGACATCCTGCGAAGTGACCCTGAGTCTGACAAAATCAATGTTTGGGAAATGACAGAAGGCTGCATCTGCTGCTCCACCAAAAGGAATTTTGCCGAGTCGGTTCTCACCATCGCCAACACCATAGACCCGGAATATCTTGTCATTGAGCCGACGGGAGTTGGTTCCCTAGGCAACGTCATCCAGAACCTACAGCAAATAGAATACGAGCGGATTACCTTGCTTGCTCCCATAACGATTGTAGATGGGAACAGCTACGAGCGATACCTGCGAGAGTATGGAGACCTGTATAAGGACCAGTTGGGACATGCCAGTTGTATTATTGTGTCCAAGATGGAGCAGGCTGACGATCAGCAGTGCCGTCTGCTGGAAAAAAGGCTCGGTGAGTTCAATTCATCGGCACCGATACTTACAACTCATTACTCTAAAATGGATGGCGAGTGGTGGCAGCGTTTGCTGGACACCAAGTATGACGGAACGAGCCTGGCGGTGCCGGATACTATGGCCGACCAGCTTCCAGACTCCCTGTCCTTGAAGGAAATCGGTCTGAATGCTCCTGAGCAGGTAATCCTGTTCCTGGAGCAGCTGGTGCGGGAAGGCTTTGGGGCCATCATACGGGCAAAGGGCTGCATTCGTGCTGGTGACATCTTAATGAGATTCGATGTGGCCGACGGGCTGTATTCCGTGACGGGAGCAGGTGCGGACATGGAGTCGAGGGCTGTTTTTATCGGAAGGGATATAAGGCGGCAGGAGCTGCGGAGAGTCCTCTATAGCGATGGGGACAAGGTGAAAATAAGGGCCCTCCCAACAGACAAGGCCGCATCAAAACGGCGGCTTGGGGTCAAAACGGACAACTGAATGCCACCATCCGCTCCCAGCTGACAGAGCCAGCCCTCCTTAATCACATCCAGCAGGGGGTAATTTCCCTGTCCGTGGGTATGGACCTCTCCAACCGGGACCCACTCACCTCCAGGCCCACGTGACGGCAGGAGTGAACATCCTGGCCCTGGCAAATTTCTTCTCGGAAAATTGATGACAGCACGCACCATCTGGAGTATACTGGCTGAAGGAGGTCTCCCATGAATCGCAGGGAAATCGAATTCACGGTCTTCTGCGTCGAAAATGTGGCCGAGAGAACCGGACTCACCCCACCCCAGGTCTTCAACGCACTCAATGACAGTGGACTGCTGCAAGAATATCTCATCCCCGCCTATGAGTCGCTCCACACTCAGGGCAAGGACTATATTGCCGACGAAATCGTCGCTGTCATGAGGGAGCGGGGGCTGGTGGCATGACCCTATACCATGGCTCCATGAGCATAGTCCAGCGTCCGGACGTTTCCTTCGGCAGAGACAAGCTCGATTTCGGCAAGGGATTCTACACCACCAAGCTCCAGCAACAGGCGGAACGCTGGGTGCAGCGCTTTCTCCGGCTCAAAAAGAGGGCATACGTGAATAGCTATGAATTTAACGATGCCAACCTGTCCTCGGCCTACCGATACAAGGTCTTCCCTGCCTATGACGAGGAATGGCTTGACTATATCATCGCCTGTCGCAGCGGCTCGGAAATCTTCCGCCAGTATGATGTGGTGGAGGGGGGCGTGGCGAATGACAGGATTTTCAATACAATCGAACTCTATCTTGAAGGACTCATAGACAAGCAGGCCGCCCTTGCCAAGCTGAAATACGAAAAGCCCAACAATCAAATCTGCTTTATCAGCCAGGAGCTTGTAGACAGACGGCTGACCTTCATCAATTACTACGAGGTAAAGCTATGACCGCCAGCAAGCATCTGCTACAGATAAAGTACGCCCGGATTATAGAGCAACTGGCAGAAAGGCTCCACATTCCAGCCCAGGATGCCATGGCCCATTTCTACAATTCCGACACCTATCTGCTGATGAGCGCCGGTGTCAGCGACTTCCACTGTCTCAGCGACGGCTACCTTGTGGAGGAGCTGATTCGGGAATTGGAGCCGTCACAGGAGTAACCTAGCGGGGCAGCTTCCGCTTGTAGAGGCAGGCTCCGCCACCCCGTACTGTTCCCTTTTTACCCGGCGGGCCGTAGGGATTGGATGACTCACCAAAGAATCCCTGGCCATGACCATCCCTACCCCCGGAATGGCGGTTGCCATCGTGACGATTTCCCCCGAATCCCCTCTTCTTGCCCCGCCCGGGACGAAATCCACCGCCAAAGGTAAAGGAAGGACGCTTTTCATCCATGAATCCGAACTCACCTTCCTGACTACCTCGATCCCTCCTGCGCCCTCCCTTTCCGGCACCGGCGGGCTTTTCGTCCAGATGCATGTGGGGCAGGCTATTGTTCCTTTGGCTCATTTCCAGCGCACGGTCGGCAGCCTCAATGGGCAGGCTCACCAGGGAGAAGCTATCCTTTACCACAATGCCGTCCACCAGCCGCTGGGGAATGTCCAACAGGTCGCTAAAAAATTCTGCAATTTCCCGCACAAAGAACCTGTCCCGACGGCCCAGCTGAACGTAGATTCGCTTCTGCCCCTCTCCAACAACATCACGACTGCGCTGGCCTCCCTCAGCCCCGTCCCGTCCAGCCCTGGTCTTCTTCTTGAGACTCTCCACCGGATCGATGTGTCCATAGCGACTTGCGTCAAGATGCTGCCCGTAGAAATTCTCCAGCACGGAGGCCAAAATCTCCTGGGGATTGCGGTCCCCACAGAGGTCGGCGGCCATCTGGACAAATATTGAGGGAACTGCTGCCCTTCCACCAACCTCCGCCACCGTCCCTTCGGCACCAGCACTCTGGGACACCGAAAGCTGCCCTTCCCCGACATTTTCCCTTGTATCCGGCAGGCTTTCGGCAGGAACGCCTTTCCCAGCCGCCGTAATCTGCCCATCATTCGTGGCTGCGCCCAAGCCATCCACCCTGCCCCAGACAGCCTCCTTCATGGAGTCAAAGAGACGGCCCCGCTTGAGCTCAAGAATCTTTTTGACAGAGGGAACCGTGTCCTCCTGCAAGCTGCCCTTTACAGCCTTACGGACGGCAGACTTTAAGTGCTCCAGCTTGCGCTTCTCCTCCGGCCGTACCAGGGTGATGGCCTCACCGTAGGAGCCGGCCCGTCCGGTGCGTCCGATGCGGTGGATGTAGGTGGAGCTGTCGAAGGGAATTGAATAGTTGATGACATGGGTGAGCCCTCCGATGTCAATTCCACGGGCCGCCACATCGGTGGCAACCAGAATACGGGTCTTTCTGCTCCTAAACCGCTGTAGAATCTTTTCTCGCTGCTGCTGAGAGATGTCCCCGTGAAGGGCTGCCACCTGGTAGCCACGCTCGTCCAGCTGGCGGGTGAGGTTGTCTGCGTCCACCTTGGTCTGGGTAAAAATCAAGCCGTAGAAGTCGGGGGAAACATCAATGAGGCGTACCACCAGCTCCAGCTTGTCCCGCTCCCGCACCATGATGTACTTCTGCTCCGTCAGGATGGGGGCTTCTGGACTTGCCTCCTCCGCCACCGTCTCATACTCGCCCATGAACTGGGAGGCAATCTTGAGAATTGCAGGGGGCATGGTGGCAGAAAAAAGTAGAATGCGGCTGTCAGGGTTCGCCTTGGCAAAGATGTTTTCAATGTCCTCGATAAAGCCCATGTCCAGCATCTCGTCGGCCTCATCAAGGATAAAATACTTGATTTTGGAAAGGTCAAGGGTTCCCCGCTCCAGATGGTCCTGCACCCGGCCCGGTGTGCCTACCACAATCTCCACGCCCCTTTTCAAAGCCTTCAACTGGATGCCCATGGACTGGCCGCCGTACACCGCCGCCGTCCGAGGATAGCTTCCGGTGGAAAATGAGTCAATCTCCTTGCACACCTGCAGGGCAAGCTCCCGTGTGGGGGCAAGCACCAGCGCCTGCACGGAGTCCGACGGCTCACGGATGGTCTGCACCAGCGGCAGGCCAAAGGCGGCCGTCTTTCCGGTACCGGTGCGAGCCTTTGCGATGACGTTTGCATCTCCTTTCAGTAAACGGGGGATGGCTAGAGCTTGAATCGGAGAGGGACTGACAAATCCCTTCCTGGCTACAGCGGCCAGTGTGGTCTCGTCGAGACCCAAATCTTCAAAAGATATATTCTCTTCCATAAGTAATTGCGACATACTACATTATTTTCAATTTAATATCAATAGAGAGAAAGGGATGGAGGGTTTCAGGAGACAAAAAACTCAATCCGCCACACAACACCATGTCCCCAACTTGAACAAAGTCCCGCACAACTGTATCATATAGGATATGCTGGACTATAGATTTATCAAGGAAAATATCCAGGCGGTGAAGGACAATATCGCCAACCGCAACATGAGTGCCGATGCCGATCTGGTGGTGGAGCTCTTTGACCGGCGGACGGCCCTGGTAACAAAAGTGCAGGCCCTGCAGCAAAAGCGCAATGACAACGCCAAGGCTATGAAGGCAAAGCTGGAGCCGGAGGAGCGCAACCGGCTCATCGACGAGGGAAAGGCCATCAAGGACGAAATTGCCTCCTGCGAAAAGACTCTGGGCGAGCTGGAGGAACGGCTGGATACCGAGGGCCGAAGGATTCCCAATATGGCACATCCCGACACACCAATCGGCATCCTTGACACGGACAATCCGGAGGTCAAGCGAGTGGGAACGCCCAGAAGCTTTAGCTTTCCGCCCAAGGACCACGTGCAGCTGGCACAGGCCCTAGACTTGGTGGACTTTGACGCCGCCACCAAGGTTTCCGGCAACAAATTCTACTACCTCAAGAACGAGGCTGTCTTTTTGGAGCAGGCCCTCGTCATGTATGCCATGAACATCCTCCGAAACCACGGCTTTACTCCCTTTATCACGCCGGACGTGGCGAGAGAAGAAATCCTTTATGGCATCGGATTCAATCCCCGTGGAAATGAGTCCAACGTCTACGCACTGGAGGATGAGAACGCCTGCCTGGTGGCCACAGCGGAAATTACCCTGGGCGGCTACCACTCCGGCGAGATTTTGAGCAAGGACAAGCTTCCCCTCTACTACTGCGGCATTTCCCACTGCTTCCGTCGGGAGGCGGGGGCTGCCGGCCAATTCTCCAAGGGACTGTACCGAGTGCATCAGTTTACCAAGGTGGAGATGTTTGTCTACTGTCTGCCGGAGCAGTCCGACCAGATTCACGAAAAGCTGCGCCTCATCGAGGAAGAGATTTTCGTCGGGCTGGGAATTCCCTTCCGGGTGGTAGATACCTGCACCGGCGACCTAGGGGCTCCTGCTTACCGCAAGTGGGATTTGGAGGCATGGATGCCCGGCCGTGGGGAGAACGGAGAATGGGGCGAGGTAACCTCCACCTCCAACTGCACCGACTTCCAGGCACGCCGCCTGAACGTCCGCTACAAGGACAGCGACGGCAAGAACCGCTTTGTCCACATGCTGAACGGAACTGCCGTTGCCGTCTCACGAGCCCTGGTTGCCATCCTGGAAAACTATCAGAACGAGGATGGCTCCGTAACCGTGCCGGAGGTGCTGGTTCCCCTCTGCGGATTTGACAAGATTGCACGATGAGGCGGCTGGAAAATGGCTGAAAGAGTGAACTATACCAAGGGAATATTCTACATCCTCCTCTGTCTGGGAATCATTGCAGTGGGAACGGTGCTGAAGGTGACGGCGGAGGTGGTGCTTCCCATCACAGTATCCATCTTCATGGCCTTGGTTTTCCAACCGGTCATCAATACCCTCCACACCAAATTCCGCATCCCCACCCTGCTGGGCATAGTGATTGTATTCCTGATTCTCTTCGTGCTGATATTCTTCATCGGCACCCTGATGGTTTCCAGCTCCAAGGCCATCCTTGCCCTCTATCCGAAATACGAGGAGCGATTCCTGACCATCTACGTGGCTGCAGCGGATATTTTCAACCTGCCGTATGACAGCGACTTGAGTCTGTTCAGCAACCTGTGGGGACAGCTGGGAGTGCGGAATGCCATTCAAAGCATGGCGGTGAGCTTTTCCAACAACCTCATCACCTTTGCCAGGAACCTGACGGTGGTGGGCCTCTTTGTTGTCTTCCTGCTGATGGAGATGGGGCTGTTCAAGGCAAAGGCGATGGTGGCGCTGGACGGCAAGTCCCCCGGCCGTATCACCCTCATCATGCGGGACATCATCCAGCAGGTGACAAAGTACCTCTCGGTGAAATTCTTCATCTCCCTTTTGACGGGAATCTTTGTGTTTTTCGGCACCTGGGTGGTGGGACTTGACTTCCCCATCGTGTGGGGCTTCATCGCCTTTGTGCTGAACTTCATCCCGAACTTCGGCTCCATTCTTTCCGGGGTAATGACAACATTTTTTGCCCTTGTCCAGTTTTGGCCGGATCCAAAGCCGGTCATTTGG
>CALEFI010000107.1 GCA_937876905.1 uncultured Treponema sp.
GCCACATGCCGCCGGTGCCGCAGCCGATGACCAGGATCTCGGTCTCATAGGTCTCCGCAATCTCGCTGTCAGCGATTTCCGGTTCCTGACCGAGCCACGCGTTCTTGGAGTCGTCAGCCGGAGCGGCAGCCTCAGCCTTGGCCTCGATGACCTCGACCGGGATCTCGCCCTTGGCCTGCTTGATGCACTTGTCCGCAGCCTTCATGACGGCGTTGGAGGTGATGGTGGCGCACTTTACGCCGACTCCCAGCCGCCTGATGGCCTGCGCCGCCTGATAGGTGACCGCATCGTCTGAGTCATCCCGCTCCTTGAGGCCCAGATCAAAGTACTCGACCTTCAGGTCAACAAAGGGAAGCAGGAGCCTGTCCTTGATTGCCTGCCACAGAATCCGGGTCATCTCGTCGCCATCGAGCTCGGCGATGGCATTTTTCATCTGGATTTTGGACACCAGTAAACCTCGTCAAAATGTGCTGATAACTTTGATATAATATCCCATATTCGATAGTTTTACAAGTAAAAATCTGATATACTTGACTGATGAGCATGTACATAGAGCAGATAATGGAGATTGCCGCTCAATCAGGGTCGCTGGTGCTGGAAAATGGCGGCGAGACCTACCGGGCGGAGGAGACCTGCGTCCGCATTGCCCGCGCCATGGGAGCCAGCCATGCCTCCGCCTTTGTGACACCCACCCTTGTCATGGTGTCAGTGGAGGGCCAAGACCACCGCAGCCACACCACCATGCGCCGCATCACCAGCAGGACGGTCAACCTGCGCAAGATAGCCCTCCTGAATGACCTCTCCCGTCGCCTAGTGCAGCGGGGTGGGGACCTGGACCCTGCCCAGGTTTCCCGACTCTTGGAACGAATAGAGTCCTCCCCTGGCCACGGTATCTGGAGCATGATGCTGATGGGGGGCTTTACCGGCTTCTTCTTTGCCCTGATGTTCGGGTGCAGCCTGGCCCAGGCAGTCTGCGCCTTTGCAATCGGATTCCTGCTGCGTGCTGTGCTGCTATGGATCGGAAGATTCAACCTGAACTCCTTCATCATGTCGGCAATCAGCGGCAGCCTCATTTCGGTGCTGTGCGAGCTTATCTACGTCCTTGGCCTGGTCCCTCAGTCCGTGGAGATGCTTGCCGCCGTCCTTATGCAGGTGGTGCCGGGGCTCGCCCTGGTGAACGCCATCCGGGACCTGATGGCCGGGGACCTGATGGCTGGAACAGCCCGTCTGGTTGATGCCTTTATGGTTGCCACGGGCCTTTCGGCGGGGTCCGTGCTCGGACTGCTGGTGTTTGCTCATGTCCTGGTCTAGCCTTGCCTTGGCAGGACTGTGGGGAGCCGGAGCGGCGGCGGCCCTCTCGTACTGCATGAACATCAGCCGCTACAACATCCTGTGGGGAGCTCTGGTGGGGGGACTTGGCTGGGCTGTGTACACCATGGCAACCCCAGCCGGGCAGTCTGCGGGAAACGGGGCCTACTTTTTTGGGGCCCTGGTGGTTGCCGTCCTTTCGGAGCTGCTTGCCCTGCTACAGAAAAAGCCGGCCACCATCTACCTGGTGCCCGGACTGCTTCCCCTGGTTCCCGGCGCTGGCATGTTCCAGACCATGCAGGCCACAGTGGAGGGAAACCTGGAGGCTGCCCTTTTGGTGGGCTTTGCCACCCTGACCTCTGCCGGCGCCATCGCCCTGGCCATCGCCTTGGCCTCCTCGGCTGCAAGGATTTTCCGGGCGGCCTTGAGGCGGCTGGGAGGCAGGGGAAATGGATTGCAAGGGCCGGAGGGCTGACAGCCGCAGCAAATTGACAGGAGGCCTCCTAGATGGTAGGATTCACTTGCTACTGATATCGCCAATCAAACAGGAGGAAAACTATCGATGGCAATCTATGTGATGACTGGTGGCAGCACGGGAATCGGCGCTGCCACCCGGAGAAAGCTGCTGGACGCCGGGCACGAGGTGTTCAACATTGACTACAGGGACGGAGACTTTGCCGCCGACCTGTCCACCAGCGAAGGGTGCGAGAGGGCGATTGCGGAGGTGTTCCGCAGGTATCCTGATGGCATTGATGTCATGATATGCAATGCCGGAGTCGGCCCTGCGGCTCCCATCTCCACCATCTTCTCGCTGAACTTCTTTGCGGCTGTGAAAATGGCGGAGGGGGTGCGCCCGCTCCTCAAGAAGCGTGGCGGCAACTGCGTGGTCACGTCGTCAAATTCAATCACGAACATGACTGTCAGGATGGACCTGGTGGACATGCTCTCCGATGTGATGGACATGGAGCGGGTGATGGAGTATGTGGAGCAGATTCCCAGGGAGTACAGCGCCTCCTGCTACAGCTCCTCAAAGCATGCGCTTGCAAGGTGGGTGCGCAGGATCTCTCCGTCCTGGGCGGTTGACGGCCTGAGAATCAATGCTGTCGCCCCCGGCAACACCACGACGCCCATGACCCAGGGCATGACGGAAAGGCAGATGGAGGCGGCGCTGCTCATCCCCATTCCCACCCGCTATGGCCGCAAGGAATTCCTGGATGCGGACGAGATTGCCAACGGCATCGTGTTCCTGGCATCGCCGCAGGCGAGCGGAATCAACGGCATCATTCTGTTTGTGGATGGTGGAATCGACGCATTGCTGCGCTCGGAGCGCTTCTAAAGGAGGGAAAGATGACAATGCTTGAATGTCAGGTTCTCGAGCAGTACATCGACTGCATGAGGCGGGGAGACAATGTGGGGCTTGCCGACCTATTCAATGACTACGGGGTGCTCCACGATTCCTCCGTAATCAAGGCCGGCATGGACACCATCCACCTTGAGGGGAAGATGGCCATCGAGATGATGTTCCACCACAAATTCGGGTTCAACGGCGGGCCGTTCCAGATTACCTCCGTCCGTTATCAGGGCAACTGCGCCAGTTATTTCATCGTCTATGGAAAGAAGGTCATCCATGTTACGGCCTTCATTGCGGAAATGGACGATGCCGGCAAGATCAGGCGCATGAACATCTATCCTTTGTAAGTGGTCGTGGCCTCGCGCCTGTCCCGTGGCCCTCCAGTGCCTGCCGGGTCTGGAGGGCTGTCTTGCGGAGGCAGGAGTTCATGCAAGGGCGGATGCCGCCTCCGTTCGTCTTCGGGCTCCTTTCCGCCGCCTTGATTTTTTTTTGCTTTAACTTTATCATTGCTTCATAACTTTTACAAATAATTAATTTTGACGAGGATGAGTATGGGAAAGACCATTGCCCAAAAGATCTTTGACGCCCATGTGGCGGAGAAGCCCTTTGCGGACACTTGGGTCCTCAAGCTGGACCGGGTGTTTTGCCACGAGATTACCACGCCGGTGGCCATCGCCGACTTGGTGGAGAAGAAGAAGGACCGGGTGTTCGACCCGTCGAAGATAAAGGTTGTCATCGACCACGTGACTCCCGCCAAGGACTCCAAGACCGCCCTGCAGGGAAAGATGCTCCGGGACTGGGCCCACCGCAACAAGATCAGGGACTTCTTCGACATCGGTGCCAACGGTGTCTGCCACGCCATCTTTCCGGAGAAGGGCTATGTGCGCCCCGGCTACACCGTCATCATGGGAGACAGCCACACCTGCACCCACGGAGCCTTCGGCGCCTTTGCCGCCGGTGTGGGCACCACCGACCTGGAGGTGGGCCTGCTGAAGGGTGTCTGCTCCTTCAAGGAGCCAAAGACCATCAGGTTCCAGCTGGAGGGAAGGCTGGCTCCCGGCGTATTTGCAAAGGACGTGATTCTTTTCATCATCTCCCAGATTGGTGTAAACGGAGCCACCAACTGCGTCATGGAGTTCGCCGGCCCCGTCGTGGATGCCATGTCCATGGAGGCTCGCATGACCATCTGCAACATGGCTGTGGAGGCGGGAGCCACCAGCGGTGTCTGTATGCCTGACATGACCACCGTGGAGTATCTGTGGCCCTTCATCCAGGATGAGTTCGAGTCCAAGGAGGCGGCCCTCAAGGAATACAGCCAGTGGACCTCCGATGCCGACGCCCACTACGAGAAGGTCTATACCTTCGACCTGTCCGACCTGGAGCCGCTGGCCACCTTCGGCTACAAGCCCGACCAGGTGAAGCCCGTCCGGGAATTCGCCGGAACCAAGGTGGACCAGGTGTACATCGGTTCCTGTACCAATGGCCGCATCGAGGACCTGCGAGCCGCTGCCGCAGTGCTTCGGGAAGCCCTGGACCAGGGAAAGACCATGCCGCCGGGTGTTCGGGGCATCCTCTCTCCCGCCTCCACCACCATCTACAAGAAGGCCATGGAGGAGGGCATTATCTCCACCTTCATGGACTTTGGCTTCTGCGTCACCAACCCCACCTGCGGGGCCTGCCTTGGCATGAGCAACGGCGTGCTGGCCGAGCACGAGGTCTGCGCCTCCACCACCAACCGCAACTTCAATGGACGTATGGGAAAGGGGGGCATGGTGCATCTTATGAGTCCTGCCAGTGCCGCTGCCACCGCAGTGGCTGGTGCCATCACCAACTCTTCAATGTACAAGGAGGCCTAGGATGAAGCAGTTTGGAGGACAGGTCCTTTTCCTTGACCGGACTGACATCAACACCGATGAAATCATCCCCGCCAAGTACCTGACGGAGATTTCGAAGCAGGCCCTCAAGCCCTATCTGCTGGAGGATCTGAAGCTGGACGGCTTTGATCCCAAGGCAGACGTTCCCGGAAAGAAGGTCATCATCACCCGGGAGAATTTCGGCTGCGGGTCTTCCCGTGAGCACGCCCCCTGGGCGCTGGAGGTGAACGGCATCCACGTTGTAGTGGCGCCGAACTTTGCCCGCATTTTCCGCCAGAACATGTTCAACTGCGGGATGCTGGCGGTGGAACTGCCGGAGCGGGACATCGAGGACATCTTCCACACCTTCGCCGACAAGGACACGGACTGCGCCGTCGTCATCAACGACGATGACACCGCCAAGGTCAAGCTGATTTCTGGCAGCCTCTCGAAGAGCTACCACTTCCGGCTGGCCGGCTTCGAAAAGGCCCTCATCGAGAACGACGGCTGGCTGGGCTACGCCGAGAGCAAGTACTAGGATGGATGGGGCAGGCTGAAGCAGCCCTTTGCAACCACAAACAATGGGTCATTCCGTGGATTTTTCGGTGGAATGGCCCTTTCTTTTGGAGAAGGCATGACTTCGACACAACAAATCGAACAGGGGCTGAATTTTCCTGCGGTGAAGGATTTTCCAAGGAAACTCCAGCAGCAGATGGTTTTTATTGCCGAGGTTGACAGGCTGAAGTCAATAGTCCGCCGTACCCTCCTCATAGACGGCTCCCGGCGAGAGAACGATGCCGAGCATTCCTGGCATCTCGCCCTCATGGCCATAATCTTGGAGGAGTATGCCGCCGAGCCAGTGGACTTGGGAAGGGTTCTGGCTATGGTGACTGTCCACGACCTGATTGAGATATACGCCGGGGACACCTTCGCCTTCGACATCGATGCCAATCAGGACAAGGCTGAGCGTGAGGCTGCCGCAGCGGACCGGCTGTTCGGATTGCTGGCCGGGGAGCAGGGCAGGGAATTGCGCCAGCTGTGGGAAGAATTTGACGCCATGGATACTGCCGACTCCCGCTTTGCCGCAAGCCTGGATCGAATTCAGCCGTTCATACATAATGTCCTCACCGAGGGCCATACTTGGAGGCTAGGCTCCGTCACCAAAGAGCAGGTGTACTGCCGTATGGAGCCCGTGAGGAAGGGAATTCCCGCCCTGTGGCCCTGGCTTGAGGCCCAGGTGGCCTCAGCAGTGGAGCGGGGCTATATCAAGGAGTAGGATGGTATCCTTCTATCCTACTCCCGTCGGGGAAAAATTGGCTTGACGGACAGCATGTCCTAGGGGTGTCGGCAGGTCTTGGGCTAGTCTGTTTTGCCCAGCTGTCCGCAGGCGCCGCCGATGGAGCGTCCACGTCGGTGCCGCAGGGTGACATTGAGGCCGGAGCGCTCCAACTGTGAGATAAAGTCCTTGCATTCCTTGGCAGAAGGCTCCTGGAAGGGGATGCCCTCCACCGGGTTCCAGGGAATCAGGTTGATGTGACAGTTCAGTCCCCGTGCAAAGTCGATGAGGCGGCGGGCGCTTTCCGGGCCAGTGTTTTGTCCTGACAGCAGGGCAGCCTCCAGAGTACAGCGACGGCCGGTCTTTTGGGTATAGTAGGAGATGGCCTTTCTCAATTGCGGCAGGGGATTGCCTGCTGTTACGGGCATCAGCTGCTCCCGGAGTTTTTCGTCGGCGGTAGTAAGCGAGACGGCCAGGCGGAGGGAGGGGCCCTTGTCTGCCAGGTCGTAGATTCCTGAAATGATGCCGCAGGTGGAGAGGGTGATGCGGCGGATGGAGAGGTTCCTGCCCTCCGGATGGGTCAGGACGGCCACTGCCTTCCTGATGGCCTCAAGGTTCAAAAGCGGCTCTCCCATCCCCATAAACACGATGTTGTCCAGCCTGCCCACCTCCTCCTCTAGGAACTGGAACTGCTCGACAATCTCCGCCGCTGTCAGATTACGGCTGAATCCCAGCCGCCCTGTCTGACAGAAGGCACAGGCCATAGCGCAACCTACCTGGCAGGAGACGCAGGCGGTCTTGCGCCCATCCCGGTCGGTGAGTAGCACCGTTTCCACGCACTTTTCGTCATGGAGGGACAGCTGGAGCTTTACGGTTCCGTCCGGGTCAACGAGCTTCCGGCTCACGTATGACAAGCGGATTTTGCAGGTTTGCTCCAACTGTTGGCGGAGCGCCTTGGGAATGTTCTGCATCTGGGAAAAGTCCGTGGTGCCGGAGGAAATCCACTTGAACAGCTGCATCCCCCTGAAAGCGGGACTGACACCCGGTAGGCGGGCAAGCTCCTCCGGCAAGAGTCCGGCCAAGACCTGCCCCTCCGTCTGGCAGCCTTCTGGTTCCTGACAACAACCCATGCTTGTTCCGACTAGTACTGATTGGAGAGAATCCTGTCCAGCATCTCGTTCACCGACTGGCTCCTGATTCCCTGCCGGTGGAAGCTTTCCAGCACCTCGATGGCCTTCGAGCGGCGGTTCGTTTTCATGTAGCAGTCAGCCAGGTCGATGTAGAAGCGGTAGTTCCGGGGGTCGGACTGGATGAGGCGGGTGAGGCTGTTGGCCGCATCCTCATACTTTCCGGTGCTCTTGCTGATGAGGGCAAGCCCCAGCACGGCGTAGAGGTCGAATTCAATGTCCAGGGCCTTGTTGTAGTATTCCACCGCCTTGTCATAGTCGCCGATGCTGCGGTATGCGTCTCCGGCACGGGTTAGGATTACCTTGTTGTTGGCGTCCTTCTCCAGAATCCTGTTCCAGTACTCGATGGAGCGGTACTGCTGGTTCATCCCCCGGTAGCAGTCGGCCAGGCCGAACAGGGCGTAGAAGTTGTCCGGCTCCACGTCCAGAGCCCGCTCGAAATAGTAGACGCCCTTCTCGTAGGTTTTGAGCTTGCGGTGGCAGTTGCCGATGGAGGTGAGGACACGGATGTCGGCGTTGCGCTCGTTGAGCTGCAGCATCCTCGTCCAGTAGTACAGGGCATCGCGGTACTCCTTGAAGTCGTAGTGGAGGTGGCCCAAGCCGATGAGGGCGTAGGCGTTGTTCTCCTCCATGTCCAGCACCCGCAGGTACAGTTGCTTCGACTTCTTGAACTCGCGGATCTTGCGGTATGCGTCCGCCACCCGTGTCAGCACGGTGATGTTGCGGTTGTCGTGGACAAGGTACTGCTCCCAGATGTCGATTGCCTTGTGGTACTGGTTCAGGGCCTTGTAGCAGTCGGCCAGGCCGAACAGGGCGTAGTTATTGGAGGCGTGGTGGTTTAGGCATTGGGTGTAGTACTTGATGGCCTCCTTGAAATGGTTCTGCTTGCGCTCCGCATCTCCAAGACCAACCAAGGCATAGTTGTTGTTCTCCTCTAGGTCAAGGATGGAATGGAAGGCCTCGTTCGCCTCGTCAATCCTGTTGTCCTTGAGTAGGTTGTAGCCCCGCTTGGACAGCTCAGCTATCTCGGTAGCCTTCGAGTCTTGCGGCGTATGAACGTGATGAGGCACCGGCCTCCCGTTGAAATCACTTGGTGCAGCGGTTGTTGCGGAAAAATTATCCATCATTTTACTATTCCTCTATTCTATTATAAGCTTGGAAATCAAGGAGGCAATCTTTTCAAGGAGCGCCTCCGACTTCCGCTCATTATGAGCAAGAAGATACAATTTTAAGGCATCCAGCTCCCTGTTCTGGGTGACATAGACATCGGCAACACGGGTCAGACCATCAGAATAGCCGGTGGTCACAAAAATCCGCCGGGCCTGCTCTATGTCTCCCTGATTGAACAAGACGTTGCCCTTCCTGTTGAGGCCAACTTTCTGCTCTGAGGTTAGGGTTGACACAGGCTTTTCGGTGGTCTTGATGAACCCCAAGGTATCTTGCAGCTGAAATTTATCAAATACCTTTTCTAAATCCCTCTTCATGTCAGAGTGCCTTTTGTACGTACTCCATTCTACCATATTTCATTATTTTGTCAATATTTATTCGGGTCTAATTACAATAAAAATCCACTATCGACCTGCCATATTCCCTTCGGTCGCAGAGTCTCAGCTGGTTGATTGCGTCAGGCATTTTTTTTTCCTTTGGACGGTGGATTAAGGCTATCCCCCTAGGATTCAAAATCTCGCCCTGCGCCACCATTTCGATGAGGCTCTGGTGGTACTTGTAGGGAAAGGGCGGGTCAAGGAAGATGATGTCGAAGGTGCGCCTGCAGCGTTTGAGGAAGAGCTCCACTGCCATAAAGTGGCAGAGAATCCTCCTGCCCATCTCCCTCTCTGTGAGGGACACGTTGTCGAGGATGGTCTGCACCTTTACCCGATCCTTTTCCACCAGCTCTACATGGCCGGCACCCCTGGAAACCGCTTCTATGGCCACTGTTCCTGAGCCGGAGAACAGGTCTAAGAAGGACCTGCCGTCCAAATCGCCCAGGATGGCAAAAAGCGACTCCCGCATCCGGTCCATTGCGGGACGGATGGTGCCGTCAGGACACCTGATGGTCCTTCCCCTCAGCGCTCCTCCTGTAATCCTCACAAATCCTCCCGATGCATTCCCCACAATATTGCAGGGAAAACTCCATTTCCCAAAGTGTAGCCTTTTGGCGGCGCTCGGTCAAGTGTACTTTTGGGACAGGTTCCGTGCAATGGCAAGCAATTGCTCCCGGTTGTTTTGCTCCGGGTCGTCCAGAACTGTCTCCAGCAGCTGGCCCAGTATCTGCCCCAGCCGCCTTCCCGCCGGAATGCCTGCGGCCATCAGATCCTTTCCGTTGACGGCCAGATCCTTGAGGCCCAGCACCTGTTTTTGGGCTTGGACTTGCTGGATGCGCTCCTTCAGTTCCAGCAGATTGGCGCTCCAGGGGCCATCCTTGAGGACTGGAGGGCTCCGTGTCATCCCGTAGACATCGGCCATGCGCAGGTCGAAGAGATCCTCCAGGGCATCAGGAGTGACCCGGTAGAGGAAGCGGCGGACAGCGGCATCCGACCAGCTGCTCTCGTAGTGGAACATGTGGTTTTTTACCAGGTGGCAGACGGCGGCGGTCTGGGCCTTGGAGAATTTGAGCCGGGTCATCAGACTCTGGCTGATTTCCTCTGAATACTTTTCGTGGTTGTAGAAGGTGATGATGGGGCGTCCATCCGGGAGGGAGCCTGGCCGCTTTGCCTTGGGCTTGCCGATGTCATGGAGGAGGGCAGCCAGGCGAACGAGCTCCTTGTCTTTTGGAGCGCCGTCGCAGGCGTAGAAGAGGTGGCTCATCACGTCAAAGCGATGGAAGCCACGGCAGTCTGCCTGCTCCACGTCCTTGCAGTCGGCCAGCTCCGGGATAAAAAGCCGTAGGATGCCTGTCCGCTCCAGCAGAGCAAGTCCGATGGAGGGCTCTGGGGATTTCAGTATCTTGATGAACTCGTCACGGAAGCGCTCCACCGAGATGCTGCCAATCCTTTCGAGTGCGGCTGGAATGGCGGCCAGGGTGGACTCCTCTATGGAGAATCCCAGCTGGGTGGCAAAGCGGATTGCCCTGACCGGCCTCAGTCCGTCCTCGTTGAATCTGTCCCTGGGACTGCCCACAGTGCGGATAATTCTTTTTTGTATATCCTTTTGACCACAGAAAGGATCCATCAGGCTGCCGTCTTCCAATGAGGCTGCAACAGCATTCATGGTGAAGTCCCGTCGGGAAAGGTCCTCTTGGATGGTGGCGGCATAGCTGACCGAGTCGGGATGGCGGCCGTCGCTGTAGTCGGTCTCGGTGCGGTAGGTGGTCACCTCCACCTGATGTCCCATGAACAGGACGGTGACGGTGCCGTGGGCGATGCCGGTGGGAATTACCCTGCGGAATATTTTGACTACCTGCTGGGGCGGGGCGTTGGTGGCAAGGTCCCAGTCGGAGGCAGCCTTGCCCCGGATCATGTCGCGCACCGCTCCTCCTACCAGGTAGGCCTCGAAGCCGTTTTCACGGAAAATGGCATTCATCTTTCTCAGCGGTTGGGGAATCTTGACTGACTTCATGTGTCTTCTCCTACATGCCGTAGATGATGCGCTTGGCAGCCTCTGGCCCGTAGAGTCCGTTTCTGGCATTGTCCAGGGCCGCCCACTCTGAGCCGCCGGTACCCACCACCTCCACCACCGTGTGGTACAGCTGCCTTCCACTTTTCATGTCAAGGCAGATAATATCCCCCACAAGGGGAATGGTATAGGTGGAGCCATCCCGGACAATGTCTCCATTGTATTTAACGGTTCCATATACAAAGAAGTTGGAGCCGTTTCCGAGGATGTCCTTTGCAGCCTGGTAGACTCTTTGCTGGTTTCCTGAATGGATTTCGTTTACGAAGTCAATCAGACCGACATTGGAAAAGCCGTTGCGCAGGAAGGCTGTCAGCAGGGCGGAGGCGGAGCGGCTGTTGTCCCGCACGGGGGTTCCGTCCTTGGTGTAGTCCACGATGGAGATTGTCCCGCCCTTGTTGTGACGGTCGGTCCGTACCTTGTAGGGGACCGAGACTGACTTTGTGCCGGTCTTGGACTCCACGGAGAAGGTAATCTGGCTGTCGCAGGTAAAGTCCGTGCTGGGTGGCGTAAAGGTCACTAGACCTTGTCCATCGGTGGTGAGCGTCGTGGTGGCGAAGGTGACATCGTCGTTGAGGCGGCCTTCAGGGTAGGAGACTGTCACGATGATGCCCTCCGCAGGTGTGCCTGCAGCCTCGTGGATGACGGTGGCGGAGAAGGGGGAGCTGAATTCCTGGCCCGTCCTGACCTGTGCGGGTGCGGCTCCAGCCTCCAGGACAAGGTCGGGAAGGAGTGGTGTCGGCGGGGAGACTTGCTTCCCCTCCGTAGGTGCCGGCACCTGTGGAGGCCCAGGCTCCCGGTCGGATGCACCGGGGGTGTTCTGTGTGGAAAGGCATGAGGTGAGGGCAATGCACAGGGCAACAAGCAAGGGCGAAAGGTTTGTCTTCAACATTCAACAATCTCCAATATAAGGTACTTTACTCGATGGAAAGCTTTTTTGGGGCAGTCCTGCAGAATCGCCAAGGATGGGCTCTGTGTCAAGACAGCCTCCCGCATTGTACTGCTCCGGCGAGTTTTTTTCAATGCTTGTTGCTAAGAAAATGGCGAATCGGTATGATGATTGCGATATGAGAGCGACTTTTGCCAACATCTACATGGGGAATTTGAGAAATAACATAGAACAAATCCGTAGCCGACTGGCCCCCGGCGTGCGGCTGTGCATTCCGGTGAAGGCTGACGCCTACGGTCACGGGGCGGTTCCGGTGGCGCACACGGCGGTGGAGTGCGGAGCCGACTACCTTGCGGTTGCCGCTGTCTCCGAGGGGGTGAAGCTTAGGAAGGCGGGAATCACCATTCCCATCCTGGTGCTGAGTCTGCCCCAGCC
Source organism: uncultured Treponema sp. (assembly GCA_937876905.1). Taxonomy (GTDB): domain Bacteria; phylum Spirochaetota; class Spirochaetia; order Treponematales; family Treponemataceae; genus Treponema_F. The sequence goes on from CALEFI010000107.1 coordinate 11,912, forward strand.
CTCAGAGTTCACGGAGATCATCGAGCGCCACCTGACCCCCTCCCTCTGTGACTCCGAGCTTGTCAGGATGCTGAACGTCACCGCCACTGCCATGGGCAGGAAGGTTCCCGTCCACCTGAAGGTTGACACGGGCATGGGACGAATCGGCTGCACGGCAGAGGAGGCTCCGGAGCTTGCCCGCCTCATCGCCAGCTCCCAGGGAGTGCGGCTG
>CALEFI010000108.1 GCA_937876905.1 uncultured Treponema sp.
TAACAATAGTTAAATATTACATAAATCATGAACAAAAAATGAAAGAAAATAATCAATACCAGGGGAGATTATACCATGCTGCAATACGAAGAACTGCGATTAAAACTGGAGGGGTTGTCCTCCTCGATAGAGGATCTGGCCGACTCCATCGGTTTGGCGCAATTGCGCCGTGAGGCAGAGGAGTTGGATGCACAGGCTTCCGCTCCCGGTTTCTGGGACAATATGGAGTTCGCCCAAAAAATGACCCAAAAAGCCGCCGGCGTCAAGGGCAAAATTGAAGCCTACGAAAAGCTGCAGAGCGACTATCAGGACACCCTGACCCTCATCGAGCTGGCTGACGAGGCCGAGGACTTAGATCTGCTGGAGGAATGCCAGACCGGTGTTGACAAGGTCGTGCAGTCCATCGAGACCCAGCGGCTGGCCACCCTGCTGTCCGGCGAATACGACAGCAAGAACGTCATCCTCACCTTCCAGGCAGGTACCGGCGGCACCGAGGCACAGGACTGGACCGAGATGCTGTATCGCCTGTACACCCGCTGGGCCGAGCGCCACGGATACAAATACAACATTCTGGACTATCAGGACGGGGACGAGGCCGGCATCAAGAGTGCCTCTATTGAGATCATCGGCGAAAACGCCTATGGCTACTTAAAGAGCGAGAACGGTGTTCACCGTTTGGTGCGCATCTCCCCCTTTGACTCCTCCGGACGCCGTCAGACCTCATTTGCGGCGTTGGAAGTGGTGCCTCAGCTGGATAACGACACTGAGGTGGACATCCGTCCCGAGGACATCAAGATGGACGTGTTCCGCTCCTCCGGCGCTGGCGGTCAGCACATCAACAAAACCTCCTCTGCCGTTCGTCTGACCCACATCCCCACCGGCATCGTGGTGGCCTGCCAGACGGAGCGCAGCCAGCTGATGAACCGTGCCACTGCCATGAGTATGCTGAAGGCCCGGCTCTACGAGCATTATCGCCAGGAGCGGGAGAAGGAGAACGCCAAGTTTGCCGCGGAGAAGAAGGACATTTCCTGGGGAAACCAGATTCGCTCCTACGTGTTCCAGCCCTACACCATGGTAAAGGACCACCGCACCAAGCATGAGACGGGAAACATCCAGGCGGTGATGGACGGTGCGTTGGATCCCTTCATCGAGGCATATCTCACTGCCCGCTGGAAGGGGCAGCCCCTTTCCTCAGACGAGGGGGGGGACGAGGTGTGATGAGGAGGGGGATGCTCCTTGCCGTCATCACAGGCTGTCTCTGCGCTCCTGTCCCGTCAAGCCAGGCGACAGTACCTGTCCCTGCCGACTGGGTCGTGGCAGCCCGTCCCTTCACGCTGGAAAGCTCCCGCAGCCAGAACAGGGAGGCGTTGGAGGACCTGACGACGACAATTCCATCAATAATATTGGAGAATCTGGCAGATGCCGGAATCCGTGTCCTTTCTCCGCAGGAAATCCTGGAGCGGAGGCTGGTGGCCCTCTACAAGGAGCGGACGACCTTGGCTGCCTCCTTGGATGCGGCCGTGACGGAGCGGGACCGCCAGCTGTTCCTCTCGTCAGGGGAGCGGGCTGTCCAGGCGAATCTGAGGGAGAAGGAGCGGACGGTGCAGGAGATCCGCCGGCAGCTGGCCGAGAAGGATGAGGAGATTGCCGGACTCAAGGAGAGGCTTGCAGGCCGGGCCTTTGACGGCATCGAGGAGGAGCGGGAGACCGTCGTGCTGTGGAAGGCATCCTCGTCCGTCCTCTTTGAGGCCGAGCGGGTCAGGCAGGAGGACATCAACGGACTTCTGATGGGGAGGATAACCGCATCCGGCAACTACATCTCGGTGCGAGTCAGCCTCAGCGTTTATCCGGGCGGGCAGCAGGCCATAGAAGTCCGGTCGGCCGCTTCCCTGGCAGACATTACGGTCATGGCCAGGGAGATTGCCGTCCAGCTGAAGCCGGTCCTGCAGAACAGGCCCACCGTCCTTGTTGACTTTGACATTTCCCCGGCAGAGGCGCATGACGACGTTCGCATTCTGGTGGACGGGGTGGTCTTCCATGCCAGCCACCTTGCGGACGGAGCCCTGGTGCTGCCGGCAGGGAGCCACAGGATTGAGGTGGAGGCCGACGGCTTCCAGAGCAAGGGCTTTACGGGGGACTTTTCCGGCGGCGGGAGCTTCCTGGCCAGGGTTGCCCTGGAAAGGATGGAGTTCCGTCAGGTGGAGGTCAACTCCGAGGGCTCCGAGGAAGGCCGGGTGTATATCGACGGAATTCCAGAGGGAGGCTTCGGCACGCCGGTGGAGGTCCGCACCGGACTGGCCTTCGGCACTGTGCTGCCTGCCCCCCCGCTAGAAGTCGGCGAGGAGGAACTGGCGGAGGACTCGCAGGCCGCCTCGGAGCCGGGCAGCCCCTACTATTTCGTTGCGGAGGTTGACCCGGAGCCGGGGCTGCTGCAGCTGAACGTCAGGCTAAAAAGGGATACCCAGGCCATCTCAAGTCGGATTGAAAAAAGGCGGCGGGCCATGTATAATTCCTACAGCGCCTTGGTTGTCTCGCTGATTCCGGCCTTCGTCTCCTATGGAATGTACGTGAACATGCACAATGGCTGGGCCCTTGGGCACGAGACGGAGGAGACTGCCATGCTGTGGAAGAACATCCTCAATGGATTCGGGATTCTCTCGGCCGGACTGGGAGTCAACCTTGCGGTGCAGCTGGGGCTTTTTATCGGCGCAGCGGATGGGGTCCTGCCGGAGCGGGCAAGACAGGAGTAGGGCTGCAGGCCCGCCTCGATTTTTATCTAGGGAGCTGGTATGGCAAAGATGAGATTTGCGGACAGGCTGAGGAAATTCTTCGGGATGCACCGGAGCAGGGATACCGCCTTTTTTGAGGAGCTTTCCGACCTGCTGGTTGAGGGTGACCTGGGGGCGAGGACTGCCTTCGAGCTGGTGGACGAGCTGGAGGAGACCTGCCGCTCCCAAAAGATTGAGGGGGATCGGGAAATCCTTCTGCAGCTGAAGTCCCGCCTCCTTGATTTTGTCAAGTCCACTGACCTGCATCCGCAGCCGGGAAGGGTGAGCATCTACCTGGTGCTCGGCGTGAACGGGGTGGGGAAGACCACCACCGTGGCGAAGCTTGCGGGCCTGTACCAAGGGGCCGGAGTCTCCAGCCTGGTCATGGCCGCCGCCGACACCTTCCGGGCTGCCGCCATAGAACAGCTCCAGCTCCACGGCGAGCGCCTTGGAGTGCGGGTGGTGGCCCACCGGCACGGGGCCGATCCCTCCGCTGTGGTCTTTGACGCGGCGGATGCCGTCGCCGCTAAGGGAGGCGGGCTGGTGCTGGCGGACACGGCCGGGCGGCTCCACAACAAGGAGAACCTGGTGAGGGAGCTGCAGAAGATAGACCGTGTTGCCGCCTCCAAGTCAGACGAGGGCTGCTACAGGAAGGTGCTCGTCCTGGATGCCACCACCGGCCAGAACGGTCTGAGGCAGGCGGAGGTCTTCCACCAGGCAGTCGGCCTGGATGCCGTTGTCCTGACCAAGTACGACTCCACCGCCAAGGGAGGGATTGCCGCCGCCATTGGCAAGGAATTCGGCATTCCCGTGGCCTTCGTCTGCTTTGGCGAGGGATACCAGGACATCCGTCCCTTCGACTGCGAGCGGTATGTGGATGAGTTTTTGGGATTGGACTGATGGCGGAAGGACGCTTTTTTCAGGTTCTGGCAGTCCTCTTTCTCCTCTTGCTGCTCGGAGGCTCGATTCTGGCTGAAAGCCGGCTTTCCTCTGCCGGTGGTGAGGGCGTTTCTGCGGGGGCTGACGGTGTGGCGGAGGAGCCCACTGGTCTGGCGGAATCCGAGGATACGGAGCCGGTCCAACCGGGGCAGTCCAGTCTCCCGACGGAGCAGGCCCGGCAGGAGCTCCATCTGGATTCTGCCGGTATGCCCCGTCTTCACCGTTACGACGGGGAGGAGGTTGCCCTCCTGTCCTCCCGGAGCTACCGAAGCCTTGCGACCATGGCGGACAGCCAGTTTTCCCGCAGCCTCTATGACGAGGACTACCGGCTCCAAAGCAGGCTCACCTGGGTGCAAGGAGAGCCGGAGGACGGGGAGGAGCTGGCGCTCCCACGGCTAAGTGTCCAGGAGGACTATTACTACCATGACGGCGGCGGTATGCGGGAGCGGGTTGTCCTGACTGATTTTTTGGCGGGGAGCCGGCTGGACTCCCATTATTCTGTCCAGGGCCTTCTGGTGCGGGAGGAGCGCTACATTCCTGCTCAGGAGGCGGAAGGGGCTGACTCGGAAAGTCCCGCCGACCCGTGGCAGGACTTTCCGGAGCTCGCCCTGGCATCTGTCACCGAGTACCGCTATGATCAGGATGGGCTGCTGGCCGAGAAGGTGGTGACACTCCACCACGGGGGGGACGATGACCCCCGGCAGCCTGGGGCACAGCCCCTTGTCCAGCGGACCCTGTTCCAGACTCCCGGCGACATCCACGGTGGCTATGAGCTCTACGAAGACGGCCAGTTCCTCGTCTCCCGCAGGTACGAGGGGGACGGCCGGTGCAAGGAGATCCGGCATATCGACGGCATGAGGATAGAGGCCACCTACGATGGCGCCCGCCTCGTCTCCGAGGCTATCTATCTTGACGGAAGGGAGTTGAGGAGGACAGAGTATTGAAGTGGATCTTTTTTGTCTCCCGGCGGTTTGCCAAGGTTGACCGTGCCGGCCGCTCGGCCGTAACAGGATTTCTGGCCTCCCTGAGCATCTGCTTTGGTGTGATGACCCTCATTGTGGTGGTCTCCGTGATGAACGGCTTCCAGCTGGGCTTCATCGACAGCATCATGGAGATAAGCTCCTCCCATATCCGTGTCGAGGTTCAGGAGGACTTCGACCAGGCTGCCTTCGAGTCCCTGTGCCATCAGCCGGGGCTTGGGGTGGTGGCCATAGAGCCCCTGTACGAAGCCCAGAGCCTCCTTGCCACCTCCTCCGGCCGTCAGGCCGCATCCCTCGTCCGGGCCGTGTCCCCGGACATCCTGCGCACCGACGCGGGCTTTGCCAGGGAGCTTCGCATTGTGTCGGGGAAATTCGACCTGTCCCGTCCCGACTGCATTGTGCTGGGAAGCGAGCTTGCCCGCCAGCTGGGGGTGCGTGTCGGCGGTACGGTGAGCATGCTGGCCCTTTCCGGCGGCAGCGATGTGGACTTGATTTCGGACAACCGGAACTTCATGGTGACCGGCATCTTCTCCTGCGGCTATGCGGAGATAAACAGCAGCTATTCCTTTGTCTCCCTGGAGGCCGGACGGCAGTTCTTTGGCCGGGGAGCCCAGCAGCTTGTGGCCGTAAAGCTCAGGGACTCAGGATCCGACCTTCAGGTGATGCGCCGCCTGGAGCAGGGGATGCCGGGACTGAGGATGGAGTCCTGGCGAAGCTACAACCGCTCCTTCTTCGGGGCGCTCAGGGTGGAGAAGAACCTGCTGATGATGCTGGTCTTCCTGATCTTTGTGGTGGTGGGAGTGAACATCTTCAATGGAATGCGGCGCATGGTCTTTGAGCGCAACAGCGAGATTGCCGTCCTCTCCGCCTTGGGGGGACGCAAGCGGGACGTGCAGCTCATCTTCGTCGTCCGCGGGCTCCTGACCGGACTTTTCGGAGCCGTTCCGGGGCTGTTGCTGGGCATGCTGCTCTGCGTCAAGATGGCCCTGGTATTTGATGCCATCGCCAAGCTGAGCTACTGGTTCCAGTACCTGGTCACCATGATGACAAGCCCGGCCATGGCATCCTTTGTGCGGGAAAATCCCATGTACCAGGTGTATGCGAGCATTCCCGCCCGCATGATGCCTTTCGAGCTAGCGTTCATAACGTTTTTTGGGGTCTTTTCTGCCTTGGCGTCATCCTGGATGGCCAGCAGGAAGGTCCTGTCCATGACACTTTCGGAGGTGCTCCATCATGAGTAGTGAGAGTGATGTCGTCATCCAGATCCGCGGACTGGAGAAGACCTATGTTACCGGTACGGAGAGCCTGACCATCATCAGCTGCCTGGACATGGAGGTGGCCGCCGGCACCAAGGTGGTGGTGGTTGGCGAGAGCGGCAGCGGAAAGAGCACCCTCCTGAACATCATCGGTGGGCTGGACAGTCCCACTGCCGGTACCGTGGTGGTGGGGCCCTATCAGGTGCACAGCCTGCCGGAGAGCCAGCTGGCGGAGTACCGCTCCAGGTTCTTAGGACTCATTTTCCAGTTCCACTACCTGCTGAAGGACTTCACCGCCCTGGAGAACGTCTATCTGCCGGCCTACATAGGAGGAGCCTCCAGGAAGGATGCGGCCCAGGCGGCCCGCCAGCTTTTGGTGGATGTCGGACTTGAGGGCCGGCTCAACCACCTGCCCTCCCAGCTTTCCGGCGGCGAGCGGCAGCGGGTGGCGGTGGCCCGTTCCCTCATCCAGAGTCCGCAACTGGTGCTGGCGGACGAGCCGACGGGAAACCTGGACCCCGCCAATGCCGAGCTCATCGGAGAGCTTCTGTTCTCCATGGTGGACAGGTACAGGAAGACTTTGGTGCTGGTGACTCACGACCGGGAGCTTGCGGCCAAGGGTGATGTGGTCTATACCATACAGAAGGGGCTTTTGGCCCGGGTGGATTCCCGATGAGGATAGGCGCTTCCATCCTCTATGCCCAGAGAATGCTCCTGTCCTCCTCCCGGCTCGGCAGGACGGGGGAGAAGTCCTCTGCCGGAAGGAGTCTTGTCGGAGCGGTCCTGTGCATTGCCCTGAGTCTGGTTCCTCTGGTGCTTGTGCTCACCGTGTCCGACGGCATGATAGAGGGCATAACCTCCCGCATAGTGGAGCTCTCCAGCTATCACATGCAGGTGGTGGTGCCCTCCCGCCGCGGATCCCCGTCCCTAGACCTGGACTCGGCCCGTGGTGTCGAGGAGCTGGCAGACCGCATCCGGGAGGTTCCCGGCGTCTCTGGGGCCTTCCCGGAGCGGCAGGGAATCGGCCTTGCCGCCGGGGAGGAGGGGCGTGCCGGAGCCACCATCCGCTCCGTCCCCCCCGGAATATTTGCCCCCGGCTCCAGCTTTTCCCGGCTGTTCAAGGCGGAGGCCGGCTCCCTGGGACTTTCAGGGCCAAGGAGTGCCCTCGTCGGCACCGGAATCGCCAGGAGCCTCGGCCTGGAGCCCGGTGACAGCATCCGTCTGGTGACCATGCGCACCAGCCCCACGGGGAGGGTCACGCCGAGGATCTCGTCCTTCACGGTGGAGGGGATTGTCTCCTGCGGCTACCAGGAGCTGGATGCCCTGTGGGTCTTCATTCCCTTCGAGACCGGCTTCTCCCTGCTGGAAGGCTCCCTGTCCACAATTCTGGTGGGAGTCCAGACGGAGGACGCCTTCGGAGACGGCCTGCTGGAGACAGCCTGGCTGGTGGAGGAAGCGATTCCACAGGACTGCCGCCTGAGCCTGTGGAGCCAGCTGAACACAACCCAGTTCGAGAATTTTTCGTCCACACGGATCATGCTCATCTTTGTGATGTTCCTGATTGTGCTGGTGGCCTCGGTGAACGTTTCCTCCGCCCTGGTGATGCTTTCTATGGAGCGGCGGAGGGAGATTGCCATCCTGAAAAGCGTGGGGGCCACCTCCAGGGGAGTCACGCTGGCCTTCCTGCTGACTGGCTTTTGCGCCGGAGGTATTGGAGTGGTGCTGGGCATTCCGCTGGGCATACTGTGCTCCATAAATGTGAACGGAATTCTGTCTGGAATCGAAGAAATCATTAACATTCTTGCCCGTTTCTGGTATACTCTTAAAGATGTGCTTGCAGCCCTTGCCGGGACTGTCTCTTCTGGCAGGGAGCTGTCGGCTGGCCGTTATGTTCCGGTCCGCCTGCTGGATCCCGCCTTTTATTTGGAGGAGATTCCTGTGGTGCTGCCATGGGGGGGAATCCTGGCCATAGCTGCCGGAACACTGGCTTTGTCCGTGGTGGTATCTGCCCTGCCCAGCATTAGGGCCGGTCGGGAGAAGCCCCTGGACACCTTGAGGAAATTCTAGCCTATGATTTGTGATGTATGTAATGTTCGTGATGCCATGGTGATGGTGCAGCAGGTTAGCAACGGAACCCGGAAGGAGGTCCATCTATGCCTCCAGTGTGCCGCCCAGCGGGGGCTGTCCACCAGCAACGGAAGGATAGAGATGGCCCTGGCGGGGCTCTTCGACTCCATAGCCAGCGTCCGCAAGGACGGGCGGCAGTGTCCTGTCTGCGGGACGGATAGCGGGGAGCTTTCCAAGAGTCAGCGCCTTGGCTGCCCTGAGTGCTATAATATATTTAGCCAGGAGCTGCGGCAGATTCTGGTGGAGAAGGGTGTCTCCGGGGTCTACACAGGCTCCATGCCCGATCGTCTGGCCAATTTTAGGTCGGTTCTGGTGGACAGGATGCAGCTGAAGGTAAAGCTGGAGCAGTCCGTCGCCCGCGAGGAGTACGAGAAGGCGGCCATGTACCGGGACCGTCTCAAGGCCCTGGACAAATGCGCCGTCGGCAACAACTATTCTGACGTGACAAACGGGGAAGAGGCATGAGCAGCCGTCCCGACACCCTTGGCGCCGGGACAGTGTGGTATGCGGAGGATGGACTTGACAATGACGTGGTCCTTTCAACCCGTATCCGGCTGGCCCGCAACCTGGCGAATTTTGTCTTTCCCCGCCAATGCAGTGCCGACGATGCCCAGCGGATCCAGTCCCTTGTCTTCGACGCCTTCCAGAGGGTGCCGAATCCTGACCATTTCCAGCAGATTGGCATCGACCAGCTGGATTTTTCTGCCCGCCAGCTCCTGGTTGAGCGGGGAATCCTCCCGGAGTGCAGCTATACCGAGCGTAACATAAACAATGTGGAGGCTGACATCCTGCGCAGGTTCGACTGCGTTCCCGGTGTCGTTGTCCGCACCGACGGGCGCCTTTCCTGCCTTGTGAACGGCAGCGACCACGTGAGTCTCTCCGCCCTTGCTGCCGGATACAACCTTGCGGACACCTGGAATCTGTGCCGTGAGGTGGACAATGCGCTCCAGCAAAGCCTCCAGTTCGCCGCATCCTACGACTTCGGCTTTCTCACCTCCAATCTGGCCGACGCCGGTAGCGGCATGAAGGTGTCTGCCCGCATGTTTTTGCCGGGACTCCTGCAGACCCAGCAGGTCAAGCAGGTGATGGAGCGGTGCGCACGGCAGAACTGTGTGCTGGAGCCGGCCTTCGGGGGCACTTCGGTTTCCCATGCGGCTCTGGGGGCCTGCTACCAGCTGAGCTCCCGATACGCCGCCAGCGGGGGGGAGGAGGAGCAGCTGGCGGAATTCGACATGGTGGCCGCTTCCGTCTGTGCCAGCGAGCGCCGCTCCCGTGCAACCTATGCCGAGATGCGTCCCACCATGCTGCGCCACATTATCAGCCGCATGTTCTCGATCATGCGCTACAGCCGCTTTGTGGAGTGCAGCGAGGCTATGGAGATTATCTGCGCCCTGCATCTCGGCATCAGCACCGGCCTCATCATGGGCATATCTTACCGGGAGCTCCATGCCCTCATGTACCGTGTCAGGAATGCCCACCTTGACTATCTGTACAAGGACGGGCAGATGAATTTCTCCTTCGAGCCGGATGTGGAGGGGCATTCTTCCCTGGTCATACCCCGGCTGCGCTCGCTGCTCCTGCAGGAGTCCTTGGAGCGGGTTCAGATTTGCCTTTAGGCGGTGGTTGTAGTAGACTTCATGCAGGATGTCTGTGTTGCGGCTCCTGCATGAGATAGAGTGAAGACCGACATACTTTTTGAGGAAGACGATGGCAAAGAATTTGTCCCCTCGGGCCCACAAGCTCGTTACGGTGCTGGCCCAGGAAGAGGGAAAGAAGAACGGCAGCGCAGAATTGCTGCCTGAGCATGTTTTGATTGCCCTTCTCAAGCATGCGGAGGGACTGGGCTACATCATGCTGCAGAAGCTGCGGGTCAATGTCCTGACCTTCCAGCTGGCCCTGGAGCAGGGGCTTTTGGTAAGGGGCAAGGCGGGCCCGTCGGACGAGCTGCCATATTCCCGGCGGCTGAGAAGCCTTGTGGATGGGGCGAGCATAGAGTCGAGGAGCCTTCGCCGGGACTACATCGGCACGGAACACCTTGTGCTGGCAGCCATCCGAGAGCAGTACAGCATCACCGCCCGCTTCTTCGAGAAGGCTGGAATCACTGTTGACGATGTGTACGCCGCCCTCGGCGGAATCTACGAGAAATTCCAGTCCTCCTATGACAACCGGGTCAAGGCGGCAGCCGGACCCTTCATCCCCATGGGGAGCCAGGGAGCCGGGCGTGCGGAAAGGCAGCGTGGCGGACGCCAGGGCATCCTTGCTGAATTCAGCAGGGACCTTACGACCCTGGCCCGCAACCAGCAGCTTGACCCGGTGGTGGGACGTGACCGTGAGGTGCGCCGCGTCGTGCAGATTCTTTCCCGCCGCACAAAGAACAACCCCGTCCTGGTGGGCGACCCCGGTGTGGGGAAGACTGCCATCGTGGAGGGGCTGGCCCAGCATATCGCCAGCGGAAGGGTGCCGCGCAATCTTCTGAGGAAGCGGCTTGTCTCCCTGGACCTGGCCGCAGTGGTGGCGGGGACGAAGTATCGTGGCGAGTTTGAGGAGCGGATAAAGCGCATCCTCAAGGAAATCCTTGAGGACAAGGACATCATTCTCTTCATCGACGAACTGCACACCCTCATCGGGGCGGGCGGGGCCGAGGGCTCCATGGATGCCTCCAACCTGCTGAAGCCTGCCTTGGCCCGTGGGGAGCTGCGGGCAATCGGTGCCACCACCTTGGATGAGTACCGTAAATATATAGAAAAGGATGCGGCCTTGGAGCGCCGCTTCCAGCAGGTGTACTGCGCCGAGCCCACGGTGGAGGATTCCATCGCCATCCTGCGTGGCTTGCAGGAAAAGTACGAGGTGCACCACGGTGTCCGCATTCGGGATGATGCCCTGGTGGCCGCCGCCGTCCTTTCCAACCGATACATCACCAACCGCTTCCTGCCGGACAAGGCCATTGACCTGGTGGACGAGGCGGCCAGCCGGCTGAAGATGGAGATAGAGAGCCAGCCCACGGAGCTGGACCAGGTGGAGCGCAAGGTGCTGCAATTGTCCATTGAGAAGCAGGCCCTGTCCAAGGAGAGCGACGCTGCCTCCAAGGAGCGGCTGGCCAAGCTGGAAAAGGACTTGGCGGAGCTTACCAGCCGTCGTGATGCCATGCGGCTCCAGTGGGAGAACGAGAAGAAGGAGATTGACGAGACTCGCCGTCTGAAGGAGGAGCTGGAGCAGCTTCGTATTGATGAGACCCGCTACACTCGTGAGGGCAACTATGACAAGGCGGCGGAGATAAAGTATGGACGCATTCCCCAGATAGAGAAGGAGCTGGAGGCAGCGGTGGCCCGCCGGGAGGAGACCCAGAAGTCCGACTCGGAATCCCAGCGTCTGCTGCGGCAGGAGGTGTCCGAGGAGGACATTGCCCGTGTGGTCTCCACCTGGACTGGGATTCCTGTCAGCAAGATGCTGGCGGGGGAGCGGCAGAAGTATCTGGAGCTGGAGGATGTGCTGCACCAGCGGGTGGTGGGACAGGATGAGGCAGTGTCTGTGGTGGCGGATGCAATCCGCCGCAACAGGGCGGGCCTCTCGGACGGAAACCGCCCTCTGGGAAG
>CALEFI010000109.1 GCA_937876905.1 uncultured Treponema sp.
ACTGTTCTCGTGCAGCAACGGCCTTCTGAAGGACCCAAGGCTCTACAATTCCAAGAGGGATGCTGGTGGCGACAGTGCGTTGGTTGTGGCCCCGGAGCCGGAGTTGGATTTGACCGGCGGTGTGGACACCTTCGACGACTTGGAGAAGTGGTACAACAAGAAGGATTCCAACGGCAACGAAAATGACGACAAACTGAACTTCCCCGCCGAGGAGTTCCAGCAGATGTCGCTGGTAGGCACCTATTTCAACAACAGCAATGTGCCGGTGTACGCCATGCAGAAGGGCGACGTATGGAGCCCCAGGGACACGGTCAAGGGCGAGTTCGTGCACGCCAATGCTCCCGACACGGAGGGCCAAGGCTATGGCATCAGCAAGGTGCACTGGTACCAGTACCGTGGCCGCAACCCGCTGTATGACCCCAACGGAGGCTACAACAGCCAGCTCCAGTCCACCAGCAAGGGGAATCCCAAGCTGAGCCGCTTCTACTTCTACCGCTTCACCGGGCAGACACTCTCTCCCAGCCTGGACAACTTCCTGTTCGCCGTGGACACCTACTCCAAGCTGATGTTCGCCTTTGCCAAGCCGACTGCCAGCAAGAGCGTGTTCGGCAACAATGTGCCCACGGCCTGGGGCCCCACCGACAACGAGGCATACAAGGATGGCACTACGTATCAATTCTACATGTACGACCCGGTTGGCTATGTGACGAAGGAAGCCGACGGGAAATACACGGTGGTTATGTACGAGTGGTTTAAGAACAACCTTGCCAAGGGAGAATACCAGCCCACTCTGGGTGAGGCAGGGAACGGCATTGCCAGCAAGACACCAGAGGGGGCGGGAAAGAGTCCCTTTAACAATCATAGCGTGGACAATTTCGCACTCAACATGAAGTTGCTGGGAGAAAAGGAAACCATTTTCCTCAGACGCGAAGTGACCGCAGAAGGAAGAAGTGGTGTAGTGTTGTACAGGTACAAAGTCAATAAAGAAGGGACTGAAATCACCCGCACGGCGGAAAGCTGGTACGGCCTGCCCACGGATACGCCCCTCACCACCGTCACCTATAGTGTCGGTGCTGGGAAGACCGCCACTGAGGGTGAGATTACCAAAGATGGAAAGAAAGGTACAGTGAAACTGGAAGATGAGTCCCGCCGTCTTGTCTTGGAAATCGAGGGTGAGACGGAAATCTGTACCCTCATTGACTATGGCCCCGATTTTGTTGAGCGTGTGAAGGGAGCCAAATTCAAGTCAACAGATGGAAAGACCACGTACGACTTCTCTGATGATGGCATGACATTGGTATTTGTCAGTGGCGGAAAAACCTACAACTACAAGTTTGAGCAGGCTGACAAGGATAAAGCCAAGGCCGTCTACGGAAGCAAGGATGCCTCGGCCTATTACGCTGGCTTCCAGCTGTCAGAAAAGGACATGACCATTCAGTGTACCAATCACAGTGCCTTCTGGGCTGGGACTGTAATCTGGAACATGGTCAATGCGGCGAACCGGGTGGAAAGCCTGAAGGCTGACTTCAAGTCTTCCGTAGCGGGCAAGACTTTCAGTCTCCGGGAGCAAAATGGAGAAGGCTATTCAAAGACTCTTTGGTCTTGGGCATTCGACGAAGCCGGAGAGACCGCCACCTTCGTAACGGAGACTTGGAAGGAGGGTGCTCCCAGGTCAGATTCAGGAAAGACAGTAGAAAATGGAGACGCCGCCACAGTTGGCAAGATTGACTCCAAGTCTGCCACGCTGACCTTTGACGAGGGAACTGGCATCTGGACGCTGAACGTTGACAGCAAGGCCTACACCTGGCCTTACGAAGATCCAACCCCGTCATTCCTGAACAGGGTGAAAAATACGGAGTATGTCGGCTGCGGCTGGACGTACAAGTTCAGCAGTGAGGGCAAGACAATCACCGCCACCAGCGGCTCCACCACCAAGAAGTATCTTTACCGTGAGAACGGAAACAGCAACGTCTGCGCTGTGTACGAACAGGAAGGCGCCGTGCTCTTGAAGTACTATGGTCTGAAACTTTCCAGCGATGACTACAAGCTTACCTGGACTTGGGGAGACGGCTTCTCATCTGTATCCGAGGCAAGAACCTATGCAGACAGCGCCAGCGACTGGGCGGCATGGAAGAAGCCCCTGCTTGGGAAGGATTTCCATGAGACCGTCGCTAGCCGAGGATGGCAGATTCGCAAGGATGATGCCACCCATGGAACGGAGGCTGGTCTGGAGCTGCTGACATGGGAATTCAGTGCGGATGGCAAGACCGCAACGCTGCTGGAGAACAAATGGCGAGAGGATGGCTCAACATCCAAGGCAACAGTGGCTATTACAAGCACAGGTGCAACGTCGGGAACTGGTGGTGGCTACACTTTCACCCTCAGCTCTGACCTTATGACCCTGACGGTAACAGGTAATTCAGAATCTGGAAAGGGGTACAAGTTTGGTTATGTTGACTTGGGACCGGCATGGCTTTTGCGGGTGAAGGGAAGGACATATTTTAATTCCACTTATTCGTATGTATTTTCAGATGATGGTTCATCCGTCGATTACTACAAGAATGGAGAAAAACAAGAGACATGGCCTTTTGCCGAAGCTGATGGTAGAACGAAAGCAATGTATACTGGCAGCGGATGGGTGTTTAAATATTGGGGTATGAAGTTAGAGAATAGTGATGAAGAGTTATATGTAACAACTGGACAAGGTTCAACATTATATGAAACCTTGAATATGAGAACGTGGGGTGATAAGCTAGAAGAACAAAACTAGAGGAATTTTCTTTCCCAATTCTGGCTCATGTACCCTCCCCAAAAGGGTAGTCTAAAACAACCGCACCCCGCTGTGGCGCACCAGCCATGGCGGGGTGTTTTTTTGTGGGCTTGCGGGCTGGGCTGGGAGGTGCCACACGGATTCGCAGGCGGCGGGAGCCGCCAATTCAATCGTTTCCTTACAGAACTGGCCGCAAGGCCAGATTCGATTCTGCTAACGCAAAATCTGGGGGCCGGGCCGAGGCTTCCGCTCAGCCCTCCTCTGCCAGCAACGCCTCCACCTGGGAAGCAGGGAGGCCGGTTATGTCGGCCACCTCATCGGGGGAGTCGCCTGGCCGTCTCCAGCCTAGTCTGGTAGGCTCCACGCTCCAGTCCTCGCTCGAAGCCCTCGTCGTAGCCGTCATACCGTGCGTCCGCCATCTTCAGTGCCCAGGTCATGTAGTGCCTCCTTGCAATCGAGT
>CALEFI010000110.1 GCA_937876905.1 uncultured Treponema sp.
ATGTTCCAGTCCACCAGACGGTTGGCAAGGCGGACGTTCCAGCCCTGCTTTCCGATGGCCAGGGAGAATTGGCTTTCCGGCACGACTGCCAAGGCCTGCCGCTTGCCCTCGTCAAGGATGACCACCCCAGAGACCTCTGCCGGGGACAAGGCGTTCCTGATGAATTCGGCGGGATTCGGGTCGTACTTCAGCACGTCAATCTTCTCTCCGTCCAGCTCCTGGATGACAGCCCGGATGCGCACTCCCTTCAGGCCGACACAGGCGCCGACAGGGTCTATGTCCTCCCGATGGGAATACACGGCCACCTTTGTCCGGTAGCCGGGCTCCCGCACAATCTTGTAGATCTCCACCGTCTTGTCGTAGGTCTCAGGAATCTCCTGCTCCATAATCCTTCGGACAAAGTCGGGGTCGGTGCGGGACAGGACCAGCTGCAATCCGGAGGCACCCTTGGAATTGGTCTTTTTCACCTCGGTAACCAGGGCACGGATCCTGTCGTTCTTCTCGTAGCGTTCCCTAGGAGACTGGTTGCGCTTGGGGAGGATGCCTTCCACCTTTCCCAAGTCCACATAGATGGTACCCTTGCCCTTGCCTTCCCGCGTGTCCTCGCGCTGGAAATATCCCACCATAATCTCGCCAACCCTGTCCTTGAACTCGGCATAGAGACGATCCTTCTGAATCTCAGAAAGGGTCTGGCGGGAGGTCTGCTTGCCTATCTGGACGGTGGGGAAATCGAATTCACGGGGGTCGATGGGGATGAGAATCTCATCCCCCACCTCGCAGTCCGGGTTGAGCTTGAGGGCATCCTCCAGCTCAATCTCGGTGACAGGATCATAAATGCCATCCAAAACATCCTTTTTGGCATACAAAGAAACCTCGGACAAGTCATCCGCAAATTTCACCACGGCATTGTCATACCTCACGCCGAACCTGCCGAAATGCTTTCTGTAGGCCGCCTTGAGAGACTCCTCAATCATCTCCAAAACGGCCGACTCAGGTATCCCCTTGTCGTCCATCAGCTTCCGTATCATCTCTGCCATCTGAGAGGGCATGCCTAGCCTCCTAACTGTAGTAATCTTGCCTTCGACATTCGCCCATAGGGAATCGTCCGCACCTCGCCAGAAACTTCGGAGGACACGCCGCCGTCCCCGTGGACGAGCTCCAAGGTCAATGACCGGGCGTCGCAGGAAAGAATCCTCCCGGCAACCCAGTCCGTTATCTCATTGTCCCAAACCCGGACGTAGCGGCCCGTAAACAGGGCGAATTCCGCCGGATTCTTGATCAGCCGCTCCATTCCCGGAGAGGCAACCTCCATGTAGATGTCCTGAGAGCCCAGCACTGCCTCCAGACGGGGCAGCAGGGCGCGGTGGACGCGGGCACAGTCGTTGACCCCCACTGCCCCGGAGTCTCCGGCAGGCTTGGTGATGACAACCGACACCCTGATGGAGCCATGCTGGGGAACCACCTTCAAGTCAACAAGGATATAGCCCAGGCCGACCACCAAGGGATTGCAATCAGAAAAATAAGGGATAGAATCAAGCGGTATATATTCCACCAACGCTCCGAATCAGCCCCGGCGCCAAGCCGTCGGCCAGAATTCTCAGCACGACAGTTTGCCCATGGCCTGTGAATACAAAAAAAGAGCCGTTTGAACGACTCCCCCACCAACATGGATACTTCTATTGTTCGGTGGAACTATATAACACCACAAGAAAAATGTCAATAACAAAGGAGGCATACCTTCACCTGCGGTACGGACTGGCTGAAACCAACAGGGCCGGGCTGCCGGTTCCAGCCATATCCATCAATTTGCCTCGTATCTGTTGGACGAGTTGGGTGCTCCAGGAGTGGCTCCCTTATCCTTTCCCACAGTCTTCGTAACAAACCAGTGCTCGCCTGCTGACGCAGAGTGAACATCCTCGGCTCCCGCTACATTGGCACTGATGTTCTGCCGGGACAGGGTCCTGTTGACCGTAGTCAGGCCGTCGCCAGAAACCCATGTGGAAAAGTCGATGCCCTCCTGCCCTGCCTCTGCACCCAAAAACTGGCGGGTGGTCTCAACCAGCTTGCTCCGGGTGGAATCCTTGGCAGAGGACTGCACATACAGCAGGGCATCCATAAGCGAGCCGCCGGAACGCTCCCGCAGAAGAATCACGTCGCTCTTTCCCAGACGGGAGCCGGTTCCTGGCACCCAAAAATCCCGCACGTCGGCACAGGAGTCCGGGGCGGTGGAAGCATTCAGGTCACCCCCCGTTTCATCTATACAGCCAGAGGCGTGCTCGTCCATGGTGCGAAAGTGAACAACAACATAGTCGCCGACCTTCACCTCTGCGGCAGGGAACACATACTCACCGTACTTTTTGTCGTCGTTGGCATTCCACAGGCTAATTCCTGCCAGGTTGCCGGCGGTGTGGACGTACAGCTCCACATACTCAAGCTTGGCCTTGTCTGTCTTCATATTTTCCGCCTCAGTCCGCACCTCGCTGAGAACCACGCCAGCCACCCTGTTGTTAAAGCCGTGGAAGGGTACCTGGAACAGAAGACTGTTTCCATTCCCGTCCAAGGCTACACCGGACAGGATGTAGGGAACGCCGGGATCCAAAGTCTGACTTTCCGGGAAGACTCCCCTCACCATCACTCCCTTCTCCTCATTCTGAAAGGGAGGGGCATCCTGGACACGCTCCAGCCCTATCTGTCCTCCAGAAAAGACAGGCTCCCCCTGGCTGGCTGCACCCTCCTCCCGGACCTCCAGGCTGGACAGCTCCACCTCCTCTGTAAAGGCTAGCAGCACCGAACCCTCCGACTCCTGAGAAAAATGTGAAAGAACCGGATTCTTCACGTCATCCGAGGCAGAGACGATTCCCTCCGCCGTCATCTTGCAGGAAACAGAAAAAATACTGACACACAGCAAAAAAAGCGGCACAGCAATACCCACAAAACCGGCAAGTCCGACAAAGCCGAACCCGGTAATCCTCTCATTATTCTTTTCTTTCAAAATGTACCTCCATACAATTAGTGGACCGCAACGGCCCCGGCGCCATCCCGACTCCAAACTTATTGTAGGGGTTCAACTGAAGAAATTATGCACAATGTCAGGAATGATTTTGAAAAAAAACACGAATCCAGCTGAACTCCGGCGGGGAACATCACCAACCGGGACAAGCAACCACCCTTCCAGCATATTCCTTCCCTTGTATTTTCCGCCACCAGAAGGTATACTGAAAGGAGTTGCGGCCATACCATGAGCCCCGCAGACGCAAACCACTGGAGGAACGACATGAGCACACACATCAATGCACGGGAAGGCCAGATTGCCGACACCATCCTGCTGCCGGGAGACCCATTGCGGGCCAAATTCATTGCGGAGAATTTCCTTGAGGATGCACAGTGCTACAACGAGGTGCGGGGGATGTACGGCTTTACCGGCACCTACAAGGGCAGGCGGGTCTCCGTCCAGGGAACAGGAATGGGCCAGCCCTCCCTCTCAATCTACGTCAACGAGCTGTTCCAGTTCTACGGCGTGCAGAAGGCCATCCGGGTGGGAACCTGCGGGGCGATACACACCTCCACCAAGGTACGGGACACCATCCTAGCCACCGCCGCCTGCACCGACTCCTCCCTGCCAGTGCAGCGCTTCGGAAGCCTTCATTTTGCCCCCACCGCTAGCTTCGACCTGCTGATGGCAGCCTACAATGCCGCCCAGAAGTCGGGGATTAAAACCCTCCAGGGGCCCGTCACCTCCAGCGACCTCTTCTATGACGAAAATGAAAACTGGCGGCTGTGGGCCAGGTATGGGGTGCTGGGCATCGAGATGGAGACGGCGGAGCTCTACACCCTGGCGGCAAAATTCGGCCGCCAGGCCCTGGCCATCCTCACCGTCTCCGACCACATCGCCACCGGTGAAACTACCACGGCTGAGGAGCGGCAGACCACCTTCTCCAACATGATAACCATCGCATTGGAGGCGGGTGCCAGTCTTCCAGGCTGACCCACCGCCATCATACCTCGTCATATTTATGTCTATATGATAAAAGAATGACATATAGAATCAATCTTGAGTATTGCAAGGAGATTTGAATGAAAAAAACTAAATTTTTGATTGCAGCTCTGGTTCTGGTGACTGCGGCAGGCATGGCAGCCGCCCAGAAGGTTTCCATCGACTTCCGCTTCAACACCAAGGCGGCGGATGCGAAGAACCACCTCAACTGGACTGCCAGCGGCAGGAACGTGAAGGACGGCTTCGACGCCGCCACGGGAGCCTCCAAGGCCCAGTCCACCACAGGCTTCAATGTCGTCCGCTATGACAGCGAGGCGACAAAGAGGAAGGCGATTCCTGCCGGCCTGCGCGCGCTGGTGCTGTACCCCGTCTCCCCCTGGAACACCGCCTCCACCGACGCCTTCACGGTGACGGAAAGCGGCAAGAGGCTGACCATCCGCTTTGTCCACCGCGGAACAGCCTACCAGGTGACCACAGACGAGAAGGGTGTCATCGACACCGGCGATTCCTTTAAAATCGCCACTGGGGTTGCGGATAACATCGGCGGGAAATTCATGATCAAGGACGAGTACCTGAAGTCCGGCGGAAACAAGGCCAACATGGCAGACCTGGACTGGAGCAAGATTCGTCTGGTGGATGACGAGGCCGACGATGCTGCCACCATCGACTACGACGGGGAGCTGAAGGCCGAGTTGAAGAAGGGAATCCTCACTGTCAAGGGCAATCTGAAGGCTGACTAGGCCGAGACCATAGCCTTGGACGAGTCCCCGGTGCAGTCCCGCATCGGGGACTTTTTTTCCAAACTCCATTTTGGCCGCCTTTTTCTGCCCACCAACTGGCGAATCGCCAACTATTACTTGAGATATTCCCTCTTACATGCTATGCTGGAGTGCAGGAGATTTTACGATGAAGCCCACATTATTGGTTTTGGCTGCCGGGATGGGCAGCAGGTACGGGGGAGTCAAGCAGATTGACTCCGTTGGACTCCACAACGAGACATTG
Organism: uncultured Treponema sp.; assembly: GCA_937876905.1. GTDB lineage: Bacteria > Spirochaetota > Spirochaetia > Treponematales > Treponemataceae > Treponema_F. The sequence continues at coordinate 4,997 of CALEFI010000110.1, forward strand.
CTGGACTTTGCCACCTACGACGCCATGCAAAACGGCTTCGGCAGGGTTGTCTACATCATCCGAAAGGACATCGAACGGGATTTTAGGGAGCGGCTCTTTGACCGGGTTGCCCGCAACTTTGATGCGGAATACGTGTTCCAAACCCCAGAATTCGGCCTTTCCAGCCAGCAGCTCCAGCAGGCTGCCACCAGAAGCAAGCCCTGGGGAACCATCCACGCCATCCTATGCGCCCAGGAGTCCATCCGGGAGCCATTCGCCGTCATCAATGCCGACGACTACTATGGTCGCTCCGCCTTCCAGACACTGGGAGCCCACCTTTCCTCCCTGCCAGTTGATGGCACCGACCATGCCATGGTGGGATTCGTGCTGGGCAACACCATGAGCCGCTCCGGTACCGTGTCCCGCGCCATCTGTACCGTCAAGGACGACTACCTGGTCTCCATGAAGGAGAACACCAAGATTGGCTACGAGGGGGATAAAATCATCAGTACCCTGGACGGCCAGAGAATCCAGCTGACCGGAAGGGAGTGGGTTTCCATGAATTTCTTCGGCTTTTCCCCGCTTGCCTTCGAGGAATTCCACCGGTACTGGGATAGCTTCCTTTCCAAAAACCTCACCAGCGAAAAGGCCGAGGCGCTGCTGCCAGAGGCCGCCAGCGACATCGTAACCCACGGCAAGGGACGCATCAGGGTGTACACCTCGCCGGAAAGCTGGTTTGGCATGACCTACCCGGAGGATCGGGCCATTGTAAAGGACGAGATTGCCAAAAAGATCCAAGACGGCTATTATCCTGAGATTCTGTGGGAAAAATGAGCCGCTCGGTCCAAGCTTACTCCAAGGAACAGGCACCATGAAGAACATACTTATCCATGTGACAGGCTCCATTGCCTGCTTCAAGGCAGGAACCCTCGTCAGCCTCCTGACAAAGAAGGGCTACCAGGTGCAGGCCACGGCTTCGGCAGGGGGGCTCAGATTCATCCAGCCGGCGCTGCTGGAGGGGCTTACCGGCCGCCCCCTGCTCACCGACATCTTTAGTGGCGGGGAGGATGCGATGCACCATATCAGTTTGAGCCAGAACTGGGCCGACCTCATCATCGCCTATCCTGCCTCCGCCAACTGCATCTGCCGGCTGGCGGCGGGACTCAGCGACGACCTGTTCGGGGCAATCTGCCTTGCCAACAACTACAACAAGCCCCTGCTGCTTGCCCCCGCCATGAACACAAACATGTTCAACCATCCCGCAGTCCAGGAGTCCCTGCGCAGGCTGGAATCCTGGGGAACCCACATCCTTCCCACGGAAGAGGGGCTTCTGGCCTGTGGTGTGGTGGGCCGGGGAAAGCTCCTCTCCCCGGAGACTGCTCTGGAATACATAGAAAAACTGATTGAATCCCCGCCCGACTCTTCCGCAGGGAATGATTCCAAGGGAAAAGGACCATCAGAAAGCGGGGACTAGGAGACATCCATGAACATACTCATTACCGGCGGTGGCTGCCGGGAAGCCATTGACAACGTGCGCTGCGTCACCAACACATCAACCGGCCGGACTTCCGCCATCATTGCAGACCCCTTTGCCCGCCAAGGTGCCGACGTAACCCTCTTGGCGGCAGCGGCATCCATCAAGCCCAAGTCGGACTGTACCATCCGTACCTTTGTCAGCGGAGAGGATTTGGGCCGCCTCATGGAGGAAGAGTTGGCCTCCAGGGAGTACCAGCTGGTAGTCCATGCCGCCGCCGTCAGCGACTTCATTCCGGAAACGGTCATCATGGACGGAACAGAGGTTCCTGCGGGGCCAGAGGGCAAGATTCCCTCGGGCTCCAGCATGACTGTCACCTTCCGGGCCGCACCCAAGCTGGCAGACAGCATCAAGGAATGGGCAAGAAAGGGTGGACATAAAGAGCCGGTAGTGGTATGTTTCAAACTTACCAGCGGCGCCGAGCCAGAAAAGGTGCTGGCTGCCTGCCGGTCCATCCTGGAGCGAGGGGCAGCCGATTATGTGGTGGCAAACGACATCCTCAAAATCAGCGGGGACAGCCATCCATTCGCCGTGAACGTACTGGAGGGAGGGCAGGTCCATGCGGTCCATCACGGGGAGACCGAGGACGAGATGGCAGGAATCCTGTACGGGATGGCCGCATCGCTGGTCGGCTAGCCGACGACGGAAGGCAAGTGCCGGGGAGCAATCTCAGGAGGAAGAAGAATGGTTTTGACCCTTGACATCGGAAACACCCAGATTTCCGGCGGAGTCTTTCTGGACGACGACTTGATTCTCCAGTTCCGCCACACCACCGCCCACTACACCAGCAGCGACGAGCTGGGGGTCTTCATGCGCTCGGTATTCCGGGAGAACAGCCTTGACCCAAAGATGGTGACTGATATCGTGTGCTGCAGCGTGGTTCCCTCATTGAACTATCCCCTCACCAGCGCCTGCATCAAGTACTTTGACATCGAGCCCCTGCTGATTCGGCCCGGCATCAAGACGGGACTCCAGCTGAAATACTCCAACCCCAAGGAAATCGGGGCGGACCGCATCGCCGCCGCCATCGGTGCTGCCGCCTACTATCACGACTCCGACATCATCATCGTGGACATGGGGACCGCCACCACCGTGGACATCCTCACCGCCAAGAAGGAATTCCTTGGGGGTGTCATCATGGCAGGAGTCAACATGTCCATGCAGGCCCTTTCCCAGGGTACCGCCCAGCTGCCCAACGTTGAGATTGCCCATCCTGCCCGGGCCTGCGGAACAAGCACCGCAGAGGCCATCCAATCAGGACTGTATTACGGCGCATTGGGAGCAGTGAAGGAATTGATTTCCGCCTACACACAGGAGGTTTTCGATGGCAGGAAGCCCATGGTCATTGGTACCGGCGGATTCTCCCACCTGTTCCAGGACGAGGGCATCTTCAATGTGGTGATTCCCAGCCTCATCTTCGACGGCCTCTACTGCGCACTGAAGATGAACAAGTAGGCCGAGACGGTTAAAAGGATGCAGCTGCCAGAAAAGGAGCTTTTCCATGCAATTGAAGGAAATCAGCTTACAAGACATTGCCGGTCTCCGCATCGGCCACGCCCAGGATGAGGTGGCAAAGACCGGCGTCACCGTGCTGGCCTTTCCCCAAGGAGCCAGGGCAGGCGTGGACATAAGTGGCGGTGGGCCGGCCTCCCGTGAGACACCGGTGCTCTCCCCTGTCACCGCCGACGTACCGGTACACGCCATCGTACTTTCAGGCGGCTCAGCCTACGGACTTGCCGCCGCAGACGGAGTTATGGCCTGCCTGGAGGAACGGGGAATTGGCTACAATACTGGCTTTGCCCTGGTGCCCATCCTGTGCCAGAGCTGCATCTACGACCTGGGCTATGGCAGCAGCAAGGTGCGGCCCAACAAGGAGATGGGCTACCAAGCATGTCTTCACGCCCTAGACTGCAACCAGCATCCACAGGGCAACTGGGGGGCGGGCATCGGCGCTACCATTGGAAAGCTTGCCGGTATGGGCAGGGCATCCAAGGCGGGAGTGGGCATCTATGGGGTGGAGGTGGCTGGACTCCAGATGGCGGCCATAGCCGTGGTGAACGCATTGGGGGACGTTTTTTCTGCCACCACGGGAGAAAAGCTTGCGGGGCTCACCACCCAGGACCGCACCGACTGGGCAGACAGTGCCCAGGCCCTCTACGCCTTCACCCAGTCCACCGACCTGTTCACCCGCAACAACACCACCATCTCCGCCATTGTCACCAACGGCGACTTTACCAAGGCCCAACTCACCAAGCTGGCTGCCATGGCCACCAATGCCTACGCCCGCTGCATCAATCCCGTGGGAACCCTGGCCGACGGAGACACGGTGTACGCCGTCTCCTGCGGCAGCCACCCGGCAGACCTGAACATGGCAGGCACCCTGGCAGCCCAGGTTCTGGCAGAGGCTATAGAACGGGCTGTTGTTACGGCACGGATATCAGATGAAGAGTTTTTAGCAAATATAGTTGGAAAATAAGGAGAAAGAAAATGAGAAAAAAAATAATTTCACTTGTATTGTTATCCCTCACCTTGCAACTCTATGGAGTATCAAGAACCAATGGGGGAATGAGGCTAAATATTGGTGAGCAGGTCAAATCCCCTGTGACAGGAACGATATATCAAATTGGCAATGAAAACTTACCCCAGGGATTCGACAGCAATACCATCATTATCACCTTTCCAAATACTTATTATTATGATGGGAAAAAACAGTTTGTAGAATACCAATTAATCGTATCAGGGGTGAAAGTTTCTGACAGCTATAAAAATGCTGAAAATAGACAGATAAAGAAAGAAGAGGTAATTGGTACGGCAGTTTCTTCTCCAGTTGTACTCAATATACGGTGCAAAGAATTTGATCCCTATCTTATTGATGTTTCTGCAGTTCCCCCTGAGTTTGAGCAGGATTGGTATTATTTTGGAATTGAAATGTTCCTGCCCACTTCCTCAAAATTGCTGGATTACCAACCCATAGCTGGTAAAACTGACGAAATTGATTTTTGGGATTATCCAGATTCCCTTGAGAATCTCTACAGGCAAGCCACTGAAAGGGGAGATGAGGAGCGTCAGATACACTTTTCTTCATTCCCTGTATTCCAAGTATGCCTTACCACAACACTCTCAAACTATCCGAAAACGGCAGAGATTGCAGCAGGATTGTCATCACCAGCAGCAGGATTGATAGTACGGAGATATTTTTCTAATTGTCCTTATATGATTCAGCATAATTATAATGGGATTCCGTTGCGTCTCTATTTTCAAAATGGTTTTGATCAATACCTCAAAGAAGAATATAAGCTTGGAAACAAAATCTATCTCTATACTTCTGTGATTTTTATTCTCAATGGGGAATTCTATTGCTATGTTCGTGATTTTACCTTGGAAACTCCCAAAGACACTGTCTTACAAAAGATGCAACGTGCACGGGAATTTATGGAACAGGAGAGTAATTCTATTTTTTAAATCAATCAATTCCACAGGAGGAGGAAAATGAGCAAACACCGCATAGTATTTGCATTACTTTGTCTATGTACCACATTTATTTTTTCCGAGGGGAATTATCAAGGTGGAAATGGAACTGTAATCAGTAGAATAACTGACGAAAAACAAACCATAGAAATCAGAAAGCTGGAAATCAGTAATGTCAAGGCTGGGGATATGCTAGCGGATAGTGATAACACAATCTATGACAGCTATACAACACAGAACCCATTGGGTGAACTTGAGTGGTGGAGGGAAAAATTCAACATCCATCAAATCTGCTCCATTGAACTTCAGGAAAAAGACCCATGGGGACAGACTCCCGGTGAAATGTGGCTGGAAATCTCCACCATGAAACTCAGGGGCTGGATTTGCTGTGACAGCAATTTTCCACGCAATTTGTATAAGAACCAGAACTACTCAATCCTAGAGAAAATCACCACGGCCTCCCGGACATGGACGGTGAGAAAGCTTGAGCAGACGCTCTCCCTTTGGAGAAATCTGGACATTACCGACACTCCTGGCTCGGAATCACGCGTCATCCATTCGATACGGAATGGGGGAAGGCAGATGAATTTCCAGACCGTCACCATAACCGAGGAGCAGGAAACCATCAATGGAAAGACCGATTGCTGGGTGAAGATAGAGTATGAGCAGGGAAAGTACGGCTGGGCATTCGGCGGATATCTGGAGGTGGAGCGAGGCGGCCCGAAATCCCGCATCCCAGAAGCCGAGCTTACGTTCCTCTTGGGGAACGAGCCGTAACGAGCCGTAACGAGCAACGACAGGGGCGGGTGGATCTCCCCTCCGTTTCTACTGGAGCTGTCGCACCACCGTAGACGTGTCCGCAGCTTCCCACCCCGGCAATCATTGCAACACAGTGCTTGTCCTGGAGGAGAGGGAGCCTGTCCATGCATTCTTGGCGGACAATATTCCCAGTCAGGATTATGATTCCATTACAGACAAAGACTGGCAATCCCACCAGCTTTCGCAAAAAAACCGGGAAGCAGGAATGTCTGCTTCCCGGTGCCATCTATTGAATCCAGCTACAGGTCAATTTGAAAATCGCCCCATCCAGAAGTATTCCGTGGGGTGGCTCCTGTCCCGCAGCTGACCAACGAGCTAATCCTCTGAAGCCACCTGGATGAATTCCTTGGCGGCAGCGATGACCTCATCCGCCAGCTTGCCGGAGATGGGGTCATAGTGGCTGAAGGAGGTCTCGAAGCTGCCGGTGCCACTGGTGAGGGAGCGCAGGTCGATGGCATACTTCAAAAGCTCGGACTGGGGAACCAGGGCCCGAATCTCGTCAATGTCACCGGCCAGGGTGTTCTGACCCAGCACACGTCCCCGCTTGCCGGACAGGTCGGACATGATGTCTCCCAGATACTTGGACTCCACCCACACGGTAATATTCATCACCGGCTCCAGCAGCACAGGGCCTGCAGAACGCATGGCATCCTTAAAAGCATTGCGGGAAGCAATCTTAAAGGCCATCTCGGAGGAGTCCACGGGATGCTCCTTTCCGTCCAGAACAGTGATGGCCACATCCACAACGGGATAACCCGCCAGAACACCGTGCTCCATAGCCTCCTTCACGCCCTTCTCCACACCGGGAATGTACCCCTTGGATATGGCACCACCAACAACGGCATTGGAAAAGTCATATTCCATTCCCCGCTCCAAAGCCTCCACAGAAAGCACCACACGGGCATACTGACCATGACCACCGGACTGCTTTTTGTGGGTGTACTCAGCCTGGGCCTTCCGCTGGATGGTCTCACGATAGGCAATGCGGGGCAGGGAGGTCTCAATCTCAATCTTTGACTGGACACGAATCCTGTCCAGAATAATCCCAATCTGGAGCTCGCCCATGCCGGAGATGACGTTCTGCCTGGTCTCAGGATTGTAGCGGAAGGTGAGCGTCCTGTCCTCCTCGGCAGCCTTCAGCAGCTGGGTGGCAAGCTTGTCGTCATCCCGCTTCTCCTTGGCGGCCACGGCCATGGAGTACACGGGCTCAGGCAGGCGCAGCTTGACCAAGGGCAGACTCTCCTGACTTGCGGAGAGGGTGTCGCTGGTCTTGGTGACGGCAAGCTTGGTGGCAATGCAAAGGTCTCCCGCCTGGGCCACCTTGATTTCCTCCAGCTTCTTCCCGACGCAGCGGTAAAGCTTGCCGATCTTCTCCTTCTTCTTCTCCGTCAGATTGAACAGCTCGGAGTCGGCATGAATGCTTCCACCCACCACCTTCAGGTAGGAGAGCTTGCCGGAGAACTGGTCGCTGGAGGTCTTGACGCAAAGCACGGAGGCAGGTGCGGCGGAATCGAACTTGACGGCCATCTTCTCCTCCACCGGAGAGACTGCCGTCTCGATGGAGACAGAGGGATCCGGGGCTATGTCCGCAATGAAGTCCAGCAGGGGGACAAGGCCGCAGTTCTCCTCTGGGTTTCCGGCGAAGGAGGGAACGATGCGGTTATTTGCCACCGCAATCTTAAGTCCAGTGATAATTTCATCCTGGGTCAGCTCACCCTCATCGATGAACTTCACCAGAAGGTCGTCGTCACCCTCGGCGGCAGCACCAGCAAGAACACCCAGGGCATCCTCGTAGTCGTCCTGGTACTCGGCAGGAATGTCGGTGGGCTTTTCCACCGCACCCTCGCCGGCCACCAAATAGGCCCTGCCGTGGAGCACGTCAATGACACCCTTGAAGCTTCCGCCCGTTCCCATCGGAATGGTAACAGGACAGACTTCCACACTGAACTTCTTGCGGATGTCCTGGACGGAGCCATCATAGTCGGCGCGTGCGTCCTCACAGCGATTCAGGAAGATGATGCGGGGCTTGTTCCTGCGGTCCAGGTCACGCCACAGCTTGATGGTCTCAATCTGGGCGCCGGAGCGGGAGTCCACCAGCATCAGCGCCAGCTCGCTGGAGCGGAAGGCCGAAATCACCTCTCCGGTAAAGTCTGAGGAACCGGGAGTGTCCCACATATTGATGAGGGCCTCCTTCCATGACACATGGGCCAAGGAAGAGTACACCGATATCTTTCTCTGGATTTCCTCCGGCGAGTTGTCGCTGACCGTCTTGCCGGATGCCACCGCCTCGGCCTTGGAAATGGTTCCACCAACAAAAAGCAAGCGCTCGAAAAGGGTGGTCTTTCCCGTCTGACCATGACCGGCAATCGAAATATTTCTCAATTGTTGAGTGGAATAATCCATAAGAAAATCTCCTTCTATCGTATATTATTCCATGATAAAATCGAAATTTCTGCCTGTCAAGGAAAAGTTTTTCCAATGAACGCCCCTGACACAGCGTCCAGGATGCCGTTCGTTCCCACAAGGCATTTCAGTCAGGCACGTTCCCTTGTTTCGACGAAAGCTTCTGGTATGCTCCTCCCACGAATCAAGGCACGGAAAGCCGGAGGCGATCTACGTGGAAAAGAGCCTTCTGCCATTCCGACTCGACGGCAGGAGAGCCGGAGGCCCCCAATACACCTTGCGGAACCAGCCCTTTTCCTTTACAATAAGGCTTGCTTTCCGCCCTGCGGAATGGAAAGCATCCCGTCCTCTGCATGGCGAGAGCTCAAGCAAAGCACCGAGGATGGTACGAGGTAAGATTATGGAGGACAATGAATTGTCAGTACAAAACCAGAATGACGGCCAGAACAAGAATGCCTTTGAGGAAACCGGCACGGGCGAACGGAAGCTCGTGCGCTCCAGAAACAAGATGTTTTTGGGTGTTTGCAGTGGTATCGCAGAATTCTTTCGCATCGATGCCACCATTATCAGACTCATAGCCGTGTTCTTCGCTCTGGCGGGAATTGGTTCCGGCATCGTCGTCTATCTCATCGCCGCCATCATCATTCCCAAGGCACCCGACCACAACTAGTGTTCCGTCTTCCTCGAATCATTCCCCTCTCAATCGGTCTGGCAGCCCTTGTTCTGGGCATGATGGTGGCACAGTCACAACCGGAGCAGAACCGATGGAAAGTCCCTTTGGAGGAGTCCGAACTCTCCGAGGCAGAAAATCCTTTCGAGGGGACGGACTTGGAGCCCTTCGATGTAGAGTCCCCAGCCACGGCCCAAGTCGTCCTGTCCGCACTAGAACGAGGCTATCCCTCCAAGGTTTCCTCATTCGGCTATGACGAGGAGGCCAAAGACTGGTTCATTTTGGTGGGAACAAGAAAATTTCTTTGGGCCAAGGGCAGGCTGCTTCCACAGGCCCAGGCCAGGAATGCCCGGAAGTGGCGCCCCTATGTTGATTACCTGTATCCCTGGGAGGTTCCCAACCCGGAAACCTTTTCCCAGGAACTTATTCAGGAGCTAAAACGGATTTCTGACCCAGACCACCGGGCCAGCCAGTCTCCCTACAACCTTGACTTTTTCGATTCCCTCTATGACGGAAAGACCCGTTCCAGCATGGAGCGGCACATTGTCTCCACCCGTTTCCTTGGGAGGCGGGTCAACCTTCATCAGGATATTGTACCAGCCCTTGCAGCGGTGGAAGACAGACTTCGGGAGGAGGCCCAAAGGAATCCCAAGGTGCGGGACTTCATCAGGAGCATCAGCAGAGTAGAGGGCTACAATTGGCGGGAAATCCGGGGCAGGCAGGACCGCAGCTTCCACAGCTGGGGAATAGCCGTGGACATACTGCCCGAAGGTTGGCAGCAGAAGAACATCTACTGGAGCTGGCTCAGCCACCGAAACCCTGACTGGATGCTCATTCCCTTGGAGCACCGCTGGATGCCTCCACAGGAGGTGGTCAGCATCTTCGAGCGCTACGGCTTTGTATGGGGCGGCAAGTGGCTCCAATGGGACAACATCCACTTCGAGTACCGCCCGGAGCTCATCATTCTGCGCCGAAGGTAAACCTAGCTCCGATTCCTCCCATCGCCTGAAAGAAGTCTGGAAAGGACACAGCGCAGCACTCGGCATCACGTACCCTCACTGGCTCCTTCAGTGCCAGCCCCATCACCGCCAGGGCCATGGCGACACGGTGGTCATCGTAGCTTTCCACCACCCCACCATGAAGCTTGAATTCAGGATTTGCAGCGCCGCTTGCTGCAATCGGACTATGGCCATGAATCACCAGATAGTCCGGCCCCTCCTCCACCTCAGCCCCAAGCTTTGTCAGCTCACGCCGCATCACATCAATACGATCCGTCTCCTTTTTGCGACACACGGCGATGTCTTCAATAACCGTCGTTCCCTCGATAAAGCAGGCCGCCACGGAGAGAATCGGCACAGCGTCGGGAAAGCCTGAGCAGTTTACCCGCAGGGTCCTGTCCGGCAGGTTTTGCGTGGACAGGCGGCCGGCAACTCCGTTTACCGCCGGAAATTTGTCGCTGCAAGAGACTGCCTGGCTTCCGCCATAGACCACCAGCTCCTCCGTCTCACGGTTCCATTCCAAGCAGGCCCCCACCGACTGCAGCACCTGCACAATGGCCTCGTCTCCCTGACTACCGCTTCCGTCGATGTGCTCAATGGTGATGCAGCTGTCGGTGAGGATTGCAGCCACCAAGGGAAAGGCCACTGCCTCCCAGTCGGAGGGGATGGTACGATCAAAGGCTGGAATCTGGTGGGGCCCCCCCACCACAATGTGCCTGTAGTCGCCGCTCATCTGCACGGGAATCCCCAGGGACTCCAGCCACATCCTGGTCATGTCCAGATAGGGCACCTCCTTGGGGTCGGTCAACTCTATCTCCAGGCTGCCCTCGATACGGGAGGAGGCCATCATCAAGCCGCTGATGTATTGGGACAGGCGGCCATCAGTAACCACCTTCCCCGCCTTGATGGGGCCCTGCACCAAAAACGGCGGGGCGTCGGCATCCGGCCGGGAAATGTGGGTGGTGGCGCCCAGCTGCTCCAGGGCTCCTGCCAGATGGCTGACAGGGCGTGTCCTGATGGACTCATCCCCAGTAAAGACGCTCCATCCAGGAAAGGTAGCGGCAATGGGCGTGAGAAAATACAACACCGAACCGGAGTTGCCCACGTCCACCACGTTGGCGGGAAGATGGGCACGCTTTCCCGCACCCAACACAGTCCAAAGGCCATTGCCTTCGTCCATCTCCATCCGTGCCCCAATCTCCACAATGCAACGGGCGGCACTGAGGCAGTCGGCGCTGGGCAGCGGGTTGCGGATATATGAGGTTCCCTCCGCCAGGGCCGCAAGAAGGCAGGCCCTGATGGTATGGCTCTTTGAGCCCGGCACCGAAATCGAGCCGGACAAGACACTTTGAGCGGTAATGCAATCCATAGTTTTTCCTTCGAAAAATTTAGAGACTTTCCCTTTCCAGGAAAGTCGGGCAAGAAAGAGTGTCAATCGGGATAATTGGGATAATAGTTCTTCCCATACCACAGCTTGGTTGTATTTGGGTAGTGAGAGACACGATGATAGGAGCTGAGCTTCCCCTCCGAAGCCTCCCGGACGAACTCATTGTAGTCACAGCCCGTATCCTCCAAGGAAGGGCGAAACTCCACGATGAAAGCATCGGGGGTAATCCTCATAGACAGTATACCGGTAAATCGTGCCGACGGAGCTCACGTCACCAGACCTGACCTCCGTCGGCACAGGATAGGTCTGTACCCCGGAACAGCCAAGCAAAGCCAAAGAGACGCAGACCAAGCCCCAGAGTCGAATCCTTTTCACAAGCGACCTCCTTTGCCCTTAAAAGAATCTAAACCATACCAATAAAAACATGGAGCCAGGAAGCCGTTACATCAGAACGATACGAAACCCGACTCAACCTTGGGAAACGCACCTCCGCACGAACCAAGGCAAAGGGAGGAAAAAGCCCGCAGCCCTCTCCTCCCCCCTTTCCTACTTGGATTCCTTGTTCAGGATGAATTCAACCCGGCGGTTCTTCCACCAGTTGTCCCGGTCCTCACGGGAAACCACCGGCTGGCGGCCTCCCATTCCCACCGTAGACAGGCGGCCGGCGGACACACCGAATTCCACCAACAGCTTCCGCACCGTCTCCGCCCTCGCCTCTGACAGGGGAACCAGCGGAATGTTTCCGTTGGCAGTGGAGGTTTCCTCTGCCTCGGTACCGCTGATATTGTTGGCGTGGCCCTCCACACGCACTGTATAGTCCGGGAACTTGTTCAGAACCTGGGCTATGCGGCGGAGCACCCGGATATTGTTGTCGATGACGGACTGCTCCAGCCCCTTCTCAGTATCCTCGTCCTTGCCCTTGAAGTCGGCAGCATCACTGCGGAATATAATGGAAGGAACCTGCATCTTGAGCACATCGCCAACCCTGATGACCAGCACGTCCACAGAGATAATTCCCGCCACCTCCGAAGACATTCCCAATTCGTCGGCAACAGAGAAGACAAAGGGATAGTCAGTGGCAGACTGCACCAGCTCACCATTGTTTCCCCGTCCGTCCCATACCAGACGCTCAGTCACCGCACTCGTTCCTGAACGTGACCAGAATACCTTGCCGTTCTCCGGGTCATAGACCTGGAAGGACCAGTTCTTGAAGGGAACAGCAGACACCGCACCCAGGGCAATGAATAGGTCGTCGTCCACGCCGTCATTGTCTGGACTGAAATATTCGGGCGTGGTGCGGACGGAAAGCTGGGGTGGGGTTACGGAGCTCACAAAGGGAGAGGTAGAGGCGGTCAGCACTGTACCCTTGGCGTAGTTTACAGTGATGCTGCCGGTGAGACTTCCCTCCGCAGGCTTGCCCGACTGCCCCATGCCATCCCAACTGATGGTGGCGGGAACATTGGGATAGTCCTTCTGTGTCCAGGACCGTACCACAGCACCGGTCCCGTCCTTGATGTCGAATCTCCAGGTGTCGATACCCTCCGTCAGAGTGAGCCGGACAGTAAACTTCTGCTGGTCCCTAAAGCCATCTCCATTCGGTGAGATGGCATTCTGATCCGCCGTGAGATAGACCTTTCCTTGCCGGGTGTCCACCTGTAGGCCCGTAATGGTAGCAAGGCCCTGGTTTCCGGCGGCATCCTGGGAGGAGATGGACAGCCGGTAGCTTCCGTCCTCCACCAGGTTGCCGGAATCGTTGGTACCGTCCCACTGGAAGGACTGGGCCTTGCCCTCAAAGACAATCTCCTGGACAAGACTTCCCCGGTCGGTCTCGATGCGGGCAACCCAGCGCTCCTCGGAACTGGAGTCCACACTAAAGGAGACGGTATCCTTGGCTCCGTCACCGTCGGGAGAGAACAGGAGGTAGGGGGTAGACACAGAAACCTGGGGGGCAAGGGTGTCCATTGCAAAGGGCTGGCTGACCGTCGTTGCCATGCCGCCATTGTTGGAAACTGTTTCCAGCGTGGCCGAATAGCTGCCGTCAGCACAGCGGACTCCACTGTCGGCAAGTCCGTTCCAGGTAAAGCGGGCAGGAAGGGAGCCGGTACCAGACAGAGTCCTCACCGTAGCCCCCGATGCATCCTTAATCTGAAGGCTGTAGGAAGCGATGCCGCTTGCTGACTTTACCACCGGGGTCAGGGCAACCGACTCCTGCACGCCGTCCCCATTTGGAGAGAAGGCGGGTGGCTGTACCGTCAGGATGACCTCAGTGGCACCGGTATCCAGACGGAAGGGCCGGGACACCACCTCTC
>CALEFI010000111.1 GCA_937876905.1 uncultured Treponema sp.
AGGCAGATTTGCCATCTGCGCAAAATTTTTCATCGATGCCAGCGGCGATGGGAGAGTTGCAAAGGACCTTGAGATCCCCTCCTACCCCGGCCTCACCCTGTCCGGCTGGTCCGACCAGCCTTCCGGCGGCCAGTCCTTCTCCTTCCCCCACAGGGTGTCTGGAGCCCTCACCCTCCATGCCCAGTGGCGGGGGAACACCTACACCGTCACCTTCAATGACGATTCTGGAGCGGGCGGGCCCGGCAGCCTTGCCGCCGCCTACAACCAGACGCCGCCCCCTCTGCCCTCCGTCCCCGCCAGGGCCGGCTACACCTTCGGCGGTTATTTCACCGCAAGGGATGGTGGCGGCACAGAATACTATGACGGCTCTGGAGCTCCCCAGGGCATTTGGAAGGAGCCCCAGCCCACGACACTCTACGCCAAGTGGACGGCCAACAAATACACGGTGAAGTTTGATGGCAACGATAAAGATGGCGGTTCCATGAGTGACCAGACCTTCACCTACGACCAGCTCCAGAGCTTGACGAACAACCAATTCACCCGCACAGATCACGAGTTCGTCGGCTGGAACACGGTCGCAAACGGTACGGGAGACAGCTACGAGAACGGCCAGAGCGTCAGCAACCTGACCGCCGACCCGAACGGATCCGTCACCCTGTACGCCCAATGGGCGGCACTCGTCAGTGGTTCCGGTGAGGCGGTAAACTACATCAAGAATCTTGCTAGTGCGGCATCAGGAATTTACACGGTGAAGGTGACGGGTAGCCTGAATTCGAGTGAGGTGCCTACCATCCGGGATGCGCTGATAGCCGCCGGAGACAAGGTCAAGGTGCGGCTCGACCTGAGCAGCGTCACCGGGCTGACGGAAATTCCTCAGTATGCCTTCAATAGCAAGAACGGTGGCGACGGCAGCACCCGAGCCGACAACCTAGTGTGGATTCGACTGCCGGACACGGTGACTAGAATCGGACAATGTGCCTTTGACTGTCTGCTCGATTTGAAGTATGTTGACCTTGGTAGCGGGGTGACATACATAGAGAGAGAGGTATTCGACTACTGCTATGCCCTCAGTACCATACGGGTGTCAGCCAATCCTCCGCCGACATGGGGCAACAGCAGTCCGTTCAGACTACAAGTTGACACCATGGTTTTCTCCAAGAGAACTATCGAAGTGCCTCCGGGAAGCCTGGCCGCCTACCAAGGCAGCGCCTGGGCGAACATCCAAGGTGGCGGCCAGTATGCCACTATCGTGGAATACTAACTGGCGAGGTAATGGGAGCTGGGGAAATGGCTCTCGCCCACCTAGTCTTAGCGGGATTTTTGCTAGGAGCGAGAGTCTAGGAGTGAGGGGCAGGAGATAGGAGTTAGGGGGCAGAACTCGTTTCTTGCTTCTGTCTCCTAAGCACTAACAACTGAAAACTGAAAATTGAAAATTGAAAATTAACATCCCATTCAGCACCCGTCGGGCTGTGGCTTGGCGGGTGATTTTGTGTTTGAGAGAGAAGTCACGAGCCAAGCTTAAAAATTTTTGGCATTGCCAAAGCCTCCCTGACGGGCAAATTTGTAAATCAGATGGGAGCCGTTTCTGATGATGTCTTCAAATCCATCTACAACGCAAATATCC
This sequence comes from uncultured Treponema sp., assembly GCA_937876905.1. Lineage (GTDB taxonomy): Bacteria > Spirochaetota > Spirochaetia > Treponematales > Treponemataceae > Treponema_F. The sequence goes on from CALEFI010000111.1 coordinate 1,625, forward strand.
GAATGGGTGATTTCCGTTTCATCTGGAAGGGTCATGTAAGGGGACTTCATCTGTTCATCTTATAGCTTTTCCTTCCAAAAACAAGTAAAGCGGAAATGGGGATGTGTCTTTCGCTCCCCTCAATGCTCAGCTCCCATCCAACCTTGACCACCATCCATAATATAGGTAGAATGTCTTTAATTATACTTCAAGAAATTAAGTGAGGTTACTGACATGAGGAGTGACAACGCAAAGAAAGGGATTGCACGAGCCCCCCATCGCTCATTGTTCCGGGCCATGGGATATACTGACGAGGAGCTGGAGCGGCCGCTGGTGGGTGTCTGCTGCGCCCAGAATGAAATCATTCCCGGCCACATCTATCTGGACAAGATTGGCGAGGCTGTCAAGGCGGGAATCCGCATGGCCGGCGGAACTCCCATCGAATTTCCTGCCATCGGTGTCTGCGACGGCATCGCCATGGGTCACGAGGGAATGCGCTATTCCTTGGTGACACGGGAGCTTATCGCCGATTCCATCGAGTGCGTGGCCCGTGGCCATCAGTTCGATGCCCTGGTGCTGATTCCCAACTGCGACAAGGTGGTTCCCGGTATGCTGATGGCCGCAGGCCGTCTGGACCTGCCCACCGTCTTGGTTTCTGGCGGACCCATGATGCCCGGAAAGCTGCCCGGTGCAGACTGCTGCCATGAGGGGAATCCCTACGGTGGCCGCAACTTAAGCCTTTCCGATATGTTCGAGGCGGTGGGAGCCGTCGCTGCCGGAAAGATTACCGAGGAGCAGCTGTGCGAGCTGGAGCACAACGCCTGTCCCGGCTGCGGCTCCTGCTCCGGCATGTTCACCGCCAACAGCATGAACTGCGTCACCGAGGTTTTGGGCATGGGGCTCCCCGGCAACGGAACCATTCCCGCCATCTCCGGTGCCCGCATCGCCCTGGCAAAGCACGCCGGCATGGCCGTGATGAAGATGCTGGAGAAGGGAATCACCGCCCGGCAAATTATGAATCAGCGGGCCTTTGAGAATGCGCTGGCTGCCGACATGGCTCTTGGCTGCAGCTCCAACACCGTGCTCCATCTGCCTGCCATCGCCCATGATGCCGGAGTACGGCTGGACCTCCACCTCATCAACGAGATTTCCGAAAAGACCCCCAACCTCTGCCACCTGGCTCCCGCAGGCCACAGCTATATGAACGATCTGGACGATGCGGGCGGTGTCTCCGCAGTTCTGGCAGAGCTCGCCAAGAAGAACCTCATCCACACCGACTTGATGACCGTCACGGGAAAGACTGTGGGGGAGAACATCGCCAATGCCCGCAACCGCAACCCGGAGGTGCTCCGTCCCATCGAAAATCCCTACTCAGCCTCTGGCGGAATTGCCATCCTCTTTGGCAACCTGGCTCCCCACGGCACGGTGGTCAAGCGCTCCGCCTGTGCCCCGGAGCTTATGAACCACACTGGCCCCGCCCGTGTGTTCAACTCCGAGGAGGACTGCTTCCAGGCGGTGCAGGAGCGCAAGATTAACAAGGGTGACGTGGTGGTCATTCGCTACGAGGGGCCTAGGGGTGGTCCCGGCATGAGGGAGATGCTGTCCGTCACTGCTGCCTTGGCGGGGCAGGGCATGGACAAGGACGTGGCCCTCATCACCGACGGTCGCTTTTCCGGCGCAACCCGTGGCGCTTCCCTGGGGCATTGCTCCCCGGAGGCTGCTGACGGCGGCCCCATCGCCCTGGTGCAGGAGGGGGACCTGATTAGTCTGGACATCAACAACTACAAGATTACGCTGGAGGTCTCCGACGAGGAGCTGGCCGCCCGCCGTGCCGCCTGGGTTTGTCCTCCCCCCAAGGTGACGGAGGGCTACCTTGCCCGCTACGCCAAGCTGGTGTCCTCCGCTGACCAAGGAGCGATACTGCAATGAAATACACTGGTGCGAGAATCGTCATAGAATGCTTGGTGGAGCAGGGGGTGGACATGGTCTTCGGCTACCCCGGCGGTGCCATCCTGAACGTCTACGACGAGCTGTACAAGAACAAGGATAGAGTCCGCCACATCCTCACCGCCCACGAGCAGGGAGCCGCCCACGCTGCCGACGGCTACAGCCGCTCTACCGGCAAGGTTGGCGTGGTGATGGCCACCAGCGGCCCCGGAGCCACCAACCTGGTAACGGGAATCGCCACTGCCTACATGGACTCCATCCCCATGGTTGCCATCACCTGTAACGTCACCACGCCCCTGCTGGGAAAGGACAGCTTTCAGGAGATTGACATCACTGGCATCACCATGCCCATCACCAAGCACAACTACATCGTGCGGGACGTGAACAGGCTGGCGGACACCATCCGGGAGGCCTTTTTGGTGGCGCAAAGCGGTCGTCCAGGACCTGTTCTGGTGGACATCCCCAAGGATGTGACTGCCGCCGTGGCAGACTATAATCCCCCGGTGGTGCATTTTGCTAGTGAGGAGCCGTCCTCCTTGGAGCGGGCCAGCATCCGTCGTGTCACCAAGATTTCCTCCCCCAGCGATGCGGAGGTGGAGGCCATTGCCAGCATCATCAACGAATCTCAGCGCCCCTTCCTTTATGTTGGTGGCGGCGTGGTAATCGATAATGCCTGTCAGCAGTTGAGGGAGTTTGCCGAGCGGAGAAATATTCCTGTTGCCACCAGTCTGATGGGAAGGTCGGCCTTTCCGTCAAGGCATCCGCTGAGCTGTGGCATGATTGGTATGCACGGCACCAAGGCCGCCAACACGGGTGCCAATAGGTCTGATTTGGTGATTGCCCTAGGTGCCCGCTTTTCAGACCGAGTCATCTCGGACTCCTCCAAATTCGCCCGCAACAGCAGAATTCTCCACATCGACGTGGATCCCGCTGAAATCAACAAAAATATTGCCGCCCACTATTCCTTGGTGGGTTCGGTCAAGGAGCTTTTAACCCGTCTCCTTCCATTGATTGAGCCTCGGCCTGAGTCGGAGTGGAACCAGGAGATTGCCCAATGGAAGCAGCACCTGCCCGCCATGTACTCCAAGAAGACCCGGCTGCATCCCAAGTTCGCCTTCGAGTACATCCACCAGCGGCTGGGAGACGATGCCATCCTTACCACGGAGGTGGGACAGCACCAGATGTGGGCGGCCCAATTCTATCCCTTTGCCAAGCCACGGACCTTCCTCTCCAGCGGTGGTCTGGGGGCCATGGGCTACGGGACGGGAGCCGCCATCGGTGCCCAGCTGTCCAATCCTGGCCGCCGTGTGGTGCACATCGCCGGAGATGGCTCCTTCCGCATGAACTGCAATGAGCTTGCCACCATCGCCCACTATCAGGTTCCCGTCATCATCGTGGTGGTGAACAACGGCACCCTAGGAATGGTCCGCCAGTGGCAGCACCTGTTCTACGACAAGCGTTATTCCGAGACCACATTGGACTTTGGCCCCGACTTCGTGAAGCTGGCTGAGGCCTATGGCATTGCCGGAAGCCGAGCTACTAACGAGGAGGAATTCAAGGCCACCTTTGACCAAGCTGTGGATTCCGGCAAGGCCGCCGTCATTGACTGCTCCATGAGCATTGATGAGATGGTGCTGCCCATGGTTCCCGCTGGAAAGCCCATTGACGAGCTTTTGCTTGATATTTAACTATATTTACGGAGAAAGAATATGATTGCAAGAAATCCAGTTTTTGACAACCTGGCTCCTGGCTACCTCTTCCCGGAGATTGGCAAGCGTCGCCGAGAGTATGCCGCAGCCCATCCCGATGCCGCCATCATCAGCCTAGGCATCGGCAACACCACCGAGCCCCTGACTCCCCACATTACCGCTGCAATGGCGGACTACGTGCGGGGTCTGGGAACTGCCGAGGGCTACAGCGGCTACGGTGACGACAGTGCCGGTGAGCCTCCCCTGCGGGAAAGGATTGCCACCGTCCTGTACGATGGTCTAGTGTCTGCCGACGAGGTCTTTGTCTCCGACGGAGCCAAGTGTGACGTGGGCCGCATCCAGCAGCTCTTTGGCTCCCAGGTGTCGGTGGCTGTGCAGGATCCCGCCTATCCCGTCTATGTTGACGGAACTGTTATGGTGGGTGCTGCGGGAAAAACCCCTGCCACCGCCGCTGGTTATCAGGACATTGTGTACATGCCCTGTCTGCCGGAGAATGACTTTTTCCCAGACCTGTCAGTGGTAAAGCGCGACAGCCTCATCTACTTTTGCTCCCCCAACAATCCCACCGGTGCGGTGGCCACCAAAGCCCAGCTTCAGCAGCTGGTGGACTTTGCCCGGAAGAATGGCTGCATCATCATCTTTGATGCAGCCTACTCGGCCTTTATCCGGGATGAATCCCTGCCCAAGTCCATCTTCCAGGTGGAGGGTGCCAGGGAATGTGCCATCGAGCTTAATTCCTTTTCCAAGCCCGCAGGCTTTACCGGTGTCCGCCTTGGCTGGACGATTGTGCCCAAGGAACTGAAATTTGCCGACGGCACTCCCGTCCAGGCACCCTGGTCCCGTGTCATCAACACCTTCTTCAACGGGGCCTCCAACATCGCCCAGGCTGGCGGCCTTGCTGCCCTGAACCCTGAGGGAGTGCAGGAGATGCGGCAGCTGACGGACTTCTATCTGGAGAACGCCGCCATCATCAAGAGGGCGCTGGAGGGAGAGAGCTTCCGTTCTGCTGGTGTGGAGGTCTACGGACAGGGCAACGCCCCCTACCTGTGGGTCCGCTTTCCCGGCAGGAAGAGCTGGGACATGTTCGACAGGATTTTGGATGAGTGCCATGTGGTGACGACCCCCGGCTCAGGCTTTGGTCCCGCTGGAGAAAGCTTTATCCGCTTTAGCTCCTTTGGCCACCGTGCCGCCGTGGAGGAGGCCTGCCGCCGTCTTGCCAGCCTGAAGCTGTAGCCCGCTGACAGAGACGCTATTCGGCTGGCCACCTTGGTTGGCCGGAAAATAAAAAGAGATGGATTGGCTCCATCTCTTTTTATCGTCTCGCAGGTTCTTTGAAGGCACGTGGCGGGAGTGCCTGCTTTAAGCCTAGAGGCTGAATCTTGCTCCCACTGCGATGTCGTAGGGGATGCCGATTCCTTCCTTGTGGCTCAGGACACCAATTTTTGCCTTGGCAAAGTAGGTACCGTATTTGCCAGTGATGACCAGCAGCCCACCGATTACATCAACATCAATTCCTATTCCAGGTGAAACCAGAAGGAGGTCTATTTCGGATCCGATAATGAGCCCAACGGGGATGCCAGGCCCGAATGCCTCCACCTCTAATTTGAGGGTGTTTATAAAGTCGTCCGTGGCGATGCCCTTTCTCAGCGTATAGCCAATGACGGAATCAGTGTTTTCCGTCTTGTATAAAAAGTCTATCCGTGCCCGAAGGTCATGGAGTTTGCCAAGGTTTTTGGGTGTGAACGTCAGGACTGCGGCGGTCTCGATGTCAAGGTGCCTTGTTGCCTGCAGCCCGAAAAGAAGGCTTATGCCCGGCACAATGGGCGGAGTTGCGTCGCTTTGAATTCCAAGGGCAATACCTCCACCAAGGGTAAAGCGGGAAATCTCCCCCAGAACCAGCGCCTGGACATCGTAGCTTTGGGCTGCCAGATAATCTGCCTGGGCTCTCATGGACATCCATTTGGCGATGTTCTCTTGGGCCAAGAAAGAAAAACCGACGGTAGGTTTTCCTGTGTAGGTGTCCACATGGATGGCTCCAGACAAGTCAAGGGCTTGTAGGGAGCAGGTGAGGCAGAGAGCAACGACTAACAGGGACGAGGCAAGCTTCCTCATAGCTGTACTTTGTATCCCAGAGAGAATTGTATGGTTTTGTGCATTTCCTCGAACCGCATGAAGTCTATGGTAAAGCGACTCATAAGCGTTCCCTTGAAGAGAGGTGTCTCTGCAAAGGGAGAGAATCGGAAGGACAGGTCACTTGTGGTGAAGTCGGAGAAATTGTTCAGCGTGGTATCATAGGCAGAGACGGTAAAGTGGGCTCCCAAGGTAAAGTTGAACACTCCTGCATGGATGCTCTCTGCAAAGATTGCGAGGTCACAGCCCAGCGGATTGCTGACAAAGAACAAGTCCTGCATAACCCGACTTGGCAGGTTGAACAGGGTGAAGTGGAAGTTCATGAAGTCTGCCTTGAAACGTGGCTCGATGAGGAAGTAGAGGTCGGACAGTTGCAATGGCTTCTCCCCTTCCGCAGGGGTCAGCAGCACCTTGTTGACCCCAACCTGCAGGAACAGGTTTGCTGTGTGGGTATTTCCGACGACCAAAGTTGTCCCGGCATGGAATTCTATCTGCCGGTTCAATGATACGGCCGTCTCCTCGCCAGAATCTCCTATTAATATAGGGAAGCCGAATCCGAAGCTGAAATCAACGGTTATTACAGGGAAAACACCGCCAAATCGCAGGTCAGTGTTGATTCTGCTCTGGTCGTCCCGGTCGTTCATGTATATATAGGCTCCGAATGCCTGTGGTGTCCTTAGCTTGAAAACATAGGCGGCTCCAAATCCTGAGAAGGGGTAGATGACTGTGTCGGTGAGTCCCAGCCAGGTTTCGGTTATGCGGGAGGCTATGGGAAGGATGCCAAAATGCCTCTGAAGGAAGAGGTCGGATCCGATAGACTCGTACTCTCCTGCAAAAAGAGCCAGATAGCGGGTTGCATGGCAGCAGGGAAGGCGAAGGGTCAGCGAGAATTCGTCAAGGGTGAAGGAGGCTGGTATTGACTGGAACACATCCTGTGAAATCAAATTTGCTGTGTGGACGGTTGCTCCAGCTCTCATTTGAACCTTTCCAAACAAGTCAAGTTGCCCTGCAAAGAAGGTGTCTGTCGTCAGCTGCACCTTGCCAGAGTCTTTTTCAGTTCCAATGTTGCCCGCCACCCCGGCGAAGCCGCTGAAATGGGTTTGGGCAAAGACTATCGAAGAGGAAAAAAGCAAAGCTGCAGCAACTGCCGCACTTTTAAACACAAGGTTTTTGTCTGCATTCATTATAAAGATTGCCCCCCAAGACAGATAATCTTCCCATTTATCGGCATAAAAGTCTAAATCTTTAATTTCCTGTCGTTTTTGAGATACCATAGAAGGAGAATACATATAAATCTCTAAAAAAACAACTTCAAATAAACATTCCTCTTGACTTATATTGTTTTGCGTATAAAATAGTGGATATGAGTGACTATCTTGATATAAATAATGAGGAATTGCTCAAGGACTTTTTTAGCGAGGCAAGCCAACAGGTGGAAAACCTCGAAAGCAACATCCTTGTCATAGAGAATGACCCCTCCAATAGGGAGGCAATCGACGAGATTTTCCGAGCAGCGCATACCCTGAAGGGCGGTTCAGCCACTGTGGAGATGACCGAGTTATCCGGTTTTACTCATGTTGTGGAGGATCTTCTCGACGAGATTCGTTCCGACCGGGTTGAAGTTACAGGCCCGGTTGTGGATGTGTTGCTTTCTTCTATTGATGTTATCAAGGCCATGTTGGAGGCACGGCAGGATGGAGGAATCTACGATGCCGATGTGGAGCCTATCAAGAGTACCCTCAAGTCATTCATTCCTGCAAAGGAGGCTAAGGCTGGTAAAAAACCTGCGGCTGCTCCGGCGATGCCTGCGGCACCTGCCCGGCCTGCAGCAAGCGCTCCGGTTCCAGCGAGTTCCCAGCATTCTCCTGCGGCAAGTCTTTCTGAGTACGAGTTGTTGGAGTTGAAGGAAGCGTGTGAGGGCAACCAAAAGTTGTGGGGCGTTACGGTAATTTTCGACGAAAGCAATCTGATGAATTCCGTGGGTGGAATTCAGGTTTTTGTTGCCCTCAAGGGCCGCGGTCTTGTTCTCAAGACGATTCCAGACTTTGATGCCCTGTATTCAGATGAGTTTCATCCTCAAGTGGTTTATTTTGTTGCCTCTGATGCCACCTCTGAGGAGTTGGAGGATGTGGCCTTTATAAATGATGTCACCCTTTCTGCGGATGCCCAGTGCCTGGAGGGTGGGGTTGGTGGTGCTGTTCCTGTTGCGCAAGTTCCCCAGCCTGCGGCTGCGCCAGTTTCCCCTCCCGTTGCGGCTGCGGCTCCAGTGGTAGAGGAGAAGGCTCCTCCTGCCAAGGCGGATAGCCAGCCTGCGGATGTTGCGGCGGAAAAGAAGTCCGTCGCACCCAAGACAGATGCCGCTAAGAAGCCGTCCCAGGCTCATAATAATGCTGGGAGTGTGCTTCGTGTGGATTCCAAGCGAATTGACTATCTTCTGAATCTTGTTAGTGAGACGGTAATCACAAAGGCCGCTTTCAATCAGATTTCCACCCAAGTTGGAGATTTGCTGGCTCAGTTCCAGACTGTTGGTGCTGGCTATAAGGACAAGGTTCATGCCCTCTTTGAGCAGATGCCGCGTTTCTTGGAGGAAATCCAAAATGGTGCCTCTGTAAAGGATATTCGTTCCGCTATCAATGAAGAATTCGGGGAGCTTTTTTCGGTGTTCGATCCCTTTGAGGCGAATTTCAAGGCTGTCACAACCAAGTTCCGCTCTTCAACCCAAAATCTGGGGCGTATTGCTGGAGAGTTGCAGGAAGGGGTGATGAAGATTCGAATGGTTCCCATCAGCCAGATTTTCTCCCGATTCCCTCGTGTCGTCCGTGATTTGAGCCGAGATTTGAACAAGAAGATTAACTTGGTGATTGAGGGTGAGGATACGGAATTGGACAAGTCTGTTACGGAGGATTTGCTGGATCCCATCATGCACTGCGTTAGAAACTCTCTGGACCACGGTATTGAGCATCCTGGGGATCGGGCGGAGGCTGGAAAGTCAGAGGAGGGAACCTTGCTCCTCAAGGCCAGTAATGAGGGGAACCTGATTGTCATTGACATTGAAGATGATGGGGCCGGTATAGATGTAAACCGGGTTCGCCAGAAGGCAATAGACCGTGGGCTCATCCATCCAAATAAGATTATCAGCGATCAGGAGGCATATCAGTTGATTTTTGAGCCAGGGTTTTCTACGGCTGAAAAGATTTCTGCTGTGTCTGGCAGAGGTGTAGGGTTGGATGTTGTCCGGGCCCAGATAGAAAAACTCAAGGGGTCTGTTGTAGTCACCTCTGAGCGTGGCTTTGGAACTAAGTTCAGTATTCGCCTTCCCCTTACTCTGGCCATTATTCAGGGGCTTTTGGTGCGGGTTGGCGACGAGGTTTACTCCATCCCCATCACCTCTGTCATTGAGAGCCATCGTGTTCGCCAAGATGAAATAAATACCATTGATAATTACGAGGTATTGAACGTCCGCAATGAGGTTATCAGCATCCTTCGTCTTGACAGGCTGTTTAATATCAAGCAGGCAGAGGAGAAGGAGCACTATTTTATCGTTATTGTTGGTAGTTCTGACAAGAAGATTGGAGTTATGGTGGATTCTCTCATTGGAGAGGAGGATGTCGTAATCAAGCCGTTGCGGGATCAGTTTACAAAGTCTCCTGGTGTAGCTGGTGCCTCCATCCTTGGTGATGGTTCTGTGTCCTTGATTATTGACGTAAGCCAATTGCTTGAGTTGGGTGTTCGTCAGGAAATTGATGCCCGCGAGAGACGGCAAGAGATAGAGTTCTCGTGGTAAGGGGAAGATGATGGAAAGTATTGCAGATATTAAAGAGGCATTGTTGCAGAATTCTGAGCCTGTTGCTGAGAATCAGAAGGAAAGAATTTCTGCGGTAGACTTCAAGATGGTGACTTTTTCCCTTGCAGGCAAAGACTATGCCATCGACATTATGAAGGTGAAGGAAATAGCCAAGGCAGGTCATTTTACCTATGTACCCAACACAATGCCCTTTGTCCTTGGCGTACACAATCTTCGCGGTGACATCATTTCCATAATCGACCTGCGACGCTTCTTTAACATCGAGGTTCCTGCCCGTTCCAAGGATTCCTTGGAGAGTATGTTGGTGGTGAATGTGGAGGGCCAGCTTTTTGGAGTGGTGGTGGATGTGATTGACAAGGTTGTTGGCATACAAAAGGCATCCATCCAGCCGCCGCATCCGCTTTTTGGTGACATCAACATAAAATATATCTACGGGGTGGTAGAAAGCCATGACAGGCTCTATGTCCTGTTGGATGTGGATAGAATTTTTGGTGTTCGAAGCCCTACCCTGCCAGAAAAGCAGGGGGCTGGTGGTGGATTTGCAGGCTCGCAACAACAGGTTGCGTCCTCAGATACGGACACTGCTCCGCCTGTTGCAAAGAGGGCTGCTGCGGCTCCGGCAGTTGCAAAGGAAGCCCCTGTTTCTGATGCAGATTATGCTTTTGTAAAGGACAGTTTACAAAAACTGAAGTCTTTCCATGTGACAAATATAAATGAATCTTGGACAAGGCATCGTTTTGAGGAGTGGGTTTCCCAGAGGGGGAAAGACAGGTCCCAGTTGGTGGGTGCGCAGGATGCCGAGGAATTTTTGGCTCCCTTCTATTCCTCTAATAGCGGTTCGTTTTGGTCTAGGGATTATGCAGAGAATATCTTTAAGGTTTTGCCGGAAAATGGCGCCAAGCAGATTTGTGTTTGGAATCCTGGTTGCGGTAAAGGCTACGAAGCCTATTCATTAGCCTGTTTGCTGCGTAAACGATATCCTGATGCTCGAATCAAGGTGTATGCTCAGGATATTGATTTGCTTAGCATATCCAATGCCCCCTTGTTGTCTATCCCTCCGGATGTAGCATCGGGATGGTATGCGCCCTTTGTAGTGCAATCCGTGTCCGGAACCTATAGCTTTAAGCCGGAAATCAAGGACATGATTCTCTTCGAGTACCATGATTGTATGCACACAACCAATATGCCGGTAATTGATATGATTTTCTCTCGTGATTTAGTGTCTTTCTTGAAGCCGGAGGTTCAGTCTACATTGTTGGAGGACTTTGATGAAAAATTGAAAGGTAATGGTAAGGTGATTATCGGAGAAAATGAGTCCTTGGCCAATTTATCCAATTGGTCTGAAACTTTGGTTGGTTCTGTCGTTGTATACGGCAAGCAATAAATATTAGAGATAAGGGGATTTTATGAGAGTTGAGTATATCAATCCGTTCGTAGAAACAGCTTACAGCATCTTGCAGGAGGTGCTGCAGGGTGAGGTTCGACGCGGAGATTTGTATTTGAAGTCTACCTCAATGCCTGTGATGGGTGTTGCTGCTCTCGTCGGTTTAGCTGGTGACGTTGAGGGACGTGTGCTCTTCGACATGTCCATGGAGACGGCCTTGAAGATTGCTTCCCGCATGAACATGGAAGAATTGCCTGTCTTCGATGAGTTGGCCAAGGCAACGATCACCGAGTTGGCAAATCTGATTACTGCTCAGGCTGTAACAAAATTGCACGAGCTGGGCTTTAAGTTTGACCTGACTCCACCTGCTCTTTTTACTGGAGAGAAAATGGAGATTTCTGATCATGAAGTTGAGGCTTTGATCGTTCCCATGATTACGGAACAGGGAAAGATTGAAGTAAACGTTGCAATTCGGGAAAGGATGTAAAGGAGATAATATGAAAACTAAGCAGGATTTTCCTTCAATTAATGAGCGGCCACCAGAGGGGATGAAGTTGGATGGTTCAAAGATTAAGGTGCTTGTCGTTGACGACTCTATGTTCGTTGCCAAGCAGCTGGGACAAATTTTGTCCAGCGAGGGTTACGAGGTTGTTGCCACTGCGGCCGACGGAAAGGAAGGGGTAGACAAGTACAAGGAGTTGTATCCTCATGTTGACGTTGTGACCATGGATATTACGATGCCTCGTATGGACGGCCTTACCGCACTTGAGCAGATTATGGCCTTTGACAAAGAGGCGAAGGTTGTGATGGTCAGCGCATTGGGCAAAGAAGAGTTGGTGAAAAAGTCCTTTATGCTGGGAGCAAAGAACTACATTGTCAAGCCCTTGGACAGAAAGAAGGTTTTGGAGCGCATCAGTTCTTCCATATAGCCTATCTTGCTGAAAACTGAGAGGCCGCATCTTTCCTAGGGAAATGATGCGGCTTTTTTATGTGCTGGGTTAAAAATATTTGAGGGATGTAATTTTGTTGACAGATTTAAAAACCTGTGCAAAGATAAAAAAGAGATAAAAAGCGTTGCTTTTTATCTCTTCGTTTTGGGCGATACTGGAATCGAACCAGTGACCCCAAGCGTGTCATGCTTGTACTCTAACCAACTGAGCTAATCGCCCGAAATAAGGTCTTGGTATTAAAGCATAAAATATCATTTGCGTCAAGGGTACAGTCAAAAAGTTCCCTGCTAAATAAGGAAAGCACTTGTATGAACATACTTTTTTTAGCAAAGCATCCTGAGATATTCATAGAGCTTGCCTTGCGTTTGGAAAAAAATAATATTCCTTTTTGGGCGGCAGATAATTTGAATGATTTTCATCACATGCTCAGCAGAATATCCATCGATATTGTCTTTGCAGACTATAACTTTACGAATTTCAAGGACTTCGATGTATACAAACACTTTGCCAAGAAGCGGCCGAACCTCGTGTTTCTCTTTATAAACAAGCCCGACGCTCCGGGCAACTTGTTCATCCAATGGGAGGATCAGATTAATGAAAACACGCCACATTTATGGTCGCATGAGGTGGAACAGTGTCTGCGCATAATTGCAGACCAGCCTTTGTCGGTAGAATATGTATATAAGCCTGCCAGCATTCAGGACTTGCTGACCAAGATGGAGGTAATTTCTCCTGTTGGCTCGTTTGAGGAGCAATCAAGGGAAGACCTTCCATCGGTGGTGGGGGCGCTGGCAGGGAAGGCAGATGATTTTGCCATGGTTGACGCCGGAAGTGGGAAGGAGGGAGTCGCAGCTGTTGAAAATAAATTTTTGGAAAATTTCCTGATTGCAAAGCAAAATGGAAACCTCACCTTTCTTGAGTATGTTCTTTTTGACTTGTTCCAGCGGAGGAAGAACGAGATAGTCGATATGACTGACATGGTGAGGGCTCTTGACATTCCCCATGATGCGAGGGGAATCAACAGAATTTATCGGTACATCCATCGTATCAGGAATTTCTTGCAGCAAAGGAATCGTCAGGATGTGAGTCTGGTACGGGTGAAAAAGGGGTGTTATAGTTTGGTGTCTCGGAACTAGTTGATTCAGACTAAATATTTGTAACGCTTATTTATTGCTTTTGTTTTATTAAATTCTCTTGCATTTCTAATAAGCATATTATATACTAAAGTCATGTTTGCCAAGAAGAAATCAGACATTAAAGTCAATCAAAGTGCGGGCGCTGGAGTGTCGAGCAGGGCGGTCGATGGTAGTCTGTGTCAGGATTTGGACACCACTTATTCAGCCTCTGAGAATTTGACGTTCGCCTTAAAACGTAGTATCAACTCTGTGGCCAATATTCTGTTCAGGATGCTCAAGCAGCGGGGAGCTATGCAGATCCTGCGGGGTAATATGGACAAGATTTTCGGAGTTACCTCCACCTTGGGCCCGAAAATGGACGAGGTGTATACCTCGCTCGACAGCCTGAACACAGAGATTATGTCTTCAGGAGCCATGTACGAGCAGTTCGGTTCTTCTGTAAAGAATGTTGCTGAGGAGGTGTCCGGCAAGATTCAAATTATAGACGAGTTGGCCGTTGCCACGGGAGATGGCGTGGGCAAGGTGGCGAGGGTTCTGGACGTCATCAACGTGCTGAGCCAGAATGTTGATGCAATTCGGGATGTTATTTCCGCCATCAACGACATCAGTGAGCGCACCAATCTCTTGGCCATGAACGCCGCCATTGAGGCTGCCCATGCCGGTAAGGCGGGACTTGGTTTTGCGGTGGTTGCGGGGGAAATCAGGAAGCTTTCCGAAGGAACGAAGGCGAATTCCGCCAACATAGAAAAGACATTGAAGAGCATGATTGACAGTCTGGCCGATGTCCGTAAGACGGCAGACGAGGCGGGGGCGGCCATGAAGTGGATTGGTGGCAAGGTGGAGGAGACTAGGGTTTCCTTCCAAGAGGTTGCCGTGGACATGGACAGCCTTTCCTCCAGCAGCAGGAATGTTTCCCAGTCAGCTCGTCAGGTGTCTGACTTGTCCAGCCAGACCAAGGCGCATTTTTCGGATGTTGTGACAAACATCAAGGAGGTGATGTCTGGGGTTGATGGTGGAAGCCAGACCTTTGAAGAGATTCGCAACCGGCAGCAGGACATCTTTGCCTTGTTGGGTGGCGACTTCTATGACATGAACGAAATGCTGTCTTGTAATCTTGAGATTGACGCCTGTTCCCGTCGGCAAGCCCAGAGGGACTGCGAGGTGGTCAGCAGGTATAAGGCAGACAAGTTCCCCTTTACCATGATACTCCTCAAGCACCTGTCCTGGGTAACGAAGGTGCGGGGGCTTCTGGACGGCAAGCTCTCTGCGGAGGGGGCGACCTTGGGAGACCATCATTCCTGCGACTTGGGAAAATGGATTGACAATGAGTCGGCCGCCAGTGGCGTAACGTCCCTACCGGTTTTCCAAACCCTGTTGAAGGAGCATGAGGCTCTCCACAATGTCGTGAAGCAGGTGTATAGGAATATTGGTATAATGTCGGAACAGCAGAAGGAGGAGCAGTTCAAGCAATTGCTTGAGCATTCAAATGTTGTTATAGACTGCCTGGTAAAGTTGCGCTCTGCGGTAAGATAGCGGCTCCACGGCAGATAAAAAAAAGACCGGCTTAACCCGGTCTTTTTTGATTTTAAATGATGATGTTCCAGCCCTTGGTATCCTCCATGGCTCCGTACTGGATGCCTTTTAGCTTCTTTTGCAGTCCCTCACCCAAGTCGCCGGGCTTTCTGTTGTTGAACACGCACTCGATTCCCTTATGGGTAATGCTCTCTATGGGGGTGCAGCCGGCAGCAGTACCGGTTACAAAGCATTCCATGGCAAAATCCATAACTTCTTCTATAGAAATAAGTCGTTCCTCCACCCTCTGTCCCTGCTGACGGGCTAGGTCGATGATACTGGCGCGGGTAATGCCGGGCAGGATGGTGTCTCCCAGCTCCGGGGTTACAAGGCTTCCGTCCTTCATCAAAAAGAAGATATTGCAGGAAGAGCCCTCCTGGATATATTTTTGTTCGAGGGCATCCAGATAGACTACCTCCATGAAGCCTGCCGCCTCAGCATCTCTTTTGGCCAGTGCGGATATGACATAGTTTGAGGCGCATTTAATCCAGCCGGTGCCATGAGGGGTTGCCCGGATTCGGTTGGTGGTGATAGCCTTTGTGTTGCCCCCCTTGAAATAGGTGGAGACGCTGGTGCCACAGATGACCACGTAGGGCTCCATGGAAGTGCCGACTCCGATGGCAGCCTCGCTGTTCATAAAGGGACGCAGGTACACAGCACTGGCGGAGGCGTAGTTGTCGGCCTCCCAGTCGGGATTGTAGGCGGGAACATATCCCAGGGCTGCATTCCTCCTGACAAACTCACAGGATGCCTTTACGTACAGCTCCTCCGGGAAGGCGGGGCAATAGAGCCCTTCCATGGACTTGCGGAAGCGGGTGGCGTTTTGGTCTGGGCGGAATATGCTGATTTTGCCGTCCTTTCTTGGGTATGCCTTCATACCCTCAAAGCAGCCGTAACCATATTGGCTGGTGTAGGTTACGGCGGGAATTCCCAGCTGGTTGCGGCGGGCATAAATCCTCTGTCGTTCCTCCTCACTCATGGAGAGAAGCTCCTTGTAGGGGATGGTGTCGGACTCAATCCATTCCTCCTGCCAGCTTTGGGTCTGCGGATTGTATCGTGCCATATAGGAGATGGGGTACATCTCCAGATTGAAAGCCATAGTCTCCTCCTAAACTGCGGCTGCCTGGGCCGGCAACGGGCTGTGCCAGGGCGTTTCCGCTCGTGTTGATTTTATGAAATAAAATATATCATGTTCTGCATTGACGTGTAAAGGATGGGATGAGGCGCATTCTGGCCGTCTTGACGCAGGTTTTGCGCTGTGGTATTCTGGTCAGACTTAATTTCTATATTATGAGGTGAATTATATGTCTTATATTTCTCTCCTACAGGCTGCGGGCGGATCCAGCTCCATGCTCATGTCTGTGCTACCCTTCGGTCTGATTATCCTTATCTTCTACTTTTTTATCATCAGGCCGCAAAACAAAAAACAGAAGGAAACAGAAAAGATGTTGGCCGCTCTCAAGAAGGGCGACAAGATAGTTACCGTTGGTGGAATTCACGGTGTTATTTCTTCCACAAAGGAAAAGACGGTCATCGTAAAGGTTGATGACAACACAAAGATTGAATTCTCCCGTGCGGCCATCGCTTCAGTCGTGACCGACAAGGCGGAAAAGGATGCCAAGCCGTCCAAGGATGAAAAGAAGTCGGAGAAGGTTGAGGAAAAGCCTGCCGTTGGGGAGGCTGAGGCAACCTCCACAGAGGAAAAGTAAATCCATGAACAAAAGAAGTCGTTTTCTTCTTATTCTTGCTGTACTCGGCCTGTGCTTTGCCTTCTTGTGGCCATCCATCAGCTGGTACCTGCGAACCCCCAAGGAGTTGCAGAGCTTGGCCTTGGGCTCTTTGGAAAAAATTAAGGACTATTCGAACGTGCAGGCCAGTTATGATGTGAACGAGCTTAAAGCCCTGGCCAGGACAAGCCCGACCAATCCGTTACCGGCGGAGTTCCAGTGGCTGGAAAAGGCCGCCGCCAAGAACTACAAGGACCTTGATGAGCAGGTTCCCTCCCCCATGACGGTGCGCTCTGCCTTGGAAAGCTATCCCACCGAGGCGGCCCTGTTGGCGGCCGTGGAGGGCAGGTATCGTGAGGAGATTCTCAAGGCTAAGCGGCTGTACAACAACTCAGTGAAGCTGGGGCTGGACCTATCCGGCGGAATGAGTGTCATTGTCAAGGCTGACCTAGATGCTGCCTTGGCCCAGGCTGGAGATGCTGTCACCGACCCCGCCCTGTTTCGGGAGGAGGCCATGGCCCAGGCCATGGAGACCCTCACCAGTCGCATCGACCGCTTTGGTCTCAGCGAGCCGGTGATTCGACGGCAGGGGGAGGACCGTATTTACATTGAGATGCCCGGTGCCGCCGAAACTGACCGCATCAACTCCATCATCATGGGAAAGGGAATCCTGAATTTCCGCCTGGTGGACACTGCGGCCACCAACAGTTTTTTAGCCTACTACAACGCCAATCCTGCCAGTACCTTCAACGCCGCCGGTGAGCTCATCAATCCTGGTATCATCCCTGCTGACTGCGAGGTAATGGGATTGTATGAGAAGGACGAATACGGCTTGGACGAGCGTGTTGGCTATCTTGTGGTGAAGAAGGAAATTGCCCTGGATGGAAAGCATATCAAGTCCGCCGAGGTAGGCTCCGACTACACGGGCCGTCCCCAGGTGAATTTTGTGCTGGACGGCGAGGGAACCCTCATCTTTGGCGACTTTACCACTGCCAATGAGAACGAGAGCCTTGCCATCGTCTCCGACGACAAAATCAAGTCCTATGCCCGCATCGACGAGCCAATTACTGGTGGGCAGGTAGCCCTCTCCGGCTTTGGTATTGACGAGGTGGAGAACATCCGCAAGGTGCTGCAGACTGCATGGCTCAGCGTGCCGTTGGAGGTGGAAAGCCAGCAGGTTGTCGGTGCCTCCTTGGGAGACCAGGCCATTAGCCAGGGAGTGAACGCCCTGCTGTACGGCCTGCTTTCCGTGATGGTCTTCATGCTGCTGTGGTACAAGGGTGCCGGAATCAATGCGGTGGTAGCCCAGGTGCTGAACCTGTACATCATGTTCAGTGTGCTGTCTGCCTTCAATCTGACGCTGACCCTGCCCAGCGTTGCCGGTATGATTTTGACCATCGGCATGGCAGTGGATGCCAACGTCATCATCTTTGAGCGCATCAAGGAGGAGCGACTGCTGGGCAAGAGCCGGGCTGCCTCCATTACGGCTGGATTCAGCAACGCCTTCTGGGCCATCATGGACTCTAACATCACCACCTTTATTGCGGCCATGTTCCTGTCCCAGCTGGGAACCGGCCCCATCCAGGGCTTCGCCGTCAGCCTTTCCATCGGTGTTGTGTCCTCGGTCTTTACTGCCCTGGTGGTTTCTCGGCTGATGTTCGATGTGGGCACTGACGTGATGAAGAAGCAGGGAATAAGCATTGGCTGGAGGGTCAAGTGATGAAAAGGGTATTTCCGTTTAGCAAGTATATTATTCCGGCAGTGATTTTCAGTGCGGTGGTCATCTTGAGCGGGCTGGTTCCCCTGTTGACCAAGGGAATCAACTTTGGAATCGACTTTAAGCCCGGTCTTGTGGTTGATGTCCGGCTGGTAAATCCCGTGATGGAGTTGACCTACGAGGGTGCTGCCTCTGTGACGGTGGAAATCAATCCTTGGGACGTAACGCTGGTGGTGAGCGGTGTGGGTGCTGACAACGAAACCCGTGTCTATCCCTTTGCCGAGTATGCCACAGTGGGAGAGATGGCTGCCGCCATGTCTCAGGTGCCGGGAGTTTCCGCCCAGTCCTTGAGTGCCGACACCCCTGCCGAGGGCTTGTTTGCCAATTCTGCAGCGGCCTCCGTTCTCTCTGCCGCTCCTTACAGCCTGTACTACAATGGCGAGGGGCAGCTGACCGATGTTGAGGGGGTACGTACCGCCTTGGCTGATCTTGCCGATGTGTCGGTAAAGCTGGCTGGCTCCGGTGCGGACGAGGTGTTCCAGATTCGTGTGGGAGACAGTGGCGACGGCAGAACCAGCATGGACCTGCAGCAGTCAATTATCACCGCCCTGTCGGATGCCTTTGGTGCCGACAATGTGGCCATCATCAGGACCGACTTTATCGGAGCACAGTTCTCCGGCTCGCTGGTATGGCAGTCTGTGCTGCTGGTGCTTGCCGCCTTGGTGCTGATTTGGATTTATGCCACTATCCGCTTCAAATGGGACTTTGCGCTGGCATCCGTCATCGCCATCACCCATGATGCTCTGGTGATTATCTCCTTCATCGCCTGGATTCAGATGGAGTTCAATACCGTGACACTGGCAGCCATCCTGACCATCATCGGCTACGGCATCAACGATACCGTCGTGGTGCTAGACCGCATCCGTGAGAATGCTCGCCTGATGAATACGAAGGATTTTATGGACATTGTGGACAAGTCCCAGTCGGATTGCTTTGGCCGCACCATGATTACCACCGTCACCACCCTGCTGGCAGTGACCGCCCTGTGTGTCTTTACCACCGGCAGTATTCATGACTTTGCCTTGGCGCTGATTGTAGGCATCATCTCCAGTGCCTACTCTACCATCTTGATTACCAGCGCTATCCTGTCCCGGACACGGCGGAACTGGAAGCCCGATGACGAGGTGAAGGACTTGCCTAAACAAAAGGGGAACATCGTGGCGTTCCCCACTGGCGGGCAGGTGTAGCCGCTGTGACAAAACCGTTTCTGCATGACAGAGACGGTTTTTTTTTGTATAATCGGGCTATGAATGCTGAAATGAATGTAAGGAAGGTGCCGGAGGTTGTTCGAGCTAAGGTGCTGGGATATTGTATGGGAGTCCGCAGGGCAATGGAGGGCGCACACAAGGCCGCTGCGCACAAGGCAGGCGGACGGGTCTGGACGCTCGGTCCATTGATTCACAACAAGACGGCCTTGGATATGCTGGCTTCGGAGGGAGTGCAGATTCTCAAGGACGATGACTTTTCCCAGATTGGCGGGGAGGATGTGGTGGTGATTCGTGCTCATGGAGTGACACCGGCGGTGAAGGCTGACGTTACTGGACGTAGCAAGGCCGTGGTGGACGCAACCTGCCCCAGGGTGATGCTGAGCCAAAAGCGGGTGGCAGATTTTGCTTCTAGAGGCTACACGGTGATTATCGCTGGGGACAAGAACCACGGCGAGGTAACGGGCATTGCAGGCTGTGCTGAAGCTGCCGCCACGGGAGACAGCCGTTGCGTGCTGGTGGGAAATCGTGGTGATGCAGAGGATTTTGTAGCCAGGGTGCAGTCAGGAGATGAGCCCCTGCCGCAAAGGGCCATCCTCATCAGCCAGACTACCATCAGCCAATCGGAATATGATGCCATTGCGGAGGTGCTTTCTCCAGCTATTGCGGGCCTGGAGGTCTTTGATACCATCTGTCCTGCAACTACGGAGCGGCAGGAGGCCCTGGCCGACTTACAGGGAAGGGTAGACGGAGTCCTCATCATCGGTGGCAAGAATTCGGCCAATACCCAGCGTCTTTTGACCTCTGCCCAGCGTTATTTTGACAAGGCCGCCTTGATTGAGACTGCCGACGAAATTCCCCCGGAGTTCTTTCAACTGGAGCGGGTTGGGCTGAGTGCTGGTGCCTCCACTCCCGACGAGGTGATTGACGGCGTGGAGCGTCGCTTGCAGGCGGGGTAGGGTACGGAAGCTAGGACATCTTATGAGTGTCTGATGTCTCTGATGTTCGTTCTGTACTTCCTTCCCCACCTCTCCTTCCTAACTTCTATCCTATTTCCTAAATCACTTGAATTCGCTATACTGACAGGGATTTTCCACGCAGGAATGGATGGTTTGCGCCGTTTTTTACGAGGCGACTTTATTTGACTGGAGCAGGTATATGAAGGGTATTGAACTGGAAAAGGCATATAATCCCAAGGACTTTGAGGATAGAATTTACGCTCAGTGGAAGGAGGGGGGCTATTTCAAGCCGAAAAGCGACCCGGACTCCCCGGTCCACGGCTGCGCTTGCGGCTGTGGGGAGGGCAGGGACGAGCCCTTTACCGTGGTGATTCCCCCGCCGAACGTCACCGGTGTCCTCCACATGGGTCATGGCCTCAACAATACCCTGCAGGACATTGTGGTTCGCTACCACCGTATGAGGGGGGACAATGTGCTGTGGGTTCCCGGAACCGACCATGCCGGAATCGCCACCCAGAATGTGGTGGAGCGCCGCCTGAAGGCCCAGGGACTTTCCCGCAGGGATTTGGGGCGGGAGCAGTTCCTTGAGCGCACCTGGGAGGTAAAGCGGGAGCACCACGAAATCATCACCCGCCAGCAGCGAAAATTGGGCAACAGCGTGGACTGGAGCCGGGAGCGCTTTACTCTGGACGAGGGGCTTTCCAAGGCGGTGCGGGAGGTCTTTGTCACCCTCTACGAGCGGGGGCTCATCTACCGGGGCAACTACCTGGTGAACTGGTGCACCTCCTGCGGCACCGCCCTGGCCGACGACGAGGTGGAGCACAACGACACTGCCGGTGCAATGTACCACATCTACTACGAGATTGAGGGCGGAGCCTCCATTCCTGCCGTCACTCTGGAGGACGGCAGTGTCTTTCCCGGTGGCAGCCGCATCGAGATAGCCACCACCCGTCCGGAAACCCTTTTGGGAGACACTGCCGTGGCAGTCCACCCGGAGGATCCCCGCTACCAGGAGCTCATCGGCAAACGGGTCATCCTGCCCCTCACCGGTCGTAGCATCCCCGTGGTGGCGGACACCTACGTTGACCGGGCCTTTGGAACTGGCGTGGTAAAGATTACCCCCGCCCACGACCCCAACGACTGGGAGGTGGCCAAGCGTCATAATCTGGAAATCATCAACATCCTGAATCCCGACGGCAGCCTGAACGACAACTGCCCTGAGCAGTACCGTGGCATGAGCTGCAAGGAAGCCCGCAAGGTGGTGATTGCAGACCTGGAGGCTGCAGGGCTGTTCAAGGAGGAGGAGAAGATCAACCACGCCGTGGGGCACTGCTACCGCTGCAATACCGTGGTGGAGCCCTACCTCAGCGACCAGTGGTTTGTAAAGATGCGCCCGCTGGCAGACAAGGCGTTGGCTGCCTGGAAAAATGGCGAGATTGTCTTCTATCCCCGCAAGTGGGAAAACACCTATGCTCGCTGGATGGAGAGCATCCGTGACTGGTGCATCAGCCGCCAGCTGTGGTGGGGCCACCGTATCCCCGTGTGGTACTGCGCTGACTGCAACGAGATGATTGTCTCCCGCACCGACCCCGACTCTTGCCCCAAGTGCGGTGCCTCCGCAGAAAGGCTGGAGCAGGACCCGGACGTGCTGGACACCTGGTTTTCTGCCTGGCTGTGGCCCTTCAGCACCCTGGGCTGGCCGGACAAGACTGCCGACCTGTCCACCTTCTATCCCACCACAGCCTTGGTCACTGCCTACGACATCATCTTTTTCTGGGTGAGCCGCATGATTATGGCCGGCCTTGAGTTCACCGGCAAGGCTCCCTTCCGTGACATCTACATCCACGGGCTGGTGCGGGACAAGCAGGGCCGCAAGATGAGCAAGAGCCTTGGCAACGGCCTTGACCCCCTGGAGCTGATTGAGGAGTTCGGCTCCGACGCGCTGAAATTTACCCTGGGCTTTATGTGCGCCCAGGGACAGGACGTGCTGGTGGACAAGGAGAGCTTCAAGCTGGGAAGCCGCTTTGCCAACAAGATTTGGAACGCCAGCCGCTACATCCTGGGCAATCTGGAGGGACGGGAGCTGCTTCCCATTACCCAAAATGACTTGACGGAGCTGGACAAGTGGATTTACGGCCGCCTTGACCTAGCCGCCCGCAACGCCCGCTCAGCACTGGAGGGCTACCGCTACAACGACGGTGCCCAGTCACTCTACGAGTTCTTTTGGAACGACTTCTGCGACTGGTACGTGGAGGCCACCAAGCTTTCCTTCCGCCACGGTGATGCTGCCGAAAAGAATCGGGCGGTCTCTGTGCTGTTGAATGTGCTGGAGGAAAGCCTGCGTTTGCTCCATCCCTATCTGCCCTTCGTCACCGAGGAGATTTACAGCAAGCTGCCGGTGGCCCAGCTGGTGGAAAACAGAAAGGCCGCCATGAAAAATCTTGGTGGAGAAAAGCTTGCCATCATTACGGATTCTCTCTACACTGGAATGCTGATGGCTGGCCCCTATCCTGCTCCGAGTGAGGAGCGAAAGAACGAGACTGTTGCCCGCCGCTTCCAGGTGCTGCAGGAGGTGATTCGTTCCGTGCGTGCCCTCCGTGCCGAGTGCGGCCTCTCCCCCGATGCAAGATTGAACATCGCCTTGCAGCTTGCCTCCGACAGTCCCGCCCAGCTGTGCCGGGAAAAGGCCGACTTGATTCAGCTTCTTGCAGGTGTAGCCGCCATCGACTTTACCGAGGCCAAGCCCCAGCGGGCCATCGGTGCGGTGGGGGAGGGCTTTGAGGTCTTCCTGCTGGTGGAGGGCAGCATCAAGCTGGACCAGCTTTTGGCCCGCTTTAAGAAAGAACTTGCAAGTGAGCAGGCCTTTGCCGATAAGGTAAGTGCCAAGCTCTCTGGCAAATTCGCCCAGAACGCCCCGGCCCAGGTGGTTGAGGCGGAACGGGAAAAGCTGGAGAACACTCGGCGACGAATCGAAAAGCTTCGTTCATATATCGATAGTTTATAATGATTTAGATAGGGTTGCCACGGCCGGAATAGTGGAAGGAGTTCAGTATGCAGATGAAAGACCAGGAAATGCTTCAGCTCAAGGGAATCTATCTTGCACCCTACATGCAGATAGCCACCGCCCTCATCGGCAAGCGCCGCCATTCCGGGGGCAATATGTTCCGCCACCAGCTGGACACCATGAGCATCCTGATTGACTATGGCTACATCGACAGCGTTTTGCTGAAGGCTGCCGTCATCCATGATGTCATCGAGGACATCCCCGACTTCAACCGCAACCTGATTCTAGAGATTGACTCCGAGTCCGGCCTTGTTTACGATCTGGTGCTGGAGGTCTCCAAGAAGGAGGGCCAGACCAAGAGCGAATTCCTGCGGGGCATTATCGAGCACGGCAGCATGAGGGCAAAGACCCTCAAATGCGCCGACCGCATCAGCAACATGATTTCCATGGGCTTTGTCACCAATCCCTCATTCATCGAGCGCTACTGCGACGAGACCGAGTTCTTTATCTTCCCCCTGGCACTGGAGGTTGACTTCCGCATGTACCAGGAGCTCATCGAGCTGGTGATGACCCGCCGAAAGTACCTTGAGGACTCCGGCTACCTGGACAGGAAGAAGGAGGCTATGATGGGGCTGCGGAGAGCCACCTTATAAGGTGACTTCTGTCTGGTGGTTGATCAGATTATTTTCCTTGGATTTGGAGTATCATGTCAAGAACTCCCCCTCCCCAATCGATTGACAAAGGCCGGGACCGGAGCAATAATGGACATATTGAGAGTTCTGAGCCCG
>CALEFI010000112.1 GCA_937876905.1 uncultured Treponema sp.
CGTTTCCACCGCCACTGCCGCCTGCCATCTGGGAGGTGGGGTGGTCTACGCCGACGTGGAACCAAGCAGCTACAACATCGACCCTGCCCAGGTGGAGCGGCAGCTTGCCCTGCACAAGGACATTCGGGCGGTGGTGCCTGTCCATATTGCGGGCCTTCCCTGTAATATGGATGAGATCTGCGCCATCGCCGCCAGGTACGGTGTGCCGGTGGTGGAGGATGCCGCCCACGCCTTTCCCGCCAGGACATCGGCTGGCTTTGCCGGCACCCTGGGAGACATAGGGGTCTACTCCTTCTATGCCACCAAGACCATCACCACGGCGGAGGGCGGCATGGTCTGTACCAGGAATCCTGAGTATGCCAAGCTTATGGCCACCATGCGGATGCATGGCATAGACCGGCCGGTGTGGAGCCGCTACACCTCTGACCGGGCCTCCTGGGAGTACGATGTGGTGGCTCCCGGCTACAAGTTCAATCTGCCGGACCTGCTGGCTGCCTTGGGACGGGTCCAGCTGCGGAAGGCCGACCTCTTGCTCCGGCAGCGCAAGGAGATTGCCCGCCGGTACAACGAGGCATTTTCCCTCTATGACTTTCTCCAGCTGCCTCCCGACGGAGATGGCAATGCCTGGCACCTGTACATCCTGCGGATTGTTCCCGAAAGGCTTGCCATCACCAGGAATGAGTTTTCCCGCAAGCTGCAGGAGGCGGGGCTGGGAGTCTCCATGCACTTCATCCCCCATTTCCGCCTGGGCTACCTGAAGCGTGCCTTCCAGCTGGATGCCGCCGACTTTCCCCAGGCCCAGGAACGGTTCGAGACCAGCATCTCGCTGCCCTTCTGGCCCGGCATGAGTGAGGATATGGTCCAGCGGGTGATAGATGCCGTCATCGGGATAGGAGTGGCACATTATGGCAACTAGACGACGGGGGATAGCCGCAGGGCAGCTGGCAGACTATGCATCCTCCTTTTTCTCCGACCTTCAGCCGGAGGGGATGGTCCATGCCGTCTTGATCCGAAGCCCCATCTCCACCGGCAGGATACGCTCCGTTGCCCATCCCCAGCTGCCGGATGGCTATTTCCTGTACACGGCAAGGGACATTCCCGGAAAGAAAACCGTCTCCCTGCGGGGAACCCTCATCCCGATCTTTGCGGAGGAGGAGGTTTCGTACCAGGGGGAGCCGGTGGGTATGCTGGTGGGACCCGACCCGCTGCTGCTGCGCCGGCTGGCCGGGGGGGTTGTCATCCGCTTTCACAGGATGGAGGAGGGTGGCCTTTCCCCGGATGCGGAGGCGGATCAGAATATCCTTGCCAGCAGGACCATAGCGGGAGGCGGGGATGCTGAGGATGCCGAGCTGCTCTTTGCCGAGGGGGACATCCAGGTGGAGGGAAGGTATTCCAGCAACTGCTGTCCGGTCCATTGCGGAGAGGCAGCTGGGGGGCTTGCCCTCTACAAGGGAGAGAGCCTCGTCCTCTATGCGCCGGTACAATGGTTCGGCCAGGTGCGTCGCTTCATTGCGGAGGGCCTTGGCATTCCTTCGCAGCGGGTGGAAATCCGCAAGACACTTGTGGCCGGAGGGGGACGGGACGGCAGCTCCCAGTGGTACTCAGCCATCCTGTCCGCTCAGGTGGCGGTGGCGGCCTTCCGGTGCGGCAAGCCGGTGAAGCTGCTCCTGGATCGGGAGGAGCAGGAACGGTACTACGAGCGTCCGGCTCCTGTTGTGGTGA
Source organism: uncultured Treponema sp. (assembly GCA_937876905.1). GTDB lineage: Bacteria > Spirochaetota > Spirochaetia > Treponematales > Treponemataceae > Treponema_F. Next base: position 1,723 of record CALEFI010000112.1, read on the forward strand.
ACTACCGCAGCTCGGTGGCTCCCGACGGCAAGATTCTTGCCATGATAGCCTTCATCGTTGTGGATGCTGGCATCTGCAATCCCTTTGTGGATGAGGTTATAGACAGGATGGTCGTGGCCTCCTTGGGAGTGTACAGCCCTTCTGTTTTCAAGATAGAGGCCTATGCCGTGCGCTCCCAAAAACCTCCCGGCTCCCTGTCCCCGCAAGGGATGGACAGCCAGATCTTCTTTGCGCTTGAGTCCCATCTGCACGAGATTGCCCGGCAGGTGGGGAGAATGCCCCACCATGTCCGCCTGCTGAACCTCCGGAGGGATTCCAATATCCCCTTCAAGTTCGATTTTGCCCATTTGGAGCGGGCGCTCTCCTCCGTTGTGGAGCGGAGCGGCTTCCAGAGGAAATTCTGGTCCTACAGACTCTGCGGGGATGACACCAGGGAGCGGCCCCTGAGCGCCGTGCCACCCCTGCGGGGAGTCGGCGTTTCATGTGCCTTCGAGGGCAGCGGCTTCCTTGGGGCGGACCGCTGCGCCGCCGACCTGCGGATGGAGCTTGTCCTGCAGAAGGACGGAACGGTGGTCATCCATTCCCATCCTCCCTCTCCTGCTGTGGGGGCCATCTGGACGAGGATTGTGTCCCAAGGGCTGGAGGTGGACGAGGCAAGCGTCCGCATTGACAGCGACTTTACCGGGGGCTTTGAACCCCTGCATCCTGCCGGCTTTTTTGGCAGCATCGGCGTTATGATACAGCTGCTCAGGAAGTGCTGCTCTGCAATCCAGAGGAAGCGCTTCCAGCAGGCGCTTCCCATCCGGGTGATGCGGGGGCTGACCAATACCCAGAGGAGGCAGTGGAGTCAGGAGGCCTTTTCAGGGGAACCCTTCCTGTCTACCGCCACTGGCGCCGCGGTGGTGGAGGTGGAGCTGGATCCCTACACATACACCACCATCATCCGTGGTGTGTGGGTTGCGGTGGAGGGGGGCGAAATCCTTTCCGTGGACCGGGCCACCTCGACTATCAAGACGGCGGTGCGGGAAAGCCTTCGGGACTTTGTCTTTCTGGAGGAGTTTGAGCCGGACTCCATTTGTGTGGACATCCTTTCCGCCGGCAAGGGGCCGAAGCAGATAGGCGGGCTGGTGCATTCCCTGCTTCCCGGTGCCCTTGCCGCTGCCATTTCCCAGGCGTACAATACGTCTGTTTCGAGCATTCCCCTGGAGGGCGGCTATGTATACCGGGCCCTCTGTCCCCAGGAGGTCTGCCCGATGCCCATGCCAGAGGAGGACTCAGAATGAAAATTCCTGTCATGCTGAACGAGGTGCTTACGGTTTTGGATGAGGATCCAGCGGTGAGCCTCCTGCACGTGCTTCGGAAGAATGGCCAGCTCTCTGCAAAGTGCGGCTGCTCCCAGGGGCACTGCGGCTCGTGCACGGTCCTGCTCGACGACAGGGCGGTAGCCTCCTGCATCATTCCGCTGGCCGTCGTTCGGGATGCCACCATCGTCACCTTGGAGCACTTCTCGAAAAGACCTGAGTACGCACTCATCATGGACTCCTTTTCGAAGGCGGGAATACGGCTCTGCGGCTATTGCAATGCGGGAAAGATTCTTGCCACCTACAACCTGATTTCGTCCTGGGGGAGGCCATCCCGCCAACAGGTTTGCGACACGGTGCGGCATCTTGGCTGCCCCTGCACGGAGCGGGACAGCCTGGTGCAGGGAGTCATGTATGCGGTGGCGGCCTTCCAGTCGGCCCAAGGTCGGAGGAGGGGAAGATGATGAACGGAATGGAGGACAGGAAGGATGTGTACTTTGGCACCAGCCTGGACAACGTGCTGTACCAGCTGAAGAACCGTTCCAATCTGAGGGTTTGCGGCGGATGCACCTTTCTCAAGGACCTGCCGAGGATTGCGCTGATTACCCGGAATATCGCCGACCTCACGCACATAGAGAAACGGGAGCGGTACCTGGAGCTGGGAGCCGGCCTCACCCTTTCGGCCATCATGGGGCTGGGGGAGCGGCACATCCCGCCGGTCCTGTACCAGGCGCTGCATTCCGTGGCAACCCCCATCATCAGGAATATGGCGACCTTGGGGGGGAACCTCTGCATGGAGCAGGTTCGGGGTACGCTTTTCGCCCCCCTGCTGGCCTTGGATTCCCTCCTTGAGTTCAGGACGAGTTCCGATGTGATTTCCATTCCCATGGGGCAGTTCACCGCTGTGCCGAGGGCCAGCATCCTCACAAAGGTGAGGATACCGCTGGAGGACTGGGATGTGTCCCTGTTCCGTCGCGTGGGGCGCTCCCTGTGGTGGGACGGGAACTGCGCCTCCTACGCCTTTCTGGCGGGCATACAGAAGGAAACCCTCGTGAGTCTGAGGATAGCCTTTTGCGGGGCCCTGTGCCTGCGCAGCCGGGAGCTGGAGGACAGGCTGATTGGAACCAAGCTGCCACTGTCGCCGAAGGAGATCGCAGATGTGATTGGGGCTGCCGGGGAGTATTTTGACCGGCAGAGGGATGTGTGCGCCGTCAGTGCTGAAGCCGTGGACCTACCCCTGCTGCGGGCTCGGTTCCTGGGCCTGCTGCAGAGTTCCCTGGATTATCTGACCTAGCCGGATTTTGGGCAGGTTCCGGCTCCTTCCACATGCAGGGTATGGAGCAAAAAAAGGCCGGCTTTACGCCGGCCATGCCATCAGGCAACCGGATGCACAATGGGTGGGAGGGGATTTGTGCACCCGATACTTTATTATCGGGCTTAATGTCAAAAATCTTTAGGGAAAAATCAAAGTGTTTCCGTGACATCCACATCCAGCGAAAGGTTTATGACATAAGACCTTCCGTTCACCGCCTGGATGGTCTTTATCGTCTCGTAGTCCCCCACGACAAAGCGTATCGTATGGTCTCCCGGAGAGATGACAATGGGCTCCCTTGTATAGGGAATCTCCTTTCCGTCGAGAAATACGATGGTGTTGGCCGGAGCTACAAGCTGGAGTGTCGGAGCGATGTCCCGCAGGGGGATGTTGAGCTCGGTGGTTTTTGCCGCCTCCACCGTAAAGGTTCTTGTCTCGTTGCGGTAGTGGTCCGAGACAATGGATAGATGGTGGGAGCCGGAGTCAAGGATAAGCGTCTGGTCTTCCAGAAGCACCAGATTCTCGTCTATGAAAACCGTGTAGGGGCGCTCCAGCACCTCCCCGTCCTCGTCCATGGGATACTGCACCCTGAGTGTCATCCTCCCCTTGTCTATGTGCACGGGCTTTACCGTCACCGCAAATGTCTCCCACTCGTAGTCCTCGGGAATGCCCTTCATAACCAGCTGGAAGCGGAAGAACACCACGGAGGAGTTGAGGTTGTACACGGTGGGCAGGACAATGCTGTAGGGGTCCTTCCGTATGGTGTTCGGCTCCGTCAGGGGAAGGATGAGGTTCAGGCTGAGGCGGCCGGGGATGGTGTCAATCATCTCCCTGGTACCGGTATAGTTGATTGTGTCGGCTGTGGGCATGGGGGTGAGGTTGGTGTACAGGGAATACGCCACCGAGCCATAGTAGCGGGAAAGTACATCGGGAATCCGTATGTCAAGCTCTATGCCCTGCAGGAAGGTGGTGTCTCCCGGCAGGGTGATGGCGAGGGCGTCGTTTATCCCCGCCCGCACCGTAATGCTTCCGGTTTCCGGCATTTCCACCAGGATGGTCTTGTGGATTCGGAAGGTTTCCCCGTGGCCCCCCGCTGCCAAGATGGTGAGAAGAAGAATTGTCAGTCCATATCTAGTCCTTCTTTTCATTCCAACCTCAAATCGCCGGCAGCAAGTCCTTGGGGTCCTGGCTCCTGCCGTTCTTCCGAATCTCAAAGTGCAGGTGCGGGCCGGTGGAGGCTCCGGTGCTGCCGACCCTGCCGATGATGCTGCCCTTCAGGACGGACTCTCCCGCCTTCACCTCAATGGCGGAAAGGTGGGCGTACACACTCTGGACGCTGTCTGCATGCTGGAGGATGATGTAATTGCCAAAAATATTGTCGTAGGTGGCGACGGAGACGGTGCCCGCTTGACAGGCGTAGACCTTTGTTCCCGTCGGCGCCGCCAGGTCGATTCCCTGGTGCAAATGCTCCCGACCGGTTATGGGACTCACCCGCTTGCCGAAGTCGGAGGTGAGGACACTGTTGTCCAGGGGCATCCGCAGGTTCGTGTCCAGGAAAAAGGCGCGTTCCGTGGGGGTGATGCGCTCCGTGGGGTGGTACTGGAACGGCTCCCCGTCGATGGTGTAGATGTTTCCTCCGTTCGGGTCGTACAGCCGCTTTTTCACCAGGGTGTCGAGGGCCCCCTTGGGATTGAGGGGGACGAAGAGGCCCGGAGCGTTGGGAATCACCAGCGTCTGCCCCACCAGCTCATCGTTTGGCGTCAGATTGTTCAGGAGGGCTATCTCCTCGTAGGGGATGGAGAGCCTAGCAGCCAGGCTTACCAGGTCCTTTACCGGCAGGGTTTTGTCATCCTCTTGTACTGTATAAAGATAAAATCCTACGGTAAAATCCTTCCCCGCATTGATGCTTTTATTGTTGGCTTCAAGGTCCTGCATGTACCGGCCGAAGGGAAGAAGGACGTACCCTTGTCCCGGCTCTCCCCGGACACTAGCCTTGAAGTCCGGTATGGTCTGGAGGGAGGAGCTGTCTATGATGTGGCCTGCGGGCTGAACAGCCCCTGCATCCTGGGCCAGGGGGGGCGATACCCCTCCGCTTACGAGGAAAGACAGAAGAAGAAAACATGCCTGCACTTGCCATTGGCCGCCTCTCCCCTTTTTCCGTTTTAAAGGCAGGCATCTCGCAGGGAAAGCAGGAAATCGCCCGCTACCAGCTACAATTTTCTGTATCATGGTCTCACTTTTCAAGAAAATAGGTTCAGCAGGAAGGCTTGACAATCCCGCTGAACCTGATTGGACAAAACTGGCGGAAGCTTATTCCGGGCTGATTACGTCTGTGGGACAAACACCAACACAGGCTCCGCAGTCAATGCAAGCTGAGGCGTCGATGACACGCACGCCGTCACCTTCGCTGATTGCACTTACCGGGCACTCCGGCTCGCAGGCTCCGCAGTTTACACATCCACTAGCATCAATCTTGTATGCCATTTTCACACCTCTTGTTATGTAGTATACCCTTACTATACCACAAAAAACAACAAAGGACAAGATTTAAAATCACCTTAAGTGAAACATCCTGTTGCTGTCCGTCAGTTTTCCAGGGCCTGCTGAAGGATGATGGCATTTCTTTCCATAGCATTAAGATAGGCATCCTTGTGGATGATGCCTGTGACAGCAGGGTCCAGCTGGTGGACCGTGAGTCCCGTCTCTGCGGCGATGACCTCCGCGGCAGAGGAGGCAAAGTCTACCTCGGCGAAGAGGGCTACCTGTCCCTGCTGGGACTGGACCTGCCGGATGAGGGCGATGGTCTCCACCAGCTCCTTGGCGGTGGGCTCGCTGTCGGGCTCCCGCTGGATGCTGCCCGCCAGGTCCAGGTTGAACTCGGCGGCGAAGTAGGGGAATGCCTCGTGGAAGGTGATCATGGAGGCACCGGCGAGGGGATCAAGCTGGTGGTGCATCTTGTCCAGCAGGGTCTGGAGCTTGGCGGTGTAGGCGGCGGCGTTCTGCTGGTAGCGCTGGCTGTTGGCGGGGTCAAGCCGTGCCAGTCCGTCGGCAATCTGCTGGACCTGATGGATGGCGCCAGCGGGGGAGACCCAAACGTGGGGATTGTCATCCACCAGGGGCCAGTCTCCTGTGGCGGTGACGATGGCATTCTGGTCCAGGGTCTCCAGCACCTTGTCCATGAATTCCTCCATGTGGGCGCCGTTCACCACCATGATGTCTGTGTCCTGCAGCAGCTCCATGTCTGCCGGTGACAGGTGGTAGTGGTGGAGGCAGCCGGTGTCCGCAGGGGCCATCAGGTTCAGGCTTAGACCAGGCACGTTTTCCGTAATGTTGAGGAGCATGACGTACAATGGATAGAAGCTGGCGGTAATGGAGAGCTGCTGGTCGGATTCAGCTGGGGGGACACTGGTTTCTGTGGTGTCAGCCTTTTTGGTACAGCCTCCGAAAACAATGCAGGTCAGCATCAGGAGGGCCAGCAGGGTGGCGGATCTGGAGCTGGAAAATCCCTTGCGGGCTCTTCCCTTGGGATTGCATGATGATTTAATTCCTTTCATGGTGTATAATATAGTGATTTTTCGTGAATTTGGCTATAGCCGGTTTCTTTTGACTGGCCACAGCTTCAAATTCAAATTCAGCAAGGAGATGTAGTATGGAAAAGACAGCAGTGGCGGCCCTCATCGACCACACGATTCTGAAGGCGGTAGCCCGTCGGGAGGACATAGAGAGGCTTTGTGCCGAGGCCAAGAGCCATGGCTTTGCCTCAGTCTGCGTGAACCCGGTCCATGTGCCGCTGGCGGCCCGGCTTTTGGCTGGTTCTGAGGTGGCGGTTTGTACGGTGGTGGGCTTTCCCCTGGGGGCCACCAGCTCCCCGATTAAGGCGGCGGAGGCTGCCTGGACGGTAGCCCAGGGTGCCTCCGAGGTGGACATGGTGATTGACATCGGGGCCGCCAAGGAGGGCCGCTTTGATGATGTGGAGGCTGACATTTCCGCCGTGGTTCAGGCCAGCAAGGATGCCCTGGTGAAGGTCATCCTTGAGGTGTGCTATCTCTCTGACGCAGAGATTGTGGCCTGCTGCCAGGCTGCGGTGAGGGCCGGAGCCCACTTCGTGAAGACCTCCACGGGCTTTGGTGACGGCGGTGCCACGGTGGAGGCAGTCTCCCTGATGCGAAAGACCGTGGGGCCGGACATCGGCGTGAAGGCGGCAGGGGGAATCCGAACCTCCAGGGATGTGCTGGCCATGGTGGAGGCTGGAGCCAGTAGAATCGGCTGCTCTGCGGGGCTTGCGATTATGGCTGAACTGGAGTAGGTGGTTTTTGACAGAAAGTATTCAATATGATTGAATGAATCCTTTTATTCATGCTGAATACAAGTGTTTAATATTATTCAATACTTGTATTCAGTGGTAGTAAATTATTATATTTATATGATAAGCAAAGGCTTGATTCTGGAAACTTCCGAAAGACAACGGAAGGAAATCACTGAGTGCATTGCAAAACAAGCATTTTCCGTTCCTCGGTGCAGGTGGAGTCTGTACTGCCCCAGTTTGCCCGGATAATTACAGGCATCCGTCCTGCGGTAAGAGTACCCTCGTCAGCAAGGACTTGTTCTCGTCCCATGAGAATGGGTTTTATCTGAACTTTGAGGAGCCTGCCCTGTATGATTTTTCCCCGGCAGACTTCACCATTCTGGAGGAAGCCATCAGGGAATTCCAGAAAGAGCGGGGCGGTGAAAAGAAACTTTATTTTGATGAGATCCAAGTGGTGGAGGGATGGGAAGTCTTTGTGAATGCCCAGTTGGAGAGGGGGAATCTTGTCACAATAACAGGTTCCAACGCCTCGCTTTTGAGCTGCGAGCTGGGAACACTGCTGACTGGCCGCCATCTGGACTATGAGCTGTTTCCCTTCAACTTTGAGGAATTCTGCTGTCTGAAGGATTGTGGGAAATCATCGGAGTCCTTTCTGGTCTACCTTCAAAAGGGGGGATTTCCAGAGTATCTGCTCTACGAAAGGACAGGAATCCTGAAGCGTCTCTTTGAGGCCATCCTCATGCGGGATATTGTGGTTCGCCATGGAATAAAGGACGTTCGCTCCATAAAGACTTTGGCCGTGTATTTGGCCTCCAACTGCGGAAACCTGGTGACCGGTTCCAGGCTTTTCTCCCAGCTGGGACTGAAAACCACCGTCACCATACTTGAATATCTTTCATTTCTGGAGCAGAGCTATCTTTTCTTCCTTGTTCCCAAATTCAATCATTCTGCAAAGGCTCAGTCTGTAAATCCGAAGAAGGTCTACAGCATCGATACGGGGATGACCCGAAGCGTGGGCCTTTCTGCCTCCAAGGATTTGGGCAGACTCTTTGAGAATATCGTTTTTCTGGAGTTGAGGCGGAAAACAAGGAACATCTGGTATTATTCAGAGGCCGCCTTTGAGTGCGACTTTCTGTGGGGGAATCCACGGTTCCCGAAAATACCCTGCAGGTGTGCTTTGAGCTGACCAGTGAGAACAGGGAACGGGAGGTGAGGGGGCTGGTGGAAACCTGTAGGAAATTCCCCCAGCTGCATCCCCTCATCGTGACATTCAACCAAAGGGACAGGATTTCGTATGAAGGGATGATTGTGGATGTTGTTCCGGCAGTGGAATTCTTCCAGTAGGATGGGGCGATGTGCTGTCCTTGTCCGCAGAATCAAAGGAATTTTAGAGGAAATGGGGGGATTGCCCCATTTGCTTTTCATGTTCCAGACTCCACAAAAAAACGCCACCGAGGAAAACCTGGGTGGCGTTTGTCATATTCCTTCGTACTGGCACTCTCAGCTGACGGAAGCCTTATTTCTTGCCGGCCTGCACCAGGGTGACGGCTGCGGTGGCGACGATGTCGTCGGCGGAGCAGCCACGGGAAAGGTCGCTGATGGGCTTGGCGAATCCCTGAAGGAAGGGGCCGTAGGCATCGGCACCGGCCAGCCGCTGCACCAGCTTGTAGCCGATGTTTCCTGCTCCCAGGTCGGGGAAGATGAGGGTGTTCACCTTGCCGGTGATGGGGCTGCCGGGGGCCTTCTTCTCGGTGACGTCAGGAATCAGGGCGGCATCGGCCTGGAGCTCGCCGTCCAGCAGCAGGTTGGGAGCCTTCTCCTTGGCCAGCTTTACGGCCTCCTGCACCCGCAGCACGTTCTCGTCCTTGCCGCCTGAGCCCTTGGTGGAGAAGGACATCATGGCAACCACCGGCTCAGCACCAATCATCTGGCGGCAGGAGTCGGCGGCAGAGACGGCGATGTCTGCCAGCTGGGTGGCGGAGGGCTGGGGGATGACGGCACAGTCGGAGAAGATCATCAGGCCCTTGGAGCCCCACTTGGGATCGTGGGTATCCATCACGAAGCAGGAGGAGGCGGTGGTCATGCCTGGTGCCGTTCCGATGATGGTGAGGCCGGCACGCAGCACGTCGGCGGTGGAGGACAATGCGCCGGCAATCATGGCGTCGGCCTTGCCCAGGCGCACCATCATGGCTCCAAAGCGCAGGAAGTGCTTGATGTCCTCTGCTGCCTGCTCAGGGGTCATTCCCTTGCTCTTGCGCAGCTCGTGGTACTCCTTGGCAAACTCCTCGTTCCAGGGGGATGACGCTGGGTCAATCAGGGTGATTCCATCAAGCTTCACTCCCTTGCTCTCGGCAGTCTTCCTGATGTCCGCCTCCTTGCCCAAAAGGATAACCTCCTTGGCCAGCTTTTCGGCCACAATTGCGGCGGCGGCGATGACGGTGCGCTCCTCGGCACCCTCTGGAAGTACAAGGCTGTTCTGATACTCACTGGCCTTCTTCTTCATTTCCTCGACAAAATTCATGTTCTAATCCTCTCAATATTTATGGAATGGATTCCTCTAGCATAGACGTATCTTCGGATTTAGGCAAGCATTATTTTGCTTTTCGTCTTGACGGAAAGACCCATTCCCATTAGAGTTGGGGCTATGTTCGAGACAAAAGACATTTCACTCCTTGACCTGGAGGAGGAGGACTTTGACACCGTCCTTGCCTCCGACATCTCCTTTACCGGTCAAATTAGATTCGCCGAGCCCTTTATGATCAAGGGCAGGATGAACGGTAATATCGACGCTACCAGCGACCTGGTGGTGGACACCGACGCCGTTGTGACGGCCGACATTACTGCCGACCGGGTCCTCATCCGGGGAAGGGTCAAGGGAAATATCGACGCCAGGCGTCTTGTCTTTGTGGCGGCATCCGGCTCCGTGGACGGTGACATTGTCGCCGCTCAGGTCGCCCTCGAGCCGGGCTGTATGTTTACCGGAAAATGCACCATGATTCGATGAGGAGAACTATGAAAAACAAGAATGAATTTGCCCTGCGAGGATTCCTCCTGGCTGTCTTCCTGGGCCTTTTCGCCGCAGGGCCTGCCCTTGCCCAGCAGAGGGCCGACGCTCTCCAGCTGTACTACAACGGCCAGTATGCCCAGGCCATCGCCATCTGCCAGCAGGAGCTGGTGGCGAACCCCAACAACCTGGACTCCTACGTCGTCATGTGCTGGGCCCTGGTAAAGAACCGCCAGTACGCAGAGGCCGAGCAGTGGGCCAATGCAGGGCTGCGGATAAGCGCCTACGACCACCGCCTGATGGAGATTCTTGGGGAGGCCAAGTTCTACTTGGGAAAGAACCGGGAGGCCCTGGAGCTTTTCGAGCGGTACATCTCCTACGTCCCCACTAACGGTGCCCGAATCGGCTCGGCCTACTACTTTATGGGCGAGATTTACATCCGCCAGGGCCGCTACCAGCACGCCGACATTTCGCTTACCATGGCTGTACGTCTGGAGCCGCTGCTGGACTACTGGTGGATGCGTTTGGGCTATGCCCGGGAGATGGCCGGAAGCTACCGTTCCGCCGTGGCCGCCTATGATAAGTCCCTGTCGCTGAATGCCGGACAGACAGACGCCGCCCGTGGCCGTGACAGGGCCCAGGCCCATCTCTAGCTTGGACGGCTGCGTGCCACAGTTTGCCGTTCATTTTGAGACCTTCGGATGCAGGCTGAACCAGATTGAGTCCGAGTCGGCTGCCCGGTCCTTTGCCGACTGTGGCTTTGCCGTGGACATGGAGTCCCTGACGGCAGCGGCTCCAGCCCCTAGGAACACAGTCATTTCCGTGGTGAACACCTGCACTGTCACCGGCAAGGCCGAGCAGAAGGCCCGCCGCCTCATCCGGCTCTTGCTGCGAAAGATGCCATCCTCCTGCGTGCTGGTGACAGGCTGCTACGCCCAGCTGGAGGTGGAGGCCATCCGCGCCCTGGATTCACGGGTCTGCGTCCTGCCCGGATCCCGAAAGGACCTGCTGGCGGACATTCCCCAGGAGCTCTCGTCATACCTTGCGGTGGCGGGTTGGAGCGAGGACGGTGACGGCCGTGCCCTCACCAGCTTTGTGACGGACTTGGTAGCCCGCCTTTCGGAGCAACAGCCCGCTCCTGACAACATAAAGAGACGGAACCCGGAGCCTGGACAGGAGGAGCAGGGAACCTCCAGCAGGCTTGCTCCAGGCAAGGCATTCGCAACAAAGGACCTGTCTGGTTTTGTTCCAGTGGAGCCCCCATCCCCTGGGGCTCCTGCCACCAGCCCCGTGTTCCGCCTTTCCACCGATACCTTCTTTACCCATTCCCGATCCTCTGTCAAGATTCAGGACGGCTGCAACTGCCAGTGCACCTACTGCCGCATCCACCTGGCACGGGGTAGCTCCGTCTCCCTGGACGTCGCTTCCGTGGTGGAGCGAATCCAGCGGCTGGAGGCGGCAGGCCAGCAGGAGGTGGTGCTGACCGGGGTGAACCTGTCGCAGTACCGGGGCGAGTGGAATGGAACCCATCTGAAGCTTGCGGGGCTGCTGTCCCAGATTCTGGATAAGACCACCCGCATCCGCATCCGCATCTCAAGCCTCTACCCAGAGAGCGTGGACGAGGAGCTTTGCTCTGTCATCGCCCACCGCAGGGTTCAGCCCTACTTCCACCTTTCCGTCCAGTCTGGCAGCGACAGGATTCTCCGTCTCATGCGCCGCCCCTACCGCTCTATCCAGGTGTACCGGGCGGTCCAGCTGCTGCGGCAGGCCAAGGATCGTCCCTTCATCGCCTGCGACATTATCGCCGGCTTTCCCGGTGAGACGGAGGAGGACTTTGAGCTGACAAAGAGGATGTGTCAGGCCTGTGAGTTCGCCTGGATCCACGCATTCCCCTTTTCGGCCAGACCGGGAACACCCGCCGCCACCATGAAGGGACAGGTTCCCCAGTCGGTGGCGGGAGAGCGGGTGAGATGGCTTGCCTCGTTTGCAATCCAATCCAAGTGCGCCTATATTTCATTGTGGAAGGGAAAGCTTGTTTCCGCCATAACTGAGCGCAACCGTCATGACAGGCGGAATGGAGACGGTGATAGCACCGGCCAGAAGCAGCTGACCCATGCCGTAACGGAAAACTTCATCCACGTGGAGCTGCCGGGAAGCCATCCCCAGGGGGCTGCCATCTGGGTGAGAATCGGAGGGCCGCTGCCAGACCGGATTCGTGCCGGGGACGAGTGCGACGCCTTCGGGGAGGCTGTACACGATGAAGATATGGAGGGGGCTCCCTAGAGGTCAACTGTTCGTCCTGCCTATTGCCGGGCTGTCGCTCTCCCTTGTACTGCTCCTCTCCTCCTGCCCCGCCCACAGCATCTTCACCGGCCTTGATGTGCCTGACACCGAAAAAATCTCCGGCTACACCGGGGAGCGGCTGCTGCTGGCCCTGGAGGAGCACAGGCAGTCGGCCGCATTCTACCGCACCCTGACGGTTGTCCAGCGGGAGCGGATCCTTGCCACCCTCAGCTCCATGGTGCAGTCCGAAAAGTCCGTCCTGAAGGAGGGGGAGCTCTCCCTCATCCTGCCCCGATCCGCCAAGGCCGCCGTGGAGCTCATCATCCACACGGACCCGCTGGTATACGACATAATCTACAACCTCACCGACCCGGCACTCTCAGCCCTCTCCCTTTCGGGAATCTCCCTGGAAAGGCTCTTCTCCGCATACACCTCCTCCATCAGGAGGGTTTTGGACGGAACTGTAGAGGAGGTCCTGCAGGAGCTGGGCCTCACCTTCTACAACCTGTACCGTATCAGCGTCCTGTATCAGGATGCAGTGGACAGCGCCCGCTACGGGATGTACTCAGGCGGGGACCTCCAGACCTACATCCTGGCTGGCATTCTCGGCGCACTGATAGTCGCAGCGGAAAAGGTGGTGGAGGAGGCCCTGTATGACTATGTGCTGATTGCAGAAAGGCTGGCGGCGGCCTACTACCGGCTAGTGGACAGCGGCATGACGGAACGCCAGCTGGTGGACCGGCTGTTCCAGGGGCTGGCAGGGCAGCTGGAAGCCCCCTTGGAAGAGATTCTCAAAGCCTACAAGCTGGAGTTGGTGCTTATGGCGGACATCTTCGAAGCCCTGGCCGCCAACGCAGGCTACAGTCTGGTTGCCCAGGGGACGGCTAGGGCCATCAGAACATGGGGAGGCTGAGATGCGACCTGCCCTACTGACCCTTGCCCTCCTCCTCTCCCTTCCCCTTGCGGCGCAGGAGACTGTCGTAAGGTTTTCCGAGCCATCATCCCTGCGGTACACGGGTATGGGCGGAGCCTTGACAGCCGTGCCGGAGGGACTGGACCTGCTCCTCCACAATCCGGCGGGATTTACCCAGCCCCTGCATCACCACAGGGACCGATTCATCTTAAGCCTTTCCACCCAGCTTTATTTTAAGCCCCAGTACCTCCTTCCTATACTTGAGGATGTGCCCCAGGCGGAAAACAAGCTTGGGCAAATCCTCCTGAACGCCAAGGACCTTGTCACCTCCAGCGGCCTGGGGGCCACCCCAAACATTTCCCTTGGCTACCTGGGCCGCAGCTGGGGCATTGGGCTCATGGCCACCGCCTCTGCCTTTGTGCAGGGCAGTCCCTTTCCCCTGGGAACGGAGGGATTCGCCATGGTGAACCTCACCATTCCGATGGCCTACAGCCTGCGGGTGGTGGAAGGGAGGCAGGTTGACATCTCGCTGGGGGCGGCCCTGCGTCCCGGCGTGGCCCTCTACAGGATGATTGACGGCAGCGACGTTGATGCCATCGTAGCCGGCCGCACCGACCTTGGGGAGCTGGTGGACAGCATCCTTGAGACACCCTATCTCACCTTTCCTGCCGACCTGGGGTTTCTGATGGTGGGACACGACTTCCTGTATCCGGGAACCCAGCTGCGGCTGGCGGCAACGCTCAAAAACCTCTTCGGAGACTACTTTGTGCCGGGACAGTCAGTGGAACCCCTTTCCCGGAGGCTGGCCCTCAACCTGGGCTTGGGGGCCTACTTCCCCCTTGAAATCTGGCGCCTGCCGGTGGACATAACCCTGTCCGCCGAGACCAAGGCAATAAACCAGCTGCTCTCCGGGACGCAGACCTTCTGGAAGTCGCTGGCCTTCGGTGCGGAGCTGGCTGTCGCCGACCTCCTCCGGCTGTGGGGCGGCCTTGCCAGTGGTTATCCTGCCCTGGGCTGCCAGCTTGACCTTGGCGTGCTCTCCCTTGGGGCCGCCTGGCAGACCATCGAGAGCGGCCGCTATGTGGGGGACAAGCCCCTGTCCATCTTCCAGATCGCCTGCTCCATCAGACTCTAGGCTCCGGATTGTGGACAAGCGGACTTGCCTTTGGTACAATTTTGTAGTTTATTTAAAGCGAGGCCCTTGGGTCGAATTATATGCGAGGAGTTGACCATGGATATTTTAGACAAGGTGAAGGAGTATCTGGACAAGGGGATGGAGGTCTCCAAGGAGGCCCTGTCCAAGGCGGGGGATGCAGTGCAGGACTTCAGCGACAAGAGCGTCACCAGGATTGAGGCCCGCCAGCTGGCCTCCCGGCGGAGCAAGGAGTACCGCTCCCTGGGGCAGGTGGTATGCCAGCTTTTCAGGGACGACCCCGCCGCCAGCCTTGTCGCCGACGACAGCCGCATTTCTGGCATCCTTCAGGAGATACGACGGCTGGACAAGGAAATTGAGCGGCGCGAGGAGAGTCTCAGGAAGGAGGCCGGACCCCAGGCTCAGGACTCCGGCTCCCCTGTGGCAGACCCGGCTGACGATGACTCGCCGTCCTCTGGCAGCACTGCCGCTGATGAAAAGTCCAGCGCCGACGACGCCGAGTTCACCAAGTCGGACTAGCTCTCCGCCCGGACCTTTATCCACTGGGGCGGTCCCATGGCCCACTGCATGGCTTCCGGGACTTCCCCCTGGCTCCAGCTGTATTCCACCCGGCGCAGCCTGAACACCCGCAGCTTGACCTGCCAGCCAGCAAATCCACCCATTATCTCCCCTATCCTGGCCTCCATCCTCCTGTCCTGCAGGTAGCCGAAGACGAATCCCTGGGGGATGTCCTCCAAGTCCCCCAAGGACAGAAAGGGGAGGATTCCATGGACGAGTTCCGGCGGCAGCTGCCGGAGTCTAAGCCCAGCCACCTCCACCGGGCGGAAAAGGAATCCATTCCGGTACGCCGGCGGAAGGATGGCGCAGCCTCCGATGCTCCCCTCAAAGTCCTTGGTCGCCGGCTGGAGCAGGCAGTGGCAGGGATGGATTGGATAGACAGCCAATCCTGGCGTTCCCTCCCCAATTGCCTGGGCAACGGCGGACAGAATCTGGCGGTGCTGGGCCAGCATCTGGCTGAGGGGTGTGTCGTGGGGCTGCAGCATGACGGAGGAAAATTGTTGTCCGGGCATAGGCAGACTATAGCATTTTTATAGCAAAAAGAGTAGTATGGCGGGTATGACGAGGAAAATCCAAATTTCTGTAATGCTCTTGTGGAGCCTGGCCCTCCTGTCCTCCTGTTCCGGGGAGAGTCGGGTGTTCTTTGATGATGGCTCTGCCTCCCTGCCGATGCGGGCTCTGAACGACAACGGAAGGAAGGGGACGATTGCCAATCCGGGCAAGTCGGCCTACGCCTACCTTGCACTGGACGAGCGGCAGCTTTCTCGGCTGGCCGAGGCGAGGCAGCAGTGGGGCGGGCTCAGCTGTTCCATCACCATCACAGGGCCAACTTCGGCAAGGGACAGCGGGGATGATGCCACCGGCCAGATTGCCTTTGGATTCCTGTACCAGGGGGATTTCGCTCCCGACGGCAAGCTCAAGGACAGCCTAGCGGATCGTCCCTTGGCCCGCTGCTCCACAGCCTTGGAGGGAGGGCATATTCCCAGCGGAGAGGAGATTACCCTGTCCATGGCCATCCCTGCGGAATCCATCCGTGATTTCAGGGGGATACTCCTGCACTCCACCGTCCCGGTATCACTCGTCTCGTCGGAACTGCACCCCCTGCTGGTGGGACTTGAAAGCGGATCCGCCTGTTTCTTTTCATCCCAAGGCGGACTGTGGGACCGCAGCCAGCCCCTTACCGGCCTTGACCTTGCCCTGGCCAAGGCTGACTTTGATTCCGCCGTCCGGGACTCCTTCGGTGTGGGGGCAAGGGTTCCTGTCATCAAGCTCAGGCTGGGAAAGGGGCCCGTCCTGCCGGAGGATCGCTCCCGGCAGCCCCAGGTGCGCCTCCAGATCGGGGGGGAGGACATCCGCATCCGCCGTACTCCTGGACAGGAGCAGGTGGGACTCCACTGCCTGGCTCTGGAAAATCCCTTTTCCGCCCTGGCACTGGAGCAGGGGCAGGAGCAGGTGGTAGGCATTACGATGGAGCTGGCCTCCGCACCTGCCCGAAAGGACGGGACGGTGCTGGAGCCGCTGGTGACGGATCCCGGCATGATTCCCCGGTGGCCGAAGGATGCCTGGAGACATGAGGACTACGAGCTTTTTGAATGGGAGCAGTTCCCCGGACTCCTCTTCTTTGACACAGCCAATTACAAGGTGCAGGACGACTTCTTCAAGCGGCTGGCCTTCTTCACGGAGAAGACCGGCTACATCGGCACGCTGGTGTCGGACAGGGATCTGGCGGGACAGCATGGCTTCAATGCCCACGACTACCGCAGCGAAACCCTTGCGGACTTCTTTACCCTGGCCGAGGCCACTGGCTTTCCCCTGAACCAAAAGGAGCTCTTGCTGCGGGACATCCTCCTGCACAACGGCATCATCAGGAAGGCGGCGGATGGCTATGAGGACGGCTATGGGGCGGTCATCTCCCTGTCACAGGAGTCGGCCATGTACCTGCGCAACACATTTATAGCCCACGAGGGTTTCCACGGCATCTTCTTTGTGGACGAGGAGTTCCGCAGCTTGGTTGCCGGGGTGTACCAGAATGCGGACCCCCAGTCCCTGCGCTTCCTGCACCGCTACTTCAGCCTACAGGCATCACTGGACTACAATATCAACGACACCTACCTGATGCACAATGAGTTCATGGCCTATGTGATGCAGCAGTCCGTCAGCAGGACGGGAGCCTATTTTGCGGACAATCTGGCCCGGCGTGGCTCCATGCTGCGCTCCGAGCCGGAGCTCTGCGCCTACATCCAGTCCTCCAAGGGAGAGGGATTCCGGGCTGCCTCGGAAACCCTGAGCAGGTATGTGTTCAGCAGGTGGGGGTTGGAGGCGGGCAGGGTCTCCCTGGTGGACCGTTAGCCTCGCTCCTCCGCAGGCGGCTGCAGGAAGGCATCGTTGAAGTTCTTCTCCGAGGCCAGGGTGGTGGGCGGTCCGTGGCCCGGCATCAGGATGATGTCGTCCTGCTGGGACATGAGCTTGGCGGACAGGTTTGAGACCAGGGTGCGGCGGGCGTAGGTGCTGGAGGTGCTGGCAATCATGCCTGCAAAGATGGTGTCTCCGGTGAATACGACGTGGCCGATCTTGTAGGCCATGGAGTCCGCCGAGTGCCCTGGGAGGGCAAGGTGGCGCACCTTCAGCCCCGCCACCTGGATGATGCCGTCCCCGTTCAAGATGGTCTCCTCTGAGCCTGCGATGTCAAAGTCCGCGGCATAGACCCTGGGCGTGTAGATTTTCCTGATGGTGTTCAGTCCTCTGACATGGCTTTTGTGGTTGTGAGTGATGAGGACCGCCGCAAGGCTATAAGGCCCGCCCTCCAGCTGCTCCAGGATTTCCCTTGTAATTTTTCCCGGATCGATGATGATTGCCTCCATCGTCCGCTCGTTGGTGACGACATAGCAGTTGGAGAACCCGTCAATGTTAAAATGGAAGTAGACCTTCACAGGATCGTGCCCTCCTTGTACTCGAATTCGGCCTCCCTTGTGTTGGACTGCTTGAAGGAGATGTTCTGCTGGCGGGAATTGTAGAAGATGGTCTTCTTGATGTTGCAGTTTCTGAGGGAGGTGTCGATGAGGTTTGCCTTGATAAAGCGGGAGTTGTACAGGTCGGAGTCATCAAAGGAGGACTGGTAGGCGGTGATGCCGCAGAAATTGTTGTGCACCAGGTCCGAGCCGGTGAACAGGACGTGGGAAAAGGTGGCGCCCGCAAAGGAGGAGAACTGGAGGTTTGACCTCAGCAGGTTGCAGTCCACAAAGAGCGAGAAGTCGAAGATGGACATCCTGGCCCGCAAGAACTCCGAGTGGAGCTTGCTGAAGGTACAGTTCTGGAAGTTGCAGCCGTAGAACCGCTTGTCCGTCAGGTCGATGTCAGCGAAGGTGAGTCCAGAGGCGTTGAGCCCCACAATCTTGTGGTGGGTGCGGATGTACTTGTAGACTGACTCCTTGACCAGATCAGGATATTCCACGTGCTTGATGCAGAAAAAATTTCCGTCGGTCAGGTTGCCCTCCCTGTCGAAGAGGGAGAGGGCTGAGCGGTGGCATCCTGGCTGGCTGCAGGTGTTCATGGCAAACATGGTTACAGTGTAGGGCATTGCAACTGATTAGTCAAATAGGTTATGATAAATTCATGTGTTGGAAATGCAAGGAGCCGATTTCGGCGGATCTGGAGATATTCCGGTCAACCACCTGCTCCCGTTGCGGGGCGGACCTCCACAGCTGTGTGAACTGCCGTTTTTACGAGCCGGGAGCCCATTACGACTGCCATGAGACCATAGACGAGGCTGTCCAAGACAAGGAGCGGGCAAATTTCTGCGGCTATTTCTCCGCAAGGACCGGCTTTTCCCCCGATGCCGACTCCAGGGCCGACAAAAAGGCGAGGGAGGCCCGGTCCGCCTTTGACCGACTCTTTTCCATGCAGGCGGAGCCTGACCATGATTGACTTTGCCTTCCTGGATTCCGGCACCGGTGGCCTCCCCTATCTGGGCTTCCTGCAGGAGGCATGTCCTTCCGCCTCCTGCCTGTATCTTGCGGACACAAAGAATTTTCCCTACGGGGAGAAGTCGCCCCGGCAGGTAGCCGCCGCAGCGACGGAGGCGGTGGGGCTGGTGCTCTCCCACTTCCGGCCAAAGGCCCTTGTCCTGGCCTGCAACACCATGTCCGTTACAGCCTTGGAGCTATTGAGGCAGAGGTTTCCCCAGATGCAGTTTATCGGCACGGTGCCGGCCATCAAGGTGGCAGCGGAGAGGACAAAGAACAAGGTGATCGGAATTCTGGCCACCGAGGCCACTGTGTCCCATCCCTATACCCGTCGTCTGGTGGACGAATTCGCCGCTGACTGCCGGGTGGTGTACCGTGGCGATGGCCAGCTGATTCGCCTCATCGAGGAGCACCTGCTGGACCAGGATAGCAGCCGATACCGTCAGGCCGCCCGGCCCGCCGTGGATTTCTTTGTGGAGCAAGGGGCGGACACCATCGTCCTGGGCTGCACCCACTTCCTCCACATTGCAGACGAGATCCAGAGGCTCGCAGGCCCCCACATCCAGGTGGTGGACTCCCGTGAGGGAGTTATCCGGCAGGCCCTGCGGCTGCGCTCCCAGACAGCTTCGGAGGAGGAAGCCCACCAGGATCCGGCAAGCCTCCCTGGTTCTGGAGGTGGCTTCTTTGTAAGCCAGCTGAGCTCCCCCCGGATGGCGGCCTACTACGAGGAATTGTGCCATCGGTTTTCCCTACCCTGGGGCGGGGTGCTTGAGCCTCCGCCTTCCCAGAGTGGGGCCGACGGCAAGCATCCCGGTCATTCTTCCGCAGACTAGATTCCCGCCCCACTCATCCGTCGGTCCGCTATATTGCAGGAGGTGGTTAGCAGTGGTGGTGTATGCCGCTTTGGGCGGTGCAATGCAAAAATCACTGAATGCAGTGGAGAGTGTAGACAATTTGCCCTCCGTTGACTGGCAGCAGGAGTGGGGCGCTCCTGCTGATTGGAACCACAGTTTGCTGTCTCCCCAATCCCCTTTTCTGCTGGCGATGGAAGAGGAGGTCGGTACTTATGGTTGGGAAGAGCGTCCCCGCCTGGATTCCTGCCCGCAGCTTGCCTTTCACCGCACTCCTGATTTGCATCCAGCGGATTTACATCCGGCGGATTTGCATCCGTGAATTCTCCGCACTACACTAAAGGTGAGACCTCGGTCCGCTTGGGCGGAGCCGGCTCAGGGCGGGGTAGCCCGCCGGAAAATCACGTTAGGAGTGCATGCGTATGAAACGAAGAATTGCATTGACGGCCGCCGCCACCCTCGTCTGCGGGCTGGCTCTGGGAGGCCTGGGAGCCCAGTCCCTGGGCCAGGAGATGGCGGGCCAGAACCAGCAGAATGCCAAGCCGCTGGATGCCCAGGAATCCAATCCCAATGTCATGGGCTGGATGCAGGGATTTCCGCCGCCGAGGGACAAGATCCTTTCGGCTCGGGACGGCTCCTTCTTCCAGTTCCCCGGCCTGCGGTACAGCGTAAACCACATGCAGGAATTCTCCACCACCCGCAGTGTCATGGCCTCCAAGGACAAGCACTACTCGGTGCGCAGCCGCATCGACGATGAGATTGACGACATCGTGTTCCTGCCCTGGGGCTCCGAGATTCCCATGACCTGGGAGGAGTCCCTTTCCGCCAACTACACCGACGGCATCATCATCATGCACAAGGGGCGCATCGTCTACGAGCGCTATCCTGCAGGACTTGAGGCTGACGGAGTCCACGCCGCCATGTCGGTGACCAAGTCCTTCACCGGCACCGTGGCCTCAATCCTCATTGCCGACGGTCTCATTGACCCTGCCCTTCCTGTAACCCACTACATCCCGGAGCTGAAGGACTCGGGCTTCGACGGGTCCACCGTGCAGGAGGTGCTGAACATGACTACGCCCCTTGACTACAGCGAAAACTACAACGATCCCAACGCCGGAATCTGGAAGTTTTCTCAGGCCGGCAACGTGTTCCGCCCGGACGACTATACCGGCCCCTTCGACTACTACGACTACCTGCCAACCATCAAGGCAATCAGCGGCCAGAAGCCTGGAGCCGAGTTCGGCTACCGCACCCCCAACGCCGAGGTCATCGGCTGGCTGGTGTCCCGTGTTACCAACCAGGACCTGTCCCAGCTGGTGTCCGAGCTAATCTGGCAGCCCATGGGAGCGGTGTACGACGGCTACTTTGTGATTGACCCTGCCGGGACATCCTACGCCGGAGGCGGCTTTAACCTGAACCTGCGGGACATGGCCATGTTTGGGGAAATGCTCAGGAACAAGGGAAAATTGCGGGGCCGCCAGATTATTCCCGCTGCCGCTGTTGAAATGATTAGTTCTGGAGGCAGCCAGCAAGCCTTTGCCGCTGGTGGCGAGTATCCGCTGCTGAAGGGCTGGAGCTACAAGAACCTGTGGTGGATTACCAATAACAGCCATGGGGCCTACATGGCACGGGGTGTCCATGGCCAGGCCATCTACATCGACCCCGCCGCCGAGATGGTCATCGCCCGCTTTGCCTCCAGCTACCAGGCCAGCAACAAGTACATCGACCCCACCTCCATTCCCGCCTATGAAGCCGTGGCCGAGTACTTGATGAGCAAGTAGGAGTAGAGGAGGGCAGGAGCGGATGCTGGCAAGGGAGGTGACGGGCGGGTCCATGCTGACTTCTCCCTCCCCGCACCTGATTTATGCGGAGGATGCATGTCCTGATGTTTGCGCCGAAAGGAGGGAACTGTACCTGCCTGCAACACCTCATGGGAGCGGACGAATCCCGGATGCTTTGCGCCGTGCTTGCGCCGGGATTCGTTCAGTGCCGATGAAAATCAGTGCGGTGTCTCGGCAAAGGTCTTGTAGGAGTTGTCGAAGAGCACCTTAATCTCATGCTCAACCTCACGGAAGGCATCCACCACCGCAGGGTCAAAGGAAATCCCGCTCTCCTTGTAGATAAGCTCCACGGAGTCCTGGTGGGTGAACTCCTTCTTGTAGGGGCGGATGGCCCGCAATGCGTCGTACACATCGATGATGGACACGATGCGGCTACACAGGGGAATTTCCTCTCCCTTGAGTCCCGCTGGATAGCCGCAGCCGTTCCACTTTTCGTGGTGGTAGTGGGCGATGTCGGCAGCCATCTCCATGGTGGGCTTGCCCTTGAGAATCTCGTAGCCGATGGAGGTATGGGTTTTGATGATGTCGAATTCTTGGGGGGAAAGCTTTCTGGGCAGATGGAGGATTCCGTCGGGGATGCCCACCTTGCCGATGTCGTGCATGGGGGCGAAGATCTCAATCTGGTCCAGAAAGTCCTCGTCCTGTCCCAGCTGCCTTGCCAAAAGCCGGGACATGGCAGAAACACGGGCCAGGTGCTGGCCGGTCTCATAGTCTCGGGCCTCCGCCAGCTCGGTAAGCGCCCGGTAGCAGGCCAGCCGTGTCTCGTCGGCGATGGACTGCTGCTTCCGCTCGTACTCGAAGAAGCGGTAGGCTGTATGGATGCGGGCCTTCAGCTCGGCCGGATGGAAGGGCTTGGTGAGGTAGTCGTCAGCGCCGGAATTCAGGGCCTCCACGATGTTCTCGGTGGAATCCTTGCTGGTAAGCATGATGATGTACTTGTAGCTGCTGTCCTCGTTCTGCCGGATCAGCTTGCACGCCTCCAGGCCGCTCATCTCTGGCATCACCCAGTCCAGAAGGAAGACGGAGAAGGTGGGGTCCTTCTGGTAGAGTTCCCACGCCTCCCTGCCATTGCAGCAGGCGGTGGTAGCATAGCCCCACGATTGCAACAATTCCGTAAGATAGGTCCTGATGGAAACGCTATCGTCCGCACACAGTATCTTGAAAGTCTCCTTTACCATATTTAACTCCGAAAATCCTTTCCTTTGTAAGTTTCTTCTATAAAAAATACTAAAAAATCTACAGTCGTTTTGCTATGGCATCTATGAACTGCCACGAGTCCAGCACCTGCTGTGCCGGAGGGCTGGCAATCCTCGCCAGATCGCCGGTCATGATGCCGCCCCTGATGGTGTCCAGTGTGGCCTCCTCCAGCCTCCGGGCAAAGTCCATCAAATCCGGCGTCCCGTCCAGCTCTCCACGCTTGGCCAAGGCGCCCGTCCATGCGAAGATGAGGGCCACCGGGTTGGTGGAGGTTTTTTCCCCTTTCAGATACCGGTAGTAGTGACGCTGGACCGTCCCGTGGGCGGCCTCATACTCAAAGACCCCCTCGGGGGAAACCAGGACGCTGGTCATCATGGCAAGGCTCCCGCTGGCGGAAGCCACCATGTCACTCATGACATCGCCGTCATAGTTCTTGCAGGCCCACAGGAAGCCGCCGGGACTCTGCATAACCCTGGCGATGGCATCGTCGATGAGGGTGTAGAAGTACTCCAATCCCGCCTTTTCAAAGTCTGCCCTGAACTCCTGATTGTACACCTGCTGGAAGATTTCCTTGAATCGTCCGTCATAGGTCTTGCTGATGGTGTCCTTGGCGGCAAACCACACGTCCACCTTCTCGGAAAGGCCATAGAAGAAGCAGCAGCGGGCAAAGCTCTCTATCGACTTGTCGGTGTTGTGGATGCCCTGGAGGATTCCAGGCCCCTGCATCTCCATGATGGTTTTTCTGGTTTCGGTGCCGTCGGCCGCAGTAAAAACCAGCTCGGCCTTGCCTGGCCCGTCCACAGCAATCTCGCAGTTCTTGTATACATCGCCGTAGGCATGGCGCCCCAGAATCAGCGGCTTCTTCCAGCAGGAGACCGTTCCCCTGATGTTGTCCACGATGATGGGCTTGCGGAAGACAGTGCCGTCCAGTTCGGCGCGGATGATTCCGTTGGGGCTTGGGGTCAGGCGCTTGAGCCGGTACTCCTC
>CALEFI010000113.1 GCA_937876905.1 uncultured Treponema sp.
ATGCCCTTTATATATTCATCAACGGTAGTTATTACATCCTTATAATCCATGCCAGCCAAAGCACATTCCTCTATCTTTTCGCAAATCAAATGTTCACCTGCAGCAGCTGACTTAGAATCAAAAACATGTATATTCACATTTGGATGATTCTCAAGATATATCTGTCGCGCAACAAGGGCGCTGTTAAATGAACCACTTAATTTAGACGACAATGTAACTATATAAATATCATCTGCATCTTGAAACTTATCAATATAAGCATCCGGCGATGGACATGCCGACTTGGGACAAGTTTCACAATCTGACATAAGCTTTAGAAAATATTCCTGATTAAAATTTTCATCGTCAATTATATCAACATCCCCAACAGTCAAGGTTAATGGAACACTGACAAAATATCCCTTAGCAAGGTCTTCTTTTGTAAAATCACAGCAACTATCTCCGATTATCCTGAATTTCATCCTATTACCCCCATGTAGTTTTGATTACTACATATAGTAGCACACATAATCACGTTTTGCAATATCGATTACAACATTATTTTCATTATTCACATATTTATTGTTACTTATACGGATTATACTCTTAATTTTTTCGTTGATATTTTTATAACCCAAGAGTATAATTATCAACTGTACGAAATAAACCTAAAAACATATTTTATTAAGAAAGGAATTACCTATGAAATTTATTATTGATATAATTAAAGGAATTTTTGTGGGTGTAGCAAATGTTATTCCAGGCGTCAGCGGTGGAACCATGGCCGTATCCTTTGGCATATACGACAAACTACTTTCCGCTATTTCAAACATTATAAAAGACTTTAAAAACAGCATTAAAACATTATTTCCTATTGCAATTGGTATGATTATTGGTGTGGTTAGTTTTACACTTATTATTCCACTTTTACTTAAAAATCAACCATTCATAACTTCAACTGCATTTACAGGCCTTATTCTTGGCGGTCTTCCTATGATGATTGCCTGTCCCTGTCCATGGGTCTTGTGGGGAGCATTGGCCTTGGTTCCCGCCCTCGTGATGGCGCTCCTGTGGTACAGGAGGATTAGCCGCTCAGGTCTGGCGGGCGGTTCTGCGCTTTTTCGCATACGGGTGGCCCTGTCCGGGCGGCTTGTCTGCTGGGCCTTGGCCTGGCTCATGCTGCTGCTGGCCCTCAGTGGTCTGCGGTGGGGAACCCGGTTGGTGCCGGTTCAGCAGACGGGCAGCTCTCTTTCGATTGTCTTCGACATCTCCTGGAGCATGACGGCCAGGGACGTGGGTTCCAGTCAGACCGGGGATGCCAGTCGTCTGGAGGCGGCCGCCAGCTATGCCCGGATTTTGCTGGACCACCTGGGTGATGCCGATGTTTCCGTGGTGATTGCTAAGGGCGAGGGCGTGCTGGCTATTCCGCTTACGAGGGATTTCAATGCCATCCGTTCCCTGCTGCCCGCCCTCTCCCCCCGGCTGATGACCACCACCGGCACCAGCCTGGGCAGTGGATTGCGGGCCGCCGCAGCTTCCTTTCCCCTGCTGTCCGTGTCCAAGCGGACGGTACTGGTGTTGACTGACGGGGAGGAAACCGACGGAGCCTTGCAGCAGGAGGCCGCAGGTCTCGTGTCTGCCGGAATCGATGTGGTGTTCTTGGGATTCGGAACCGTGGAGGGTGCGGCGGTTCTGGCCGGAGACGGGACGACGGTGGTCCATTCTTCCTTGCAGGAGGAGGCGCTGCGTGCCCTAGTGGACTCGGTGAACGAGGCTACGGCTTCCAATGAGGTGGGTAGGAGCAGTGGTGCCCAAGCCCTGTATCTTCCTGCCCAAAGCCTCGGCTCCGCCCACAAGGTTCTGGCAGTGGTTACAGCGGGCCATCAGAAGGGGGACTGGTCCGGTACCACGTACCAGGTGGAGGGCAGGGAGCGTTGGAACGTCTTCGCAGCCCTGGCCATGGTCTTCCTTTGTATTGGCTTTGTCTTTGGAGAGCTGGATTTGTCGAGCCTAAGACGTATCTTCCGTCTCAAGGTGCAGGGAAGGGGGCTCATGGTCTTTTTCCTTTCGGCAGCGGGAGTCTTTCTCCAAGGGTGCTCCAAAAACTGGCAGGGGGTAGCGGATGTGCTGGAGGGTACCTTTTTCTGGCATCAGGGAAAGTACCAAGAGGCGGTTTCCAGGTTTATGGATGCGCTGGATGACTCTGATGCTGTATCTGACGTAAGGCTCTTGCAATACAGTACCTATGGCTTGGCAGCCACCTACCTCATGCAGGGGGAGACCGGAGCCGCCCTTTCCCGTCTGCAGGAGCTGGCCCCTGATGCTCCAGAGGGGCTGCGGTTTGCCGCCCTGTACAATTCCGGTATCATTGCCTACAACCAGGGACGGTATCAGGAGGCAGCCTCCCTGTTCCGGCAAGCTTTGGAGGTTGACGGCAGCAGCCTTGATGCAAAGATAAACCTAGAGCTGTCCCTAGGGCAGGATGCAGCCCAGGGGTCAACCGCCTCTCAGGAGCTGATTCCCATGCAGGAAAGGTCTGCCGACGATTTTGCCGACTCCGCCCTCTTTTCCCTGATTCGCCAGCAGGAGCAGGAGCGCTGGCAGAACCAGCAGGACGAGGGGGCCGCTCCCTCTGGAGACGACTACTGATGACAAGGAGGTACATTGTCATGATGAGGGAGTCCCTGTTGGGCATCTGTCTTTTCCCCTTGGTTCTGCTCCTTGCTAGCCCAGGCTGGGCTGAGGGCACCATGGACTCAGCCCAGCCTGGGGTGGAAGCCAGCGAGCTTCCTGTTATCACCAGCGATACTCCTTGGTGCCTTACCGACACAGAGTGTAGCTTTAGCCTTATCCTGCCGGAGATTTCCCCCGCCCAGGTAAGCATTGGAAATCTGAGGCTCCCTGAAGGGATACGTTTTGTGGCTTCTCACAAGGATCTGGCGGTGACAGGCAGTGCTGCGGGAACCTCCATCCGGCTTGTGCTTGTCTTTTTGCACGGCGGCCTCATCCAAATTCCTCCGCTGGACATTCTGGTGGAGGGGACCCTGTACCAGCTGCCCTTTGCTCCGGTGGAGGTATTCCAGAATCCCCGCAGCCTCAAGCCCCAGGTTACCTCGTCGTTCCAGGATGAGGGGGGGCTTGCACTAGCCGTGCAGGAGGACGGGGCTCTTGCGGCCAAGGTGGGCCAGCCGGTGGTGCTGACGGTGAGCCTTCGGTATGCTGCCGCCCTAAATGATATGGCCTGGCAGTTGGTTCCCGATGCCCTCTTCCAGCAGACCGATGATTTGCAGGAGGAATTCAACCGGGTGGCGGCGGAGCCTTCCCATCAGTTCCAGCCAGTGGGAAGGTTTAGCCTCATTCCGCTTAGGCAGGGAAGGCTGGAGATTCCGCCCATGGAGTTGGAGGTAGCAGGCTATGACGGCGAGGTGCATCGTCTTTTTACCAGGGCCCTGCCAGTGATGGTGCTGCCGGCAGAGCCCACCGGCCACCACGGTGGAGTGGGGGAGCCTTCGGAGGCTGCTGTGCTGCAAGGGGAGTCAGGCTCCAGTCTGACAGACCCCATGCTTGATTCTGCCTTTGCCCTGCCCGCAGCGAGGGAGGTAGATGCTGCCGTGGAGGTTTCCCTTGAGAAGGCTACAAGGCTTGCCCAGTTGCGGGGGCAGGAGCGAAGGTCCTTTCCGGGGGCTGAGGCCCGTAAGCTACGGATTTTGTTTGAGCTACAGCTGGGGCAGGAGCCGGGAAGGGCGGAGGCATCCTGGATTCTTGTCTGGGGGATGGCGGGACTTTGCGGAATCCTTTTGGTGCTCCTCCTCCTGTTCTTGCTAAGGCAAAGGCATTTTCTCTGTGTAGGTGTAGGAGTCTGCCTTGTTCTTGTGCTGGCTGTGACCATTGTCTACAGTCGTCCCCTGTTCACTCCTGTCGGAATCCTGGCAGCACAGACTCTGAGCAAGATTCCAGAAGCGGATGCAACGAGCCTGCTTCCGGTGGCTCCCTACAGTCTGGTGGAGATAGAGCAGGAGGTACTGGGCTGGTACTATGTCTCAGCGGATGGGGTGGAGGGATGGATTCCCTGCGGAATGGTGGTGCCGATAGCTTCGTCAGCAAATGCTGACTGATAATGGAGGAGTGCTACATGGATTTTGGCGACATATTAAACCAATGGGACGAGCTTTGTGCCCAGGAGGAACGGACAAGGAAGGGCGGGGACAACAAGCCCCGCCAGCGTCTACCCAATGCGCCCCGTGTGGAAAAATCCGAAGGACAGGATAGAGGAATGCAGACAGTCCAGAATACAAGGTCAGGGAAGTCCTCTTCCACGCAGGCCAAGGATGCCCTGTCCCAGGTCAACCCCATGGAGCTATGGCTGCGCCGCCATGGGGTTGTAGATAAGGATGCCCTGGCACAGGAGGCTGAGGAGCGGGAGCGCAACCAAAGCCGGGAGTATCTGAAGAAGCTGCCCATAGGTGCACGGATTGACCTTCACGGCCTTACTAGGGACGAAGCATGGGAGCGCCTGGACTCCTTTGTGGCAGATTGTAGTCGCCGTGGCATACAGAAGGTGCTGATTGTCCATGGTAAGGGCCATCACTCAAAGGAGCGCTCCGATGTCTCAATCCTTTCGGCTGTGGTGCGTACCTTTATCGAGCTAGACCGACGGTTGGGTGCTTCTGGCCATCCCGACAAGAGGTTGGGAGGTAGTGGGGCCACCTGGGTAATCATCAAAAAAAACAGATGAAAACCTTGTAACAATACTTGAATTTGGTTATTTTATACCAGAGAGGTTGGAGCAATGGACGATTTATATGCTGTCTTGGGGGTTTCCAAGACGGCCACCGCAGACGAGATAAAGAAAGCCTATAGGGATGCCGCCTTCCGTTATCATCCGGACAGGAATTCTGGTGATGCCGCCGCTGAGGAAAAATTCAAGCAGGTGAACGCCGCCTATGCCGTGCTGGGAGATGCTACAAAACGAAGGGACTACGACCTCTACGGCTCCACCGGGCAGCAAACATACTCCCATCCAAATCAATATCAGGACGACTACGACCCCTTCTGGGAAATGTTTGGCAATGGCAGGCAATACAACCAAGGAGCCGGACAGCGTCAATATTATAGCTGGTCAAGCCGGCCTAAGCGGGGCCCCACCCGTGGAGAGGCCTTTTCTTCTATGCTGGGTGGGGCCGTCACCTCAATCCTGGGACTGCTCTTTTTCCGCGTGTCTTGGATTTTCTTTCCTATTGGCCCCATCCTGTCAATCTGGGCCATTGTCAGCGGAGCTTCCAAGGCTCTGGGCTCTATCAAGCACATCATCAAGCCGGGGGGCGGTTCGGAATAAAACATGGAGGGCACAGCCGCACCATGTTTTATTGTTCTACCGCTCTCGGAAAATGATGCGGCCCCGGTTCAAGTCGTAAGGGGAAAGGGCAACCTTTACGCTGTCGCCAGGTACAATCCTGATGTAGTGCTTGCGCATCTTTCCTGACAAGTGGGCAAGGATGATGTGCTTGTTCTGCAATTCAACACGAAACATGGTGTTCGGCAAGGCTTCCCGAACAATTCCCTCAACCTCGATAGCTTCCTCTTTAGCCACGGTTCCTCCAGAATAAAATGAACAAAAACGCAAAAAAAAGTTGTTTTTTTTGCGTTTCACACTTATAATTCTATGAGTAATTCAAATTGATGTCAACTACAAGAGGAGTAATAATGAACCAAGAATTTATTGACCAGATGAAGGAAAGGCTGCTTGCAGAGCGGAGCGATATTCTGGAGTCCATTGCCGAGCATAACGAGGACTACAAGAGTATTTTGGAAGACAATACCAGCAAGGATGTTGTGGACGAGGCCACGGATGTCATTGACCTGAAGCGGCTGGAGGCTCTTGAGGCTCGCGAGATAGAACTGCTGGAGCTCATCAACTCCGCCCTGTCGAGGATTGAGTCAGGGCAATATGGCATCTGCATGCGATGCAACTCTGACATTCCGGCGGGGCGGCTGGAGGCCATTCCCTATGCCGACCTCTGTGTGGACTGCAAGTCCGCCTTGGAGAGGTAACTGCAATGAAGTGGCCGGGAGGAAGGTCTTTCTCCTGGCTTTCAATTATTTAAAGAAGTTGTTTTTACGGAAAGCTTTCCTCCGCTCTTTGTGAGGTAGGTTGTCTCTCCATATCCAGCCTTCCGAGCCTCTTCCCGTGCAAGGTCAAATCCATAGTCCAAAAATCCAGCATTGTGTACATCGGAGTTTATGGTAATGGGCACATCCAGCTTTGCCAGCAGGGACAAAAAGTAGGGGGAAGGATAGGGGGTGGTGGTGTTCCCCCGTGCCATGCCGCCGGTGTTTATTTCCACAATCACCCCCGATTTTGCTATGGCATCTGCCGTCTCCTTCAGCTCGTCCTTGTACCATTGCTCCTCCTCGTCAAAGAAGTGCAAGACACCATTGCGGCGGCGTATGACATCGGCATGACCTAGAATTTCAAATCCGCCCAGGCGTATCATGTCCCGTTGGGTGGAGAAGTAGGCTTGCACCACCCTTTTCCCGTCTCCCTTGAAGTGGGTGGCTATTCCTGCTGCGACATTTTCCGCCGAATCATCCACGGTAAAGCAGCCAGTGTCGGTAATAAGGTAGTGGAGGGAGCCGATGAGATAGTCTGCGCCAAGGTTCCGGTAGGGAGCCTGGGCCGCACTGGACAGGGGGGGAAGGTAGTCGGCCTCAAAGCCGCAGAGAATCTCGATGCGGTCCTTGTAGCAATCCTGAAGACGGCGTATTTCCGCTACGTATTCGGCAATTCTGTCAACTGGAATGTGCCAGTCAGAGGCAAAGGGATGGATGCTGTGCCCGGAAAAGCCAAAGACCTTAAAGCCACGGTCAATTGCCTCCAGCACCATGGCCTCTGGGGATTCGGTGCCGTCACAAAAATTGGTGTGTGCGTGATAGTTTGTCAGTACCATGGTGGTTTCTCCTTGCAGAAAATTGTTTGAATGAGGTTTAGTGCGGGCCGGCCCACAGGCTGTCAATGCTGTGGACGTCGGTTTCCTGCCACTTGTGCAGCAGATCGGCCAGCTGCTGCTTTTTGAAGGGCTTGGCCAGATAGTCGTTTATGCCGGCCTGAATGTAGTCCTGAACGAGGTCGGGGGCAGAGTTGGCCGAGCAGGCGACAATCACCCCCTTGAATCCCAGTGCCCGAATCCTTCTGCTGGTTTCAAAGCCGTTCATCAAGGGCATCTCAATGTCCATAAAGACAATTCGAAGCTCAGGATGTTGCTGGACAAGGGCGATGGCCTCCTCTCCACTTTCTGCACTGTAGGCTGTTGCCCCCAATGAGGTGAGGAAGGCGGTAAGAATCTTTAGGTTTACCGGATGGTCGTCAACAGCTAGTATGGGGCCAAGCTGCGACAGCGGGGCTGAAGTACCGTCCGTACCGGGCCTCAGCTCCGCCTTTTCAGCGGCAGGAAGCTCCAGTGGCTGGGCAAGGGCCTGTTTCAGCAGCTCCTGTAGCTTTGCACGCATGACAGGCTTGTACAGATAGCCGTTGAACCATGACAGGAGCTTCATCTTTGCCTCTCCTCCCAGCTGCCCCTCTGGAATCATCAGGTAGAGCTTTGCCCCGTTTATGGCGGAATCCTTGTTGATCTCGGCTGCCAGCCGCCAGCCGTCCATTGCAGGCATTCCCATGTCCACCAGCACCAGCAAGAAATTCCGGCCCTGCTCCGCCGCATTGCGCATGAGGCTCAATGCCTCAGCTCCCGACGAGGCGCAGGTTACCTGGAGCGTGGAGAGCCGGGAGATAATTTTGCTGATGTTGTCCAGATACAGCGGGCTGTCATCCACAACCAGGATGCGGCTGTCGGCGGGAAAGAGGATGGCGGGGGCCTCGTCCTCCTGCTGAGCCCTGTTCAGGGGTACATCTCCTTTTAAGGAATAGCCCTTACTTTTTAAGGGCAGGGTAAAAAAGAAGATGGAGCCGCCCTCTGGATTGTCCCGGATTCCCAGGCTGCCTCCCATGAGGGAAACAAGCTGGGAGCAGATGCTCAGGCCCAGGCCGCTGCCACCGTATTGTCGGGTGGTGCTGTTTGACGCCTGGGCAAAGGCATGGAAGATTTTTTCTTTTTTGTCCTGGGGAACGCCTACCCCCGAATCGACAATCTCAAACAGGAGGCTGCCGTTGTCATCCAACTGAACCCGCACCAAAATATAGCCCTCATGGGTGAATTTGACTGCATTCTTGACTATGTTCAGCAGAACCTGCTGGAGGCGCAGGGGGTCGCCGTCGAGTTTCTGTGGCACCTGCTGGTGGATGTCGGAGATCAGCTCGATGTCCTTGTTGTATGCCTCGATGCTCACGAGGTTCAGCACCTGCTCGATGATGTCAATGGGGCTGAACTCAATGCACTCCAGCCGCAGGTTCCCGGTGCGGAGCTTCTCAAAGTCCAGCATGTCATTTGCCAGAGTATAGATGACATCAGCGCCGAAGGCTATCTGCCTGACATACTCCTGCTGCTCGGAATCCAAGGAGGTTGTCTTGAGCAGCTCCACCGTCCCCAGAATGGTCTGGATCGGAGTCCGAATCTCGTGCAGTACGGAGGCCAGGGAGGCGATGCTGGGATTCATGGAGCCTTATGCTTGCCTCTGCTGAATCTTCTGCTTGCGTGCCGCTACGTCGGAGCTGAACAGCAGGTCGGCATGACAGGGAACGGTATTCTTGTCCACACTCAGCAGCCTTTCCGCCACCAGGTCACAGAGGGTGTCTGATGATGGGCTGTCCACTAGGGAGTGCACCAGGGCGGCGAGATTGTCCTCCACCTGGATGTCCAGATACTCGTGATGCCCGCTTATGAAGGGCTTGACGAAGGGGTCTTGGGTCAGGACCTTGACCTCCTTTTTTACAACGTGCGGGGTCTGGATTACGATGTCAAAGAATTTCTCCAGATTCACGCCGTCAACAAAACTCAGCTGCAGGTTGGAGAAAATCAGCAGAATCTTTGGATGGGTAATGTCGTGGTTGGAAATCAAGTCCGACAGATGGAATTTCAGCATGGCAATCTTGTCCAGGTTCAGCCCCTGTGAGGTTTCCACCACGATGACACCTTTGTTCTTGTGTGCCTCAATCGTGCAGGGGGTAAAGTCCAAATCCATGGGGGTTGAGAGGATGGCTCCCATGGACTTTATGAGGACATCCATCTTGAGGGGGTGGGGAAAGTACTTGACAATCCCCATTCTGGTCAAGCCCACAATTCGCTGTGCATTCATGTCCGGTCCGATCGCTATGACAGGAATTGGGGCCGTGTTGGGGTTGGAGCGCTTTTTCTCCATGAATTCCATGATGCCGGAAAAATTCTGGTCAATGGTAATGACTATCAAATCGGGAAGGATGGAAAGGACCTTTGCGAAGGCGTCTATCCGGCCTTGTGTCACATCGACGGAAACTTTTGCTGCTGTTAGTTTTTCTTTGACGAACTCGCTGAGAACAGGCGAGGGGCTTAGCATTAGTACTTGCTTCATGTACAAAATGATACAGGCAAATTTGAAATTTGACAAGATATACCCTTGCAATTTTTTTTGGTAAAAGGCTATCTTGTTTCTATAGAAAGACGAAGCGCAGTTTTGCGATTGGAGGTACTGATGAGTGTTTACGTGTTGCTGGCGGAAGGATTTGAGGAGATTGAGGCTTTGAGCCCGGTGGACTATTTGCGTCGCTCTGGCCTGGATGTCAAGACTCTTTCCTGCGGCCAGGAGCTGGTGGTGCGGGGATCCCACGGCATTTCCGTGGTGGCGGACAAGCTGGTGGAGCAGGTCTTGTGGAGTGGAGGGCTGTCTGCCAGTGGTGGTTCTGCGGCGGTGGTGGTGCCCGGCGGTATGCCTGGTGCCGCCAACCTGTCCCAGTGTCAGGCTGCCAGGGACTTGCTTGGCCGGGTGTCGGATGCAGGGGGACTGGTGGCCGCCCTCTGCGCAGCTCCGGTGGTGGTGCTGGCCGGATGGGGGCTTCTCAGGGGAAGGCGGTACACCTGCTATCCTTCTATGGAGACCCAGCTGGAAAAGTGGGGTGGCTCTGACTGGAAGGAGCTGACTGCCGGAAGCCAGTACACGGGCAGCCGAGTGGAGGTGGACGGCAACCTGATTACTGGTGCAGGCCCCGGTGCTGCCGAGGAATTCTCCTTGATGCTGGTTCGCCGTTTGGCAGGAGATGGTGCCGCCAGAAGGCTTGCCTCCAGCGCCCTGTTCAGAAAATAGGCGGGCCGGCGGCTTGTCCGGCTCTAATGTGACGCAAGGCTGATACGGAGCAGAGGGGTGCTTGCAGGATTCGGCAGGCCGTCATGGATGCGAATTCCATGGCGGCTATAATTTTTTGCGGGGCAAGCTGGTTTTCCTCTTGAATCAGGCGGGAAATCAGGGCTCCTGCAAACACGTCTCCTGCACCGGTGGCATCTACAATCCCTTCTGCAGGCAGAGGTTCGGCGGGGACAAAAAGACGCTCCCCGTCAAAATAGGCGCTACTGCCGTCACTTCCGTGGGTGATGACAAACAGCAGTCCCTGACGGCTGGCTTTTCTGATGGCAACGCCGTGCTGCTCCAGAACTCGTGCTTCCGCATCGTTGGCCAGCACCAGAACCTGCCGCTGTGTCCGCCCCAGTCCCTTGAGGAAGGCAGCCGCCCGTACCGCCCCAAATGGTGTGCCGCAGGCCAGGATCAGCCGCCTTTTAGATTGGGCCAGCAGCTGGCAGAACCATTCCTTGTCCAGCTCCATTCCCTCCGCCACCAGCCAATCGCATTCCTCCAGCCAGCTTGGTTCCACCTGCTCAGGAAGAATTTCTGGGGCAACGGCGGGACTTGCCAGTGCCAGCCAGGACTGGGCGGGCAGGGGAAGCTGGGTGGAGGCAGTGGCACCTGATAGCACCAGGCAGCGCCCTGTGTGCCCCTCTTGGAGACGCAGGCGGGATTGGATTCCATAGTCTGTCAGCTGGCGCTGGAAAAACATCCCTTCCAGGTCTTCTGGGCTGCCGAGGGTGCCGGAAAAACGGCACTGCGAGCTGGGGCTGAGGGTGGCGATGGTTTTGAGGATGTTGAGGCAGGTGCCTC
Source organism: uncultured Treponema sp. (assembly GCA_937876905.1). Lineage (GTDB taxonomy): Bacteria > Spirochaetota > Spirochaetia > Treponematales > Treponemataceae > Treponema_F. Next base: position 11,053 of record CALEFI010000113.1, read on the forward strand.
CCGTCTCTTTCAGGAGACGGCAGCGGGGCGTTCGGGCAATGGCGTGGAGGACAAAAGAGAAGGCTTCCCCTTCCACATGGAGGGGGAAGCCCAGCTTGGAGGGAAGGAGACGGTCAGGAAGCCGGCAAAAAACCGACTCCATGAATCCGTCGTCAATGCATCCCTCGGCGTAATAATCCACCATGGCCCTGCCAATTCCGTAGATGCTCACAAAGGATTCAACTCCACATCATAGTCAGGGCAAACAGGCTGCGGTTAGCAGCTCTGGGGCTTGGCGATGATTTTTGCCAGGTCGGGGTTCTTGGCCAAGTCCTTTTCCAGTCCAGCCGCACGTGCCTTGTTCACGTAGTCGGGGCTCTGGAAAGAGTAGGTGAAATTGGTGTGCACGTCGTAGGTGCCAGCCATCAGTGCGTAGGCATCCTCGGTCATTACCAGCTCCTCGTCGGTGGGGATGACAAAAATCTTGATTTTGGAGTCATCGGCGCTGATGCACAGCTCGGTGTTGCGGGTGTGGGCCAGGTCGTTCTTGGCGGGGTCAATCTTGATGCCCAAGTGCTCCAGTCCTGCGCAAACCTGTCCACGGATAACATCGGAGAACTCACCCACACCGGCGGTGAATACGATGGCATCGATGGGGCCGATGGCGGCAAGATAGGCGCCAAAGTACTTGGCCATGCGGTAGCACTCCATGTCCTGGGCCAGCTTTGCCTTCTTGTCGCCCTTTTCGGCGGCTGACTGCACGTCACGGCGGTCAATCAGGTTGCCGGTGATTCCCATGAGGCCGGACTTCTTGTTCAGGGCGGAGTCCATCTCGGCGGCGGACATGCCGGTCTTCTTCATCACGTAGAAGGGCAGTGCGGGGTCGCAGTCTCCGGAGCGGGTTCCCATCACCAGTCCCTCCAGGGGAGACAGACCCATGGAGGTGTCGTAGCACTTGCCGTTCTTTACGGCACACATGGAGGCTCCGTTACCCACGTGGGCGATGATGATGTTGGTGTCTTCGGGCTTCTTGCCCAAAAGGACGCTGGCACGCTTTGCAGTGTACAGGAAGGAGGTGCCGTGGAAGCCGTAGCGACGGGCGGAATACTTCTCGTACCACTCGTAGGGAATGGCATACATGAAGGAGGTGTCGGGCATGGTCTGATGCCAGGCGGTGTCCATGATGGCGCAGTGGGGCACGTCGGGGAGCACCTTCTGGGCAGCCTCGATTCCCATGATGTTGGCCGGGTTGTGGAGGGGAGCCAGGTCCTGAATCTCCCGGAACTGCTGGATGACCTCCGGGGTGACGATGACGGACTTGGTGAACTTGTCGCCGCCGTGGACAACACGATGACCCACCGCCTTGATGACGGACATGTCGGAGATGACGCCGGTGGCGGAGTCGGTGATGGTCTGGATAATCAGCTCGATGGCCTCCTTGTGGGTGGGGCAGGGCTGCTCCTTTACAAACTCATCCTTTCCCTTGGCCTTGTGGGAAATGACGGAACCGTCCTGGGTCACCCGCTCCACAACGCCGGAAGCCAGAACATCCTTTTCGCTCCAGTCGTACACCTGGTACTTGGCGGAGGAGCTGCCACAGTTCAATGTCAAAATAATCATTCCATTCCTCGAAAAACTAAAAATGTCCCTCCATTATAATTCTATTTCCACGGCTTGTGAAGGGATGAAGCCTGTTTTTCGGTGTTTTTTTACAGGGGCTTGCCTTCCGTTGCGGTGGCCATTGGGACAAGATTTCTGTGCGTGCAGATGATAATTATATATGATTGCAAGACTAGACACACAAGAAATCATGTACAATCTGTTTGTCGCCAAGTTGACTCCCCAGGAGGGACAGCAAATTCTGGATATTCTGGAATACAAGGGATTGCTGGACAGGAGCTTGTGGTTCCAGAAGCAGCCCTCGCTTGGGAAGGAGGCCGCACAGCCATACCTCATCGACTTTCTGGAGGAATTCTGGGACTGGGAGCGCTCGCCCTACATTCAGGAGCGTCTGCTGTACAAGCATGGAATCCACCGCAAGTACGTCAGCCGCTGCGCCGGGGCAATCCGACGGTACTGGGAGCCCTGGTTCGGAAGGACTGTTCCCCTGTCAACCGTTACCCGGCAGGACTTGCAGGACTTCATCCTGTCCTTTCTGTCCAGCAAGAGCCTCAAGTCGGCCTGCGGCCGCAACGATGCCATCAAGAGCGGGACGGTAGCCCTTCGCTGGGCCTTTGCCCGTGGGTTGATTGCCCAGGATGTCACCAGCGGCCTCACCTATTACAGCGAACCGTCGCCGGAAATCCTGATTCTGACGCCACAGCTTGCCTGGTCCCTGTTTTCCCGTCCCTGGAGGCATTACAAGTCCATGATGGCGAACAAGCTGGCCATGCTCACCGGTCTGCGATCGGGGGAGATTCAGGCGCTGCGGGGAGGGGATATCGGGACGGACTGCATCCTTGTGCGCCACAGCTGGAACCTGCTGGATGGCCTGAAGGTGCCGAAGAATGGCTGCCAGCGGGAGGTGTACCTTCCCTTTGCAGATTTCCTTCAGGAGCTGAGGGATATGGCGGGCGGCAAGGAGAACTTTGTGTTCCATCATCGTGACCTGGACCGGCCGATGGACGCAAAGTGCTGGCTACGGGAGCTGCGCCGGGAGCTGGCCCTGCTGGGGGCAGAGGATTCGGTGGTGCAGAAAATCCGCTTCCACAGCTGGCGGCACTACTACACCACCCACCTGCACTCCAGCGGCCAGCTGGAGCCCCACCTGCTGCAGCGGCTCACCGGCCACAAGAGCGCCGCCATGCTGCGACACTACAGCGGCCACGGACTTGCGGAGGATGCCGCTGTCATGAAGGCGGCCGTATTCAGGGTGTTCGGCGAGATGATGTCGGGCGGGCAGGAGGCATCCGGCGGTACTGCCGGCAGGGAGTGAGCGGCGTACGATTCCGGCTCCAATGGCAAAAGAAGGCCGCCCGCAGGGGGCGGCCCGAATCCTCGGCTCGCTAGAAGTTGTACTGCCAGAAGGCTCCCACCAGGAAGCCCGTGACCCAGTCTGCCGTGCCGGACTTGGTGAGGAGGACCACCGGCTCAAGGCGGAACTCGCCAATCTTTCCGGCATTGAAGTGGAGTCGGGGCATGATGCTGATGGCGGAGTCCCGCTCGGCCTCAACGCTGGCAAAGTCGTCCGCATACCGCACCTGGAGCCTGAACAGGAGGGGGTCGGTTATGTTGTACTGCACCAGACCTCCCACCAGCAGGGGCAGGACATCGGTCTTGCCACCTGCAGCCTTCGCCTCCCTCCAGCCTGCGGTGATTCCCATGTCGGCGGCCAGCATGAGGGGCAGGCCAAGGGCATCTTTGAAGCTGTACTCAACCCCTGCGTTCACGGCGGTGGACAGCCCATTTTCCGTCAGCATGGAGGGAATTTGAAACCTCATATCGGCGGGGAAGAGGTTTTCGGGGGAGTACCACACCATGGAGCGAGCCTGGGTCAGCGCATAGAGGGGGTCTGCCAGGGAGGTCTTGGTGTCCAGCGTCACGCCGGCGTTTGCCCGCAATCCGGGTACGCCGATGAATTCGGTGTAGATTCCCACCCTCTGGTTTGCGTCCTTGGCCGTGTCCAGCCGGGCGGCCAGGTTGAAGGTAATCAGCTGGGCCAGGGTGTAGTTCACCGAGACCGTGGTGTACCATGCGGCCTTGTTGTCCCACCGCAGGGCACCATAGGGCATACCGCTTTGAGTCTTTTCCGCTGAATCGCGCAGGAAGGGGAAGGCGTTCCAGCCAATCCGCAGTCCCTCTATGCCAAGGCCGTCCCCCCTGAACAGGATGGTAAAGCCCTCGCCGTCGGCCCACTTGCGCAGGCCGTAGGACGCCTCCGTAGCATAGCCGAAGGCTCCGGTGAGGGTGTAGCCGGTGAGGGCGAACTCACCCTTGGAGCCGCCGTAGCCCCTTCCCAGAATCAGCTCCAGAAAGGGGAAGGGGCGCATGGCACCGGTAAATTCCATGATGGAGCGCTCCAGCTTCACATTGTCGTTCCAGTGGTCGTCGCTGGTTATCGTGAACTCCGCCCGTCCCCACAGGGTGAATTTCTCGCTGTCATAGCGGCCCACCACGCGGTTGGACACGCTACCGAAGGAGGGGCTTGCATCCTCCTCGGCATCCTGAATCACCAGCACTGAGCTGAGCCTGTTGTAGAATGATGCGTACTGGGCGAACGTCCCGTGGCAGAGCAGCATCACCATGGCAAAAATCATGGCCTTGCGAGTATGAGCGACCATATCTTCCTCCTTAGTTTGACTTTACATCTATGATATGACAGAATCTCCATTTTGACAAGAGTATTGTTGAGAATATGTCTGTGTGACGGGGCGGCCGGGAAGGTTTGCCACACCCGTCCCCTTTTACATTCAATTCCTTCATGCTATACTGCCACCTATGACTGGTATCGTAATCAGTGGCAGCAACAATTTGTTTTCGGTGGAATGTGAGGATGGAGTTACCCGCCAGTGCTCCATCAAGGGAAAAAAACTCAAGGACGGTCAGGGCTACTACAATCCCCTGGCACCGGGAGACCGGGTGGAGATTCAGCCCGACCAGCTGAATCCAGAATCCGGCCAAATCCTTTCCCTCCATCCCCGCACCAACGCCTTTATCCGCTGGAACGTCAAGGGGCGCCTGCCCCAAGTCCTTGCCGCCAACCTGGACTATCTGATGATTGTCACCACCACCCAGGAGCCGCCCTTTCGCCCCCGCTTTGTGGACCGTGCCCTGGCCCAGGCTGAGCAGGCGGACATCACTCCGGTCATCCTCTGCAACAAGTACGATCTGGCCGCCGACGAGGACGTGGAGTTCCGCCTCACCGACTGGGAGAACATCGGCTACCAGGTGCTGCGCATATCCGCTCGCACCGGAGAGGGCATCCCTGAGCTGGCTGCCCTGCTGGAGGACAGGCTCACCGCCTTTGTGGGGCAGTCCGGCGTGGGCAAGTCCAGCCTCATCAATGTGCTGGACTCCACCTGCGTCCTGAAAACCGGTAGCCTTTCGGAAAAATACGGGCGGGGAACCCACACCACCACCAAGGGAAGCCTCATCCATCTGACCCTCAACGAATCCTTGATGGGGGGCCGCCAGAACGCCCGTGCAAACATCATCGACACCCCCGGTGTCCGCCGCTTTGTCCTCCACAACATCGCCGCCTGCGACCTTGCCCTGTACTTCCGGGAGATGCGGCCACTGGTGGGCACCTGCTCCTTCGGCATGTCCTGCAATCATGACAAGGAGCCAGGCTGCAGGATTCAGGAGGCAGTCTACAGCGGAGTTATCAGCGAGGAGCGCTTTGAAAGCTGGCAGCGGATTTGCCAGGAGATTACCAGCGGAAGCTGGGAGTACTAGCATGGAGGCTGAAAACAGCATTATGGAAGAAAGCTCTGCTATGAAGGTGGACGACAGGACACTCCAGCAGCTTGACTTTATGCGGATTCGGGCCTCCATTGCAGACTGCTGCCTCAGCCAGGAGGGACGGGAGCTGGTGGACTCCCGCCTGCCCCTCACTGACCTACAGGAAATCCAGCGGCTCAAGGCCGAGGCACGGCAATGGATGGCCTATCTTGATTCCGCCCGTCCCCTTCCCCTTGGGGGCTGGGAGCCGGTGGAGCCAGTGACGGAAGTCCTGTCCGTGGCAAATTCCACTTTGAGTCAGCAGGAGCTTCACCTCCTGGCAAGCTTTTCTTCCATTGCGATGCAAACCGCCAAGGCACTGGCCTCCGCCGCCGAAAGCCTTCCCATTCCTGATTTGGCTGCGCAGGCTCAATCAATCCCCGACTTGAGCCAGCCAATCCAGATGATTGGGAGGGTGCTGGACAAGGGCGGCCAGCTGCGGGACCTGCCGGAGCTGAGAGAAATTCGAGGTCATATCGCCCGCATCCGTCGGGAAATCGATGGAGCCATCCGCCGCTACACCTCGGACTCCAGCCTCAAGGATGTCCTCCAGTCCGATGTCCCCGTCCTGCGCTCAGACCGTCAGGTACTGGCAGTCCGTTCCAGCAGCAGGAGCAGGATTCGTGGCATCATCCACGAGGTCTCCCAGACAGGCCACACCGTCTACATCGAGCCGGAGGAGGTGGTGCGCAAGAATAACGAGCTGGTGCAGGAGGAATTTGCCCTGGCAGCAGAAATCCGCCGCATCTTCCGTGAGCTCACTGCAAGCCTCGCCCCCTTCCACCACGACATCCTGCAGGCACACCAAATCATGGTCCAGCTGGACTCCGCCTATGGCTCCGCCCGCTGGGCTTTGAACCATCAGGCCATCCTCGCCGCCGACCTCCCTTCCGAAGGCCAGCCCCGCCTCCTGCAGGCTCGTCATCCTTTGTTGGGAAGCCAGGCCGTCCCCATTGACCTGATTTTTCCCCCAGAATGCCGCATCCTCATCATCACCGGGCCCAACACCGGTGGAAAGACTGTCACCCTCAAGACACTGGCCCTGTTTACCCTGCTGAATCAGTGTGGCTTTCCCCTGCCTGCAGCGGAAGGAACTGCCCTGCCCTGCTGTTCGGGAGTCTTTGCGGATATTGGCGACGAGCAGTCATTGGACCAGTCCCTGTCCACCTTTTCCGGCCACATGAAAAATATTGGTCAGATGCTGGAGCAGTCCGACGGAGGGAGCCTGGTGCTCCTTGACGAGCTGGGAAGCGGCACTGACCCGCAGGAGGGAGGGGCCATCGCCATGGCAGTGCTGGACAGGCTCGCCCAGCAGGGGGACCTGGTTGTAGTGACCACCCACCACGGCGTGCTAAAAAACTACGGCTACAGTCAAAAGACCTGTGCCAATGCCTCTGTGGAATTCGACAAGGACAGGCTGACCCCCACCTATCGCATCAAGACTGGCATTCCTGGAGAAAGCCATGCCCTCGACATTGCCCGCCGCAACGGTCTTCCTCCCGCCATTGTGGAACGGGCAGCCGCCTACCTGGAAGATGATCGGGCAGATGTCTCCGCCATGATTGCCTCCCTAACCCAAAAGCACCAGGATGCAGACCGCCTTTTCCAGGAATTACGACAGGAGCAGCAGGACATCTGGGAGCAGCGGCGGAAGGTAGACGTCAAGGACTTGCAGCTTCGGCAGAGGGAGCAGGAGCTGTCCCGCCAAGACCAGCGGGAAGGAAGAATCTTCTTGTCCGAAAGCCGCCGTATGCTGGAAAACCTCGTGCGGGAGCTGCGGGAGGGAGAGCTCACCAAGGCCAAGACCCAGAGCGTCAAGCAATTTATCTCTCGGCTGGATGGGGCCCTCAAGGAGCAGGAGGAACGGCTGGAGCAGGAGGAAGAGCAGCTGGAGCAGGACCAGCTCCAGGCGAAGGAAACCTACACCAAGCAACCCCAGTCCGAAGCCAGCTCCGCAAGGGGCGGCAAAAAGCGGCGGCTCAAGAACAAGGAGGCTCTTGCCTTGGCAAGGGGCGCCGATGCAGACACAGGGCCTTTGGACAAGGATGCCACGCAGCTAATATTCCAAGAGGGAGCCACTGTGGCCACCCTCAAGGGCAACCGTACTGGCACCATCATCCGGCAGAACGGCAAGGGCAGCTGGCTGGTGCAGGTGGGCAATCTCAAAATTACTATGAGGGAAAAGGATTTGCGACCGCTCCAGCCAATTCCGCTGGATCCAGCCCAAGCGGTAGAGTACAGCCTCTCGTCTTCAGAAATGACTGCTGCCCCGCCAAGCTTGGAAGGTAATTTTATCCGAGACTCCAGCCAGGAGCGGCCGGTTTTGGAGCTGCGCCTTTTGGGGATGAGAAGCGAGGAAGCTATCAGGGCGCTGGAACGCCAGCTGGACTTGGCTACCATGCAGGGACTGACTAATTTCTCTGTTATCCCCGGTAAGGGAAACGGTATCCTCCAGCAGGCCGTCCATGACTACCTGTCCCACTACCCCGGCGTACAGGACTTTCACTTCGCCCGCCCGGAGGAAGGAGGCACTGGCAAGACCTATGTGGTGCTGGGATGAGGAGCTGCTCCTTTCTCATCCTGCCATCACGCAGGATTGTTTTGCGTCGCTCGCCAAAAGGAGTTGGCGGCAGATGTCTTGTTCAGCCCTCGCTCCCTCGTTTTTGGTGTCATTTCTTTTTTAGCAGGGCGGCGAAGGGATTGTAGGTGTCTCCGTCGTCACGCTGGCTTCCTAGGAACTGGGCCGTGTCCCTGTCCTGCTGGGTGCTGGTGGCGGAGGTCAGGCTGATTCGCCGCTGCTCCTCGTCCACGGACTTTACCACCACATCGATGCTGGAGCCCGACTTGTACTTGACCCGCAGGTTGGTGCTCCGGCTCTCGCCCTGCAGCTCGGAGATGTGCACCAAACCGTCCAGTCCCGGCTCCAGGGTGACAAAGAGGCCGTAGTCGGCAACACGAGCGATGGTGCCGGTGTGCTTGGAGCCTGCCGGATATTTCTGTGCGGCGGTGTCCCAGGGGTCGGCCATCAGGGATTTCAGGCTGACGGAGACCCGCTCCTTGTCCCAGTCGGTGGAGATGACCTCCACCTCGATTTCCTGTCCGACGGATAAAGCTTCCGAGATGTCCTCCACCCGGCTCCGTCCCACCTGGGAGATGGGCAGCAGGGCGTGGAATCCGCCGATGTCCACAAAGGCCCCGAAGCTCTGCAAGGATTCCACCCGCCCCTTTACCACGGAGCCCAGGGTGATGCTCTTGCTGATGTCCGCCAGCTTCTGACGGTGCTCTTCCTCCAACACCGCACGGTTTGACACCAGGATGTTCCGTCCCTTTTCCTTGTATTCTTGGATTTTGAAGGTCAGCACTCGACCAATGCAGGCGGCTGGCTCCTCCTTCTGGCGGAATCCCATCTGGGAGTAGGGGCAGAAGGCACGTGCGTTCCCCAGCTTCACCTCAAATCCCCCCTTGATTTCCTTCTCCACCTTGCCCTCCACGGGAATGCCGCTCTGCCAGGCCTGCTCCAGCATGGATGTGTCTGACTTGTCGGCGGACAGCTTGTCTGCTGCCAGTCTGGTGGTAAACCGCAGCTCACCGTTTTTCTCACCGATGAAGAAGGCCTTGACCTTGTCCCCTTCCTGCACCGTGCATTCACCGTCTTTGCCGGTGAGCTCAGCCTTGTCGATGATGCCCTCGCTCTTGGCATTCAGGTCGATGAAAACGCAGTCGCCGGTGACGGCCACCACCACTGCCTCGATTTCTTGTCCTGGTATCAGCTTGTTCATAAAAATCTCCTCGCTCCTCAATTATTGTTTTTGGTCGACACTGGTCCGCTTCGACATTGGTCCGCCGGTGACAGGCTCAGCCATTCACCACCTTTCTGATGGCATCCAGCAGGTCGTTGTACTCGGTGAATGCGGGAATCTGGGGGTGGTCTGCGATGATGTGGTCGGGCGCCCGGAAGAGGAAGCCTGACTGGGAGGCGGTAATCATGGCCAGGTCGTTGAAGGAGTCCCCGGCGGCGATGGTGTCGTAGCCCATGGATTGGAAGCCCCTGACGGCGTGGAGCTTGCCGTTGTCCTGCCGCATCCTGTAGTCCACAATCCTGCCGTCTTCGGCTACCACCAGCTCGTTGCAGAAGATGGTGGGCATCCCCAGCTTTTCCATCAAGGGGGCGGCGAACTGGGTGAAGGTGTCCGAGAGGATCACCACTTGGGTGAGCCGCCGCAGCTGGTCCAGGAACTCCTTTGCTCCCGGCAGGGGGTCGATGCGTGCGATGGTGGCTTGGATTGACTTGAGCCCCAGCTGATGCTCCTCCAGGATGCCCAGCCGCTTTTTCATCAGCACATCGTAGTCGCTGATGTCCCGGGTGGTGAGCCGCAGCTCCGGGATGCCCGTCTCCTCCGCAAAGGCAATCCAGATCTCAGGCACCAGCACGCCCTCCAAATCAAGGCAGGTTATATACATATCAATTCCTCGTGTTAGCAGTCTGGCTCCGGGAAGGGGCTTCTCGGAGTCGAAAAAATTTTCCTCATTGTAGCACAAAAGCACCTGAATTGGTAGTACCAGAAGCCCTGTCTTTTTGGCTCAAGCTGTGCTATACTTCATGGTGAAGTCTGTGCAGTGACTGGGATGACTTTCTAGTCAGTGATAATTTCAGGAGGCGGGTTTTATGGTAGAAAAGCAGACGTTAGGCAATGCCGTCAGCAGCTTTGAGCAGCAGTTCAAGAAATTCCAGGATTCAGGCAACAAGCCTCCGGAGTTTCTCCTGTCCAAAAAGTGGGCGGCGGCACAGGCTCTGGACACGGAGAAGTCCCGCAAGGGGCGGAAATCCTCCCTCCTTGCCTACCGTCAGCTTTTGGATCCAGCCAGTAGCTTCGGGGACTTTTCCGCCATCGCCCAGCAGCTGGAGGATGACAAGAAGCTTTTGGTGCGGGCCTACGACCTTTTCGTTGCCCTGGTGGACTTAAATCGCCAGCTGGGGGACAAGGACACCTTCATCACGGACTTTACCATCGCATCCCCCCTCACCCAGCGGGAGCGCTACACCACCGGCTCGGACTTCGTGTACCTCCAGTTCTGGCTCCAGTGGGAGGCCAAGCGGACGGACTATGTGCCAGTACTGCGCCTTGCCCGTGGACAGCCCGGCTGGCAGCTGGTGTTTGTCCCCAGCGGCAGCTTCTCCTGGACCGACTGGGAGCTGAACGTGGTGCAGCTTCTGGAGGAAGAATTTTACAAGAACAAGGTACCGGGGACGAGTGAGGCTCCAGGCGATGGGAAGGATGGTGCTGGGGAAGTCCAGTAGTTTGGTTGACGGGGAAGGACTAGTCTATGCACATTGAACACATTGCCATGTACATAAATGACTTGGAAAAGACGAAGGACGGCCAATTCCCGTTCTAAAGGGTAGGCTCATGTACGCCTAGCTTGTGCATGAAGTAACCTGAAGGTACACTCTAAAAAAAAGCGGAAGCCGTAAAGGATTCCGCTTTTTTTTAGATTCGTGACGCAACCGAGTTTTGGCAAAGCCAAAACTCGCTCGGTTGTCATTGCTCTTACCAACACCTAGCCAACGATGGACTTCATGGCAGTCATATAGCCACGGAGCTTCTTGCCAACAATCTCTACTGGGTGGGTGCGAATCTCCTCGTTTACCCGCACCAGCTCCTGGTTGGAGACGCTGTTGTCCTTGCTGGCCAAGCCCTTGCCGATGATGTCGGTGTCCACCTTGGACATAAAGTCCTTCAGCAGGGGGCGGCAGGCGTTGTCAAACAGGTAGCAGCCGTACTCGGCGGTGTCGGAGATGACCTTGTTCATCTCGTAGAGCTTCTTGCGGCTGATGAGGTTGGCGATGAGGGGTGTTTCGTGGAGGGACTCGTAGTAGGCGCTCTCCGGCTTGATTCCAGCGTCCACCATGGTCTCGAAGGCCAGCTCCACGCCAGCCTTTACCATGGCCACCATCAGGATGCCGTTGTCAAAGTACTCCTGCTCGCCAATCTCCATGTCGCCTGCGGGAGTCTGCTCGAATGCGGTCTTGCCGGTGGCCTCACGCCAGGCCAGAAGGTTCTTATCGTCGTTGGCCCAGTCGTCCATCATCACCCGGCTGAACTCACCACGAATGATGTCGTCCATGTGCTTCTGGTAGAGCTCGGTCATGATTTCTTTGAGCTCCTTGGACAGGGCGTTGGCACGGAGCTTGGCGGGGTTGGACAGGCGATCCATCATGCCGGTGATGCCGCCCCACTTCAAGGCCTCGGTGATGGTTTCCCAGCCGTACTGAATCAGCTTGGCGGCGTAGCCCTTGTCGATTCCTTTTTCTACCATACGGTCAAAGCACAGGAGGCTGCCGGTCTGGAGCATTCCGCAGAGGATGGTCTGCTCGCCCATCAGGTCTGACTTCACCTCTGCCACAAAGCTGGACTCCAGCACACCTGCCCGGCTGCCGCCGGTTCCTGCGGCCAGCGCCTTTGCGATTGCCCAGCCCTTGCCCTCCGGGTCGTTCACGGGATGGACGGCGATGAGGGTGGGGATTCCGAAGCCACGGACGTATTCGGTGCGGACCTCGGAGCCGGGGCCCTTGGGGGCCATCATCACCACGGTGATGTCGGGGCGAATCTGCATTCCCTCCTCCACGATGTTGAAGCCGTGGCTGTACCACAGGGAGGCTCCCTGCTTCATCAGGGGGATAACGTTTTCCAGCACCTTGGAATGCTGCTTGTCCGGGGTGAGGTTGCCTACCAGGTCGGCAGTGGGAATCATTTCCTGGTAGGTTCCCACCTTGAAGCCGTTCTCCACGGCGTTCTTGTAGCTGGCCCGCTTCTCTGCAATGGCTTCTGCACGGAGGGCATAGCTCACGTCAAGACCGGAGTCCCGCAGGTTCATGCCCTGGTGCAGTCCCTGGGCGCCACAGCCGATGATGACAATCTTCTTGCCCTTGAGGGCGTTTGTTCCGTCAGCGAATTCCTCCCGCTCCATAAAGCGGCAGTGCCCCAGCTGGAGCAGAGCCTCCCTCCACGGGATTGAATTAAAATAATTGACCTTTTCCATTATGCTTCCCCTAAAATAAAGTGATGTTTAAGTTTCTTCATTTTAGTGAAAACTCTTGCTTTGGTAAAGGAGGTGGCGTGGATTGGGGGTAAGCCCCTTGCTCCTAAAACTGACTTGCTGCTTCTCCCCGTCTGTGGTATCATTGCGGACATGAAGCCCTTTGTCAAAGCCTTGGCCTTCTGCGGCCTCCTGATTGTCATTGCCAGTTGCGAGGCGGGAAAATCCGGCCCCTTTACCTTTACCAACAGCACAGGGGAAGAGGTGAGCGTCATCATCACCCAAGACAAGACCGTAGAAAAGCAATTCAGCGACCAGGAAAAATACGTCGGGGAGGACTACTTCACCCCGACAATCACCTTTGTGAAGGGGATCGATTCGACTGACCGCAAGGAAATTATCAATAATACCGTTGTCGCCACCACTGCCAACGGCTTCGACTACAAGTTTGAGAAACAGGACGGCCAGAAACTCGTGATTTCTGCCAATCTCGGCGGGGATTACTCGACCAACGAGGCGACAAAAGACGACGGCTGCTATGTGAAGGAAGCCGACGGAAAACTGGGAGAGGACAGCAGCACAACGGTCAAGCTGTCGGATATAACAGCACCTCCTCCCCCAACCAATGACTACAAACTCTACACCTCCACCCCGGAGTTCAGGATTTACAATGGTTCCAATCAGGATGTCACCCATCTTTTTGGCCTTGCATTGGGACAGGAAAGCCTGCCGCCCGCTGATGATGTTGCTCCGCCCACCGTCCAGTGGAACCTCGTGATCACCTATCCCAAGGTGGAGCCGGTGGACTGACCTGACTCGAACCACGAATTCCTTGTCTTGGAAACGAAAACAGGAGCGAGTGCCAGTCCTGCCGTGCACCCTCCATACTGACAAAATCTGCAAAAAAAAAGAATCATTTTCCCTCATTTTTCAAAAAGAAAGCTGGGTGCATCCTCCCACTCAATTCGTATTTGTGGGAATTATTTTTTTAGGGTACACTTTAAGTTTATATGAAAACTCCCTATTAAAAATGAAAATTTTTCCATAGATATATTTTCAATAATATCTGAAAAATTAATATCTTCACCAGAACTATTAAATAAAAAATGAACAATGATTCCACTTGATTTTATTGCATTTTCTATGGAAAATTCTTGACTTCTTGAATAGCGATTATAAATTATCACCTTGCTTATCATTTTACCTTTATAACAAAATGAACAAGTTTCACATAATAAATATATTTCATTATTTTTTTCTAGAATATCAATAATTTTTCCTTCAAGTATATTTTCACCCTTATCTGAAATAAAATCCCATGGTTCTCCAATTGTTGAATAAAACTCTAAATTTAACCAAGTATTAATAAGGTTGCACATTTATGACCTCCACTTCAACAATATCTGTTGTCATATATTCTTTTCCACCACCTTGTTGTCCAAATGCAGGAGTAACTTTTGAACCATTTCTTTCTAGTTTGGGGGAATTTTTAATGGTAAATTCCATTTGAACTTCAGGTTTTTGAGGTAATGCTAACCTCTTTTGTGCTTTATCAGCAGATTTAAATTTAGAATCAGTAAAAAAGTCTCTCCTGGTCTACCACCTCGTAATTTACCAGATTTCATAATCGCTTCAGCTTCTGTTTTGGACATACTTCTAAAAAAAGTTTTTCCTGTACTAGCAAACTCATCACTATTTTTAGAAAATTTTACAACATCATCAACTTTTGATAATCCTGCTGGAACACCAGGAATTAAAATAGAGGCTGCATCGAGAGCAACATCTCCCCAGCCAGAATGATCACCTTTTGTACTTTTAGAAATTGCTGAGAATATGTCATAGATTGTCAGCCCTATATCCCAAATGGTTTCAATAGCTTCCCCTGTAGGGTCGGTATACTTCACCGGATTGTTCCCGGCGTAGTGGTACAAATTGCTATATACTGGAACAAACCACCAAATTCAGCTGGTTTT
>CALEFI010000114.1 GCA_937876905.1 uncultured Treponema sp.
GTTTTTAGTACTATTTCCTGGTAAAAATAGCTGAATTTGGTGGTTTGTTCCAGTATATAGCAATTTGTACCACTACGGCGGCAACAATCCATTGCGGTATGTGGATCCTGATGGGCGGGATATAAAAGGCATGGTAAGAGGGGCATTAAAAATTATCCTTGCTACTCTTGAAATGAAGTCTGGAATGGGAATGTTATTAGGTGCTGTAGCTGGGGAATTTCTTACAGTGGGTCTTTCAACAGGTGCTTCAGTTGCACTAGGTACCGCAGGTGTTGTAACAATGGTAGATGGTGCTAATCGATTTGGTTTAGCAATTGCTGATTTCGTTGCTGAAACTGCTGATACTTTCGGAGCAAAAGTTGTTGATGGTGACTTACTACCTTCTACGCTTGGTGGATCTATTGGGGCTGTTATCGATAAACGTAATAATGAATGTTTCTCAGATACAGGAGAAATAGGACCTGCACAAAAAATAGGAGAAAAAATAAACGCAAGTGTTTCATATATTACATCAACATTAGATTATGTAAATACTACAAAAACGAATTCTTCTGCAGGTGAAATTATAACTAACGAAATTATGCAACAGTACAACAATTATGACACTGTAAAAACTCTAGCAGAGTAAGGAAGTGATAAAATGTTTTCAAACTATAAAATCCTTGACTATTTAATACCTATTCTATCAAAAGTTTATTAGTTTTAGTATTTGCTTTGGCTGGCATAAAAAAAACAACTAAAGATGATAATAAAAGAGAAAAGCTAGTAAAAAATATAATTCTTGCCTCTTTGATGCTTATTATATCTTTTATTTTAATTTTTATGTGATTTCAATTTTTTTATGTTCCCTTGTTTTATATTTAAGGATATGTATTTTTAGGTAAATTTTCCCAAAACTAAAAAGAAACAGTTTAAAAGTTGTCACTGCATTTGGAGGATTGTCGATTAAATATCGATAGAACAGGTTATGGCCCACATCTTACAAATACAAATATGTAGGAGTAAGGCCACAAACAGCCCCATTTTACCCGAATTTTGCTAGTCAAAGGCTAAGTTTTCGGGTAAAATAGGGGTACATTGCAAGGGAAGGATGGTTTTCTGAGGGGAAATTCCCAGTGCAGCTGGGTTGATGGAGCCTGTTTTTCGGTTTTAGGCAGTATTTGGGGGTGAAATTGGTGGTTTGTCCCTACATATAGCAATTTGTACCACTACGGTGGGAACAATCCAATCAAATATACCGACCCTACTGGGGAAGCTATTGAAACTGCATGGGATATAGGGCTGACAATCTATGACATATTCTCAGCAATTTCTAAAAGTATAAAAGGTGATCATTCTGGCTGGGGAGATGTTGCTCTCGACGCAGCCTCTGTTTTAATTCCTGGCGTTCCTGCAGGATTATCAAAAGTTGATGATGTTGTAAAAATTGGAAACAAAGTTGAAAATGTTACCGATGTAGCAAATACTATAGAAAAAATTACAGATACATCAAAGAGTGTTGATAAATTTCAAGATACATTAAATACAATCAAAAAGACAGGAAAAGCTCCTGCGGGGTATCAAGGTGGTAAAGTATTCAAAAATCGTGGTGGTGATGGTTATCAAGTTTTACCAAAAATAGATAAAAATGGAAATCCGATTATATATACTGAATGGGATGTAAATCCAAAAGTAGCAGGGCAAAGTCGAGGTACAGAAAGATTAGTTATAGGGTCAGATGGGTCTGCATGGAAAACTACAGATCATTATAAAAGCTTTGAGAGAATAGAGTAGAAATGATTTTTTTTGATATAAATACAATTAATATACCTCCTGATTTGATAATCGATGGAAAGAAGATAACCTCAAAAAAGAACTGCTTTTCTTTTTTTGCTAGTTTTCTGGGTGTTGAGAATCAATATATAAATAATTGGGATGCTTTGTTCGATAGCCTTCGGGATTTTGACATTTCAATTTATAATTCTTTTACAATTAAAATTATAAATTCTGACATTTTATTATGTACAGAAAATGAAAAAGAAAAAGAGAGTTTTCTCAAGGTGTTGGAAGACACCCAAATTTTTTTTTCAAAGGACTTTGAATCAGACAAACCTTGGGGACATAAAGGTATTGATTTCAAGATATATATTTAGAACCTCAACTCTTAGAGTTATTACTATTGTTTTTGTATTGCCATTGGGGGTTATACTTAAGTTTATTAATAAAAAATTAAGTAATTGATATCCCTCCCACAAATACAAATACGTAGGTTTCATAAACCTTGACAGCAAGCCATTGTCGTATAAATTCTTGGTGCAGGAGATTTGATGCCAACCATAAGCTATTTCAGAGGGTATATATTAACTGGAATGATTATATGCCGCCTCACCTTCATGCAAGTTATGCAGGAGAAGAAATCATTGTTTCAATCAATGACATAGAAATTCTTGAAGGGCAGATCCCCCCAAAAACAACAGAAAATGGTCTTGGGATGGGCGGCTTTTCACCAAACCGAATTGCTTGAGGATTGGGAGCTGGCGGCAGCAGGGCAGGAGCTATTTCCTATAGCCCCCTTGCACTAGGTCACTATGAATAAAACAGTAGATTGGTATATTAGCAGAGGTTTTACTCCAAAGATGGCCGAATATTTTGCTTCTGGCAGAAGGCGTATTGTGGGGGTAAAGGCTCACGAGGATTTTTCCCTCTCCCTTCTTTTTGACAATGGTGAAAAAAAGTATTCAACATGAAAGACCTTATACAACCAGACACTGTTAATGAAAACACTCCCCAAGTTATACTCAGGGAGCGTGCGACACACAGGCTTACAGGGCTTCCAGAACCAAATCCCCCATTTTCTTGGTGCCAACCAGCTTGCCGCTGGCCATCACTGACTCAAGGGCGGCTCCGGTTCCGGCAATGTCTCCGGTGCGCCAGCCGGCATCCAGCACCTTCTCCACTGCCGCCTCAATTGCGTCGGCCTCTGCCGCAAGGCCAAAGTCGTAGCGCAGCAGCATGGCGCAGGAAAGGATGGTAGCCAAGGGATTTGCCTTGTCCTGTCCGGCAATGTCAGGGGCAGAGCCATGGATGGGCTCGTAGAGGCCGGGACCGGTTCCGTCCCCCAGGGAGGCGGAGGCAAGCATCCCTATGGAGCCAGTAATCTGGCTGGCCTCATCGGAGAGGATGTCACCGAACATATTGCTGGTGGCAATCACGTCGAACTGACCGGGGTTACGCACCAGCTGCATGGCGGCATTGTCCACGTACATGAAGGAAAGCTCAACCTCTGGATAATCACCCTTAATTGATTCGGCAACCTCACGCCATAGGCGGCTACTTTCAAGGATGTTGGCCTTGTCCACCACGCAGAGCTTCTTGCGGCGCTTCATGGCGGACTCAAAGCCCAGACGAACAATTCGTTCTACTTCTGGGGCGGTGTACCGTTCCGTGTCCCAGGCAGTCTTTCCATCGTCACTGCGGCCACGCTCGCCAAAGTAGATGCCACCGGTAAGCTCCCGCACAATCAGCAGGTCAAGGCCCTCACCCACAATTTCGTTCTTGAGGGGGCAGGCGTCGGAAAGCTGCTTGAACATGAGGGCGGGCCGCAGATTCGCATACACCTTCATGCCCCCACGGAGACCAAGCAGGGCTTTTTCTGGCCGCAGTTCTCCGGGAACATTGTCCCACTTGGGGCCGCCCACCGCACCCAGCAGTACGGAGTCGCTTGCAAGGCAGGTATCCAGCGTCTCCTGGGGCAGGGGGCAGCCGGTTGCATCGATGGCCGCACCTCCGGCCAGCACCGTCTTGTAGGTGAACTGATGGCCAAACCTTGCGGCCACCGCATCCAGCACTCGGACACCCTCACGCACAATATCGGGGCCGATTCCATCGCCGGGAATCAGGGCGATTGTCTTTTCCATAAAACTGTACCTCAAGCAAAATCCAAGAATGCGTCGCTTCCAGGCCACAGCCAATCGGAAGGACGCAATTCCTCGGATAAATTTACAAATACTGAAAATCAATCAGTCTGGCTTAATACTACCGAAAGCCCCGGCCTCTGTCTACACACTAGGTCAGCAGGGAGTGGGAGCCTTCCAGCAGATGGCGGAGCAAGTCCTTGGGTGAACAGGCAGCGGCCACGATGGACTCCGAGTCCACACAGGAGTCTCGGCTTGAGTCTGTCTCCAGCAGGGCGGCAAAGCCCCAGGAAAGGCTCTGCGCCCCGTCAAGGGACTGATATTCATCCGGGGAGCGGGCATCAGCATAGATGAGGAGGACCTGGGGGCGTGTTCCTGCCACCAAGGGAGCCACGGCACAGCGAAGGGCGGAGGAAAAGTCCCTGGCTGGCGGATACAAGGCAGCGTAGCCATTTTTCAAGCCGAGGATGATGGAGGCCATAGCTGGCGGTGTGTTGAACACGGAGGTGGAGAAGGTGGCGGGCAGAATCTCATTGTCCTGCAGCACCATGGTATTCACCTGCAATTGGCGGGAAGACTCTCCCGTCAGGGAAACAAAATACAGCTTGGCCTGGGGCAGCAGGTCCTCCTTGAGCCGATGGGCCAGGGCGACGGCAAGCCTTGAAAGCGGCGTCATCCGCCGACGCTGCATGGCTGGCACAAAGTCCAGCGGAGGAAG
This sequence comes from uncultured Treponema sp., assembly GCA_937876905.1. Lineage (GTDB taxonomy): Bacteria > Spirochaetota > Spirochaetia > Treponematales > Treponemataceae > Treponema_F. The sequence continues at coordinate 4,612 of CALEFI010000114.1, forward strand.
CCCACCTCCCTCATTAAAAATCAAGTCCTGGGGGTTTGTCCCCAAGCGGGACTGCTCCCTCCTGGCCCAGGCTCCAATCTCTGCCTGAGTCTCCAGCCCCGGAACCCAGGCAGCCAAGCCCCGAACCTTCAGCGCAATTCCTTCCATACCGACCTCCTCACGCCTTCCTGAAATGCAGCAGGGAATAGCTGTTGGAGCCGAGGTTGTGGTGGGCCGTTTTAAGGGAAAAGCCCGCCGCTCCGATTGCGTCCACCAACTCCTGGAAGCGATACATCTTGCTGCAGCCGTTGGCCATGCAGGTAAAGTACAGGGAGGTGGCTTGCAGGGAATAGGCGGATGCCTCGAAGCGCTGCATGTCCCACAGCGGTTCCAGTACGAACACATCTGTATCCGGCCCCGACATGGCGGCAACCTTCCGCAGAATCATCGTAACCTGCTCCAGAGAAAAGCAGTCCAGGAATTGACTCATCCACACCGCATCGTATCCGGTAGGAAGGGTCAAATCTGAGTCGAGGACATCGCCTGCAAAAAAATCAATGCGCCCAGAAAACCCGGCGGCCTCCACATTCTTTTCCGCCACGGCAGTCTGGCCCGGCAGGTCCACGATGGTCACGTGGACATCCTGGTCATAGCCGCAGCAGGCCAAGGCCCACTTGGCCGTGTTGCCGCCAATGTCCAAGAGGCGCCGTGGCCTTCCAGCGAAGACCAGCGGTAGGGCGGAGGGAAAGGCGATGTCGGAATAAAAGTGGTCGAAGTTGAACCAACTTTCCCGTGCCCGCTCCGGCAGGGAGGAAAGAGCCTCGTAGATGGTGCTCCACCGGTCTCCAAAAACGTGGAGCCCAGCAGGACGCCCCTCCGCCACCGATTCCGCAAGGAACTGCGCCCCACGGTAGCAGATGTCGGCGGAAAAGTTGAAGTTCACCCTGGTCATGTCGTCCTCCAGCAGGAACCAGCCGATTTTGCCCAGCGCCAGCCTTTCCGGGCTGCCTTCCGCCAGCTTCAGCACACCCATGCCCAAAGCGATTTCTGTGAGCACAGAAACACCATAGAGGGAAACTCCTGTTTTTTCCGCAACCTCCCTTGCGGTGAGCCCCTCGCCATCAGAGATAACCCGAAGAATTCCCAGGTCCAAAAGAGATTTGACCGCCTGGAAGGTTAAGGGAGCGAAGGCAATCTTTTGGGCCTCGAACTTTGCGTCCACAGCCCGCATCCCATCGTCAGAATATGAAAACATAAGAAATACCAGTCTTGCAAGAAAAAATCATTTCCATGGCTACAAAAAACGAAAATCTCCATAAAAATATGGACGAATCACTCCTCACGAATCAAGCGAAATTATAAATAATAATACAAATGACTGCAAGCCTTCACAAAGGGCGAAAAGGACGGACAGCATCCTTGATTATTTGGTTTCTGTCAGATATAATGCGTCCCGTACCCTTGTGGAAGCCTGGGGGAATTTGGAGGGAATCAATATGCAGGATTTGAATCTGGAAGTCAAGAAGGTGATCATAGAGAGCCTTGACCTGGAGGACATAACACCAGAGGACATCGTTGACTCCGAGCCACTTTTTGGTGCTGGACTGGGGCTGGATTCCATTGATGCCCTGGAGCTGGGAATTGCCTTGAAGAAGAAATTCGGCGTGAAGTTTTCCGCAGAGAGCGAGGACAACCGAAAGCACTTCGCCTCTGTGGACGCACTGGTGGCCTACATCACCGCATCCCAGGAAGGCCAGTAGCCTCCCGCCTGAATTGTGAAAAACAGGATACAGGCTGTCCTTCTTTTCTGTGCCGTCGCCTACTCGGTGACTGTCCTTGTATTCCTTGTCATCCGCCGCCATCCCCTTGCCAGCATTCTGCCTGAAGGATTTCCCCAGCTGCTCTTCCGTCTCTATCCCCTGCTGGTCAGCGGCTTCTTTTTCTTCCTGTTCCATTCCTCGTTGCAGAAGAACGAGCCCATCATCTACCGCCTCGCCACCCTAGCCCAGCCGTCAATCAGGCAGTCTGTCACCAGGGACAAGGTACAGGCGTATTGCCGGAAGGTAACTGTCCTCTGGTGCGCCTTCTTTGCGCTGAACGGTGCGGCCGTCCTGTCTACCGCCGTCCTGGCCTCGGAGCGAGTCTGGGCTCTTTACACTGGAGCCATTTCCTATATACTGATGGGACTACTGTTTGCAGGAGAATTCGTTGTGAGAATGATTGTTCAAAACGGCATGGAAAAGGAGGTGCCCTTGTCCCAGATGCGGGAAAAATCCCGTCCAGCCGACACCGTCCTGTGCTACGAGGGAAGCTGGAGCGGCGGAGCCTACAAGACCTGGGGCGACTTTATCCTGGACACGGCCAAGCTCCGCAAGCACATCGGCCAGAATCACGCCGAGTCCTGGCTGCTCCACTGCGAGGACACCTGGCTCTTTCTGGTCTGCTACGCCGCACTCTTGCAATGCGGGAAGACCCTGCTGCTTACCGCCAACATCTCCCCGGACTTCCTCAAGGAAATCCGCAGGGAGGACACGCCCTTCCTCACCGACCGGAGCCTGCCCGACTCCACTTCCATAGCGGAAATCCTTGGAGGAGAGGAGGCAGACTCCCCGGAGGAGCTGGCTTTCCCGGCCATCAATCCTGACGAGACAAAAATCATACTCTACACGTCGGGAAGCACCGGCCATCCCAAGGCGGTGGTCCAAAGGCTGAGGGAATTCGAGCAGGACAACCGGTTTATCCTCTCCCAGTGGGGCAACGAGCTGATCAAGCGGAAGCTGTGCGCCACCGTGAGCCACCACCACATCTACGGCCTGCTGTTCTCCGTCATGCTGCCCTTTACCGCAGGCATTCCCTTCCGCAGGCGGCGGGTGGAGCACCCGGAGGAATTCCTTGCGCTTACCGACACCGCCTACACCATCATTGCGGTTCCCGCCTTCTTGAAGCGGGCCAACGAGCTGGACTTGACCTACCAGCTTGTTGACCCATGGATTTTTACCTCTGGCGGAGTCCTTACCCCCCAGGAGGCGGAGCGCACCCACAAGGGCTTTGGCTTCTGGCCGGTGGAGGTGTATGGCAGCACCGAAACCAGCGGCATCGCCTGGCGTCGCTCCTGTGACGGAATCCAGTGGCAGCCCTTCGACAATGCCGAGATTAGCCTGGCTGAAAACGGCTGCATCAGGGTCCGCTCCCCCTACATCAAGTCCCCGGAGGGCTTTGTGACCGGGGACTTGGCGGATTTGCTGGAGGACGGCAGGTTTATCTTGAAGGGCCGCGCGGACTCCATCGTGAAGATTGAGGAAAAGCGAGTTTCTACCACAGAGATTGAAAATCGCCTGCTGCAGTCGGACCTAGTGCGGGAGGTGGCGGTGGTTCCCCTGCAGGGAGCCCACCGTCAGATTCTGGGAGCCGCCGTCGTGCTGAGCCAGGCGGGAAAGGACAGATTCAAGGACTGCCCAAAGCTGGAGATCAACAATTACTTCAAAAGCTACCTTGGAGCCTTCTTTGAGCCGGTGGTCATTCCCCGGAAATGGCGCTTCCCCGACTCGATTCCCCTGGACACCCAGGGCAAAAAAAGCAGGGACTGTATTCTGGGGCTTTTTGCCCCCAAGGACTTGTTCACCGTCCACAGCCGGGAGGTACAGGGGAACGAGGCTGCCATCGTGTTCAGCGTCCCCGCCACCTCCAGCTACTTTGACGGCCACTTTCCCGGTTTTCCCCTCCTGCCGGCAGTGGCACAGGTAACGATAGCAGTGCAGCTTGCCCACCAATGCTTCGGAACCCCGCTGGCTCCCACCGGAATACGGAAGATGAAGTTTACCAGCATGATTTTCCCGGACAAGAAGGTGCGGCTAAGTCTGCGGCTGGGAACGGAAGGAAGGAGCCTTTCGGTGCGGCTGGAGGATGCGGACAACCCGCACAGCCTCCATTCACAGGGGACGGTCAGACTGGGAGGCTCGTAATGGAGGGCGACTCAGTCCACTGGTCACAGAAGCCGGAGGCCATCTCAAGCTACAGGGGGCTGTCCCTGTATCTGAAGGCATCAAAGTTCCTTCCCATCTTTATACTCAAGATACTCGTTGTCTTTGTCGCCATCTATTTTTTCTGCGTCAAAAAGAAGGACCGCCAGTACTCCAGGGACTTTCTGCGCAGGGTGGCAGGCATTACCGGGAGGAAAAGGACGAGCCCCTTTGTCCACCTCATCTCATTTGCCCTGTATCTGGTGGAAAAGGTGGAGTCCTGGAGCGGGAAATTTCCCTTCAACAAGATTCGCTTTCAGCAGGACGACCTGGGACAACTGGTGGACCAGCTGGAAAAGGGACAGGGAGCCCTGCTCATCTGCTCCCACCTGGGGAACGCCGAGCTGCTGAGGGCCTTGGCGGAGCTGGACCGGACGGGTGTCTCCAGAAAAATTCCCACCATCTCCATCGTGGACTTCTCCGTCTCTCCCCATTTTTTCAGGATGATTGGGGAGGTAAACCCTGAGTCCATGCACCACATCATCAGCGCCAAGTCCATCGGCCCAGACACGGTCATCATCCTGCAGCAGCACATCGAGGACGGCGGGCTGGTGGTGATAGCCGGAGACAGGACCAGCGGCACCACCATAGACAGCTACCTCCTGCTGCCATTTTTGGGAGAGCCGGCCCCCTTCGCCACGGGGCCCTTTGTCCTGGCCCGTATCCTGGGAGCTCCCTGCTATGCCGTCTTTGGACTGCGGCACAGAACCATTTCCCTCCTCCCGACATATAACATGCACGTGCGGAGGCTGGAGATTCCCCAAAGCACCTCCCGCAGGGAACGGCAGCAGGTGGTGGAGGGAGTCGCAGCCCAGTTTGCCGCAGAGCTTGAGCGCCATTGCCTGGAGCAGCCCTACCAATGGTACAACTTCTATAACTTTTGGGCCAAACCAACATTATAATTACGGAGGCATGAATGAAAGACAAAAAGCTTTCGGCAGAGATTGAATTTCCCGTGGAATTCTACGACGTTGACTCCATGAACATCGTCTGGCATGGAAACTACCTCAAGTACTTCGAGAAGGCCCGCTGCGCCCTGCTGGAGAAGATTGGCTACGGCTATCCCCAGATGACAGAATCGGGCTACGCCTTTCCCGTAACCGACATACGGGTAAAATACGTCAGTCCGCTGTCCTTCCAGCAGAGGGTCCGGGCCACAGCCACACTGGAGGAGTATGAGTCCATCCTGAGAATCAGCTACATCCTGCAAGACGCGCAAACTGGCAAGGTGGCCACCAAGGGGAGGAGCTCCCAGGCGGCGGTGAAAATAGACACCGGAACCACCTGCTTCGACTGTCCCGCCATACTCATCCAGCGGGTGCGGGCTGCCATGGAGGAGGAGGGACTATGAGCGGCAAGCAGAATGTCAGGCGGAGCGTCCTCCTTGCCGCCATGGTTCTGGTTGCGCTGGGAGCCCTTGCCCAGAACAGTCCCCTTGGCTCGGACAAGCCCCTGCCTGCCACGCTGGAGGAGGTGGGGCAGCTCCTCTCCCGGTATCCGTGCACCCGCGGGGACTTTGTGCAGGAAAAGCATATCCCCGCCATAGGGCGCAGCCTCACCTCGTCTGGAGCCTTCCTGATTGCGGCAGACCGGGGAATTATCTGGCAGACGGAAAAGCCCTATCCTTCCATAATGGTGGTGGGCAGGAGTCACGTGAGCCAGGGACCGGAGGCAAAGTCCCTGTCTCGGATGGACACGGGAAACAATCGTCTTTTCATGGAATTCTCCCAGGCCATCAGCGCCGCCTTCTCCGGCGACGTGCAGAAGATTCAAGACTCCTTCCACGTGGACTTCTCCAGAAAGGACTCCAACTGGAGCCTCCAGCTGGAGCCACGGGAACGGACCGTGGCACAATTGATACAATCCATCCAGCTGGGGGGAAGCGCAGTTTTGGAGGAGGTGACCATGACGGAGCAGAACGGCAGCACCATCACCTATCGCTTTTCCAACCACCAATTTTCCCAGGAACCCACTCAAGATGAAAACCAGCTTTTTGACAGATAGCCGCTCCAGCACCCTTGTGGCCATCTGGCTGGCCTTCCATCTTTTGTTGGCGGTGGCCACCTTGATTCGGGGAAGCCTTTCCATAAACACCGACCTCCTCGACATCCTGCCGCCCTCCCATGCCATGCAGTCGGTGGCGGCAGCGGACCGGCTGGCGACAGAAAGGAATGCGCAAAACGTGGTGATTCTGGCCAGCCACCAGGATTTTTCCGTGGCACGGGAGGCCATCGAGGAGCTGTACTCCGCCTTCCGTAAAGACCCTGCCTTTGAGTCCCTTGCGCTGTATTTTGACGATTCGGTTGTGGGGCAAATCTCGGACTACCTGTTTACCCACCGGCACTCGCTGATGGACGAAAAAAGCATCGGCGTGCTGGAGGGGGGAGGAGCCATGGAGCTTTCCCAGCGAGCCTTGTCCACAATCTATAGTCCTCTTACCCTCACTGGCCTACGATACCTTGACCAGGATCCCTTCATGCTGACAGAAAGCCGGCTCCAGGGCTTTTTGTCCTCCAGCCTGGCAGGAAGCACCGCCATGAGTCCCAGGGAAGGCATCCTTTCTGCCCAGCGGGAGGGAAAATGGTATACGATGCTCCAGGGGAGCCTCACCAAGGAGTCCACTGCCATAACAGAGCGGGGCGGCATCATTCCGGCACTCAAGACCCAGGCTCGCCAGCTGGAGGAGGACAATCCGGGGCTGGACTTTATCTTTTCCGGCGTCCCCTTCCACTCCTTTGAAAGCTCCTCCAGCGCCCAGCGGGAGATTTCTGTCATCACCACTGTCTCCCTGCTGGTGGTGATGGTACTCCTGCTCCTGGTGTTCAGGTCCGTGGTGCCGGTGGTGGTCTCCATGGCCAGCATCGGATTGAGCGCAGCCATGGCGGTGTCGGCAGTGCTGCTCTTTCTGGGAGAGATGAACATCATGTCGCTGGTCTTCGGAACCACCCTCATCGGTCTCGGCATGGACTATTCCATCCATTTCTTTATGGCCCGGCGGAGGGACAGGGCCCAGAACGGCAGGGAGGCTCTGAAGTCCATCTTCAAGGGAATCAGCTTCGGCTTTCTTTCCACCCAGGTCTGCTTTGTGCTGCTGTTCCTGGCTCCCTTCCCCATCCTCAAGCAGATTGCCGTCTTCCTGTCCTTTGGCCTTGCAAGCACCTATCTCAGCGTGGTCTGCCTGTACCACCTCCTGCCGAAGGCAGCCACCCCAAGAGTCCTCCAGTGGTTGGAATCCAGCGGGCCCTGGCGAATGCTCGGCTCTGTCAAGCTGCGGAGGGGAATCCTTGGGGGGCTTTTTTCCCTTCCGCTGCTGCTTCTGGGCATCAGATGGCATGACGTGAAGATAGAGAACAACCTGAGCCAGCTGTACACCATGTCGGAGGAGCTCTCCTTCGACGAGATGACTAGTGCCCGGCTGCTTGACCATGGCTCCAGCGGCTGGTATTACATCGTCTCAGGGGACAGCCAGGACCAGCTCCTGCAGCACGAGGAGGAGCTGCGGCAGCAGTTGGACGAGGAGGTTGAGCGGGGGCACCTGTCTTCATACCTTGCCACCTCCCTCTTTGTCCCCTCATATTCCACCCAGAAGCGAAGTCATCAGGCTGCCCAGCACCTTGCCGCTGCCGCCCCGCAGCACCTTGCGGCCCTTGGATTCAGCCAGGAGGAGACTCAGGACTTCATTGCCCGGCTGCGGATTCCGCCCCAGCCCATAGATGTGGAGCAGGACCTGCCGCCCTACCTTCACAGCGCCCTGCAAAATCTGTGGCTGGGAGCGCTTGACGGCAGATGGTATTCTGTGGTCATGCCCCTGCACACCACGGAGGAGGCCCCCTTCCGTGCCATTGCCGACTCGAATCCCAATGTCTTCTTTGCCAACCTAACCAAGGACGTGGGCACGGAGCTGGACTCCCTCACCAAAATCATGCTGATTCTGATGGCGGTTGCTATGGTGGCAATCCTCCTGCTGCTAAAGCTATGGTACCGCCTGGAGGAAATCCTGCGCATTGGCTGCATCCCGCTCTGCATCTTTCTGGTGACTACGGCCACCCTCACCCTCTTGGGCATTCCCCTGGGATTTTTCTCCGTGGCAGCCCTGCTGCTGGTCTTTGGCACGGGCATCGACTACATCATCTATACATTGGAGTCGGAACGGGAGAACAGGGAATCCTCGGTGTCGCTGGCAATCTTCCTGTCCTACGCCACTACCGCCATGTCATTCGGGGCGCTGGCACTCACCAGCTTTAGGCCGGTTCATCTTTTTGGGCTGACCATACTCACCGGCCTTTCTGCAGGATATATCTGCTCGGTGCTACTCAGACGCCAGCCCTCATCCAGCTGAGTCTCTAGAGCGACGGAGCCAAGACCTACAGGAAGGGCGAGGGTCAGCACGTAGCTTTTGGCAGAGGGCGAGCAGAGGAAGAGCTGGCGGAACTGGAGCGGAAAGTCTGGAGAGACAGGCTCCATGCTGAAGACGGGTGCCTTGGCCATGTCAAAGACGGATCGACCATGGGCCTTGAGCCATGACTCCTTGGCTGTCCACAGCATCATAAAGCGGCGCAGCCCCTCGTCCCCTTCTGCCTGGGCAATCCAGTCATATTCCTGGCTGGAAAAGAACCGGCGGGCAATCCCGCTTCTGTCCCGCCCTGTCTCAAGGCACTCCACGTCGCAGCCAAGCCGAAATCTGGACCTGGCCCCGCCAGCCACAAGGACTGCCAGCGCCTCCCTGGAGTGGGACAGGTTGAAGTCGGCAAAGACCCTTTCCTCGTGGGCACAGGCGGACAGCTCAAGGCAGGGACGCTCCTGACCGTCACGGCACACCGTAAAATCGGCAGGAAGTCCTGCCATGAGGAAAAAATCCTCCAGAATCCGGCGGACGCGCGGACTGGTATGGGCGGGTATCCTTTCGTCCTTTGCCGCCCCATCCGCTGAAATTGACAAAACAGATAATGAGGCATATAATCCCATAATGCCCCATTATCATAAATATTTGTCTTTTGTAAATAAATCAGCGAGGATTTTCCTCCTTTCGCTGCCAATCATCCTGGGCTTTTCCTGCGCCAGCACAAAAAGGACGGAGCGCCAGCATCAGGAGGTCCACCTGACCGACAGGGCGGTGGTAAGGCTGCTGCCACCCCAGTTCGCCGGACGGAACCTCCAGATGCACCAGAGCCTCACCGGTGCCTATGGTAGCCAAACCTTCCAGATGGACGCCTTCCTCATCCTGAATCGGGACGAAATAAACGCTATCTTTATGAATCCGTTCGGAACCACAATGGGAAGCCTGCGCTACACGGCTGACAGACTGGAATTCGAGTCGTCAGTCCTGCCCCAGAAAATCAACCCGGCCTACATCGCCTTTGACTTTCAGCTATGCTTCTATGACGAGACGGCGCTCCGCCAGGAGCTCGGACGGGCCGGACTCCAGCTCAAAACGGAGTCAGCTCCAGGCAAAGGCCTGCGGGAGGTGTATGACGGCGAGACCCTGCTCATCAGCATCCTGCAGGAAGAGGGGAAGGTTGCCTTCTCGAACATCCACCGGGGCTACTCCTACACCATCCACGGAGATTTCAATGGAAGCGAATAAAAAGATTTATCTGTACGCGGATGCCTCCATCTGCTGTGCCGGGAGAACCTGGGATGGCTCCCTGCAGGAAAACCTTGTCCGGCCAGACTACAGTCCGTCCTTCCAGCTGCGGACAATGGGGGAGCTGTCCTGTCCTGTGGCAATGGTTCCAGACTGCCAGCTTTCCGTCCAGGAGGGAAAACCCCGGATAGAGGCCCTTTTGGACCAGGTGCTGGAGCAGATTCAGGGTCCGGTGGCGGACTGCATCGGGCGGTACGGGGCAGAAAGAGTCGGAGTCTGCGCCGGTTCCTGTGACAACGGATCAGAGGCATCCCTGGCTGCGCACCGGGCGCTCTTTTCCGCCGGCAGCTTCCCGCAGGGCTACAGTCTTTCCCGGCAGAATCCGTCCCAAGTGGCGGACTACATCCGAACCAGGCTCAGGACGGCAGGACCTGCATTGACTGTCGCCACCGCCTGCGCCTCCAGTGCCACGGCGGTGATAGAGGCAGCCCAGCTGGTGTTGGCGGGAACCTGCGATGCGGTGGTGGTGGCCGGCGTTGACCTTGTTTCGCCCACAGTATTCCTAGGATTTGGCTCGCTGGAGGCGGTGTCGCCCACCGGCTGCAACCCCTTCAGCAGGAACAGAAACGGAATCACCCTTGGCGAGGCGGCCGCCTGCCTGATTGTGGCCAAGGACAGGCCCGCCACAAAAGACTACGTGGAGCTGCTGGGATTCGGCGAGTCAGCCGACGCAAGCCACATGACCGCCCCGCTGGAGACAGGAGCGGGGGCAGCAGCAGCCATGGAGGAGGCGCTGGCCATGGCAGGGCTGGACAGGAGCCAAATATCCTACGTGAACCTCCACGGAACAGGAACCCCGCTAAACGACGCAATGGAAAGTCGTGCCGTCGCAGGGGTCTTCCCGGAAAGCAGCCGGGACGGAAGACTCAAGCTCAGCTCCACCAAGGCCGTCACCGGCCACACACTGGGAGCCGCCGGCTGTCTGGAGCTTTCCGTCTGCATGAGAACCCTCTACGACAAGAGGATGGCGGGCGGCCTGCCAATCCACCGCTGGGACGGGGAGCGGGATGATGCCCTGCCCGCCCTGCACTTTGTGGAGCCGGGGGACAGTCTTGAGGGCACAGCCTGCATGACCAATTCCTTTGCCTTTGGTGGCTGCAACACCTCCCTCGTCATCGGGCGGGACAGAACATAGGAGACAAGAATGACAGGACAGCAGGACATTGCCGCACTTGTCCCCCACAAGGGAAAGATGCTGCTCATCGACACAATCATTTCCGTGGACAGGGAGGGAAAAAGCCTGGTAAGCCAGGTAAGGGTGGGCTGTGATGACACCTTCTTTGACCGGGAGCTGGGCGGTGTCCCTGCCTACGTCAGCTTCGAGTACATGGCCCAGAGCATCTCCGCCCTGTCCGCCCTGACTGGCACAAGGGAGGAGCCCCGTCCGGGAGTTATCCTAAGTGTCTCCAACCTGTCCTGTACCCATGGTGTCTTTCAGGAGGGGGCGGAGGTTCGCATCCACGTGCGGGAGGACTGTAGGGTGGGAGACCTGCTTACCTATGACTGCGCCGCCTTGGTTGGAGAGGAAACGGTGGTTTCCTGCACCCTGATGGTGATGGAGGCCGAATCATTGGAAAAATTGTCAGCGCAAAAGGAGGAAAATTGACAGCATGAAGACGAAGAACGAGGGAAAGGTGGTGCTGGTCACCGGAGCCAGCGGAGGAATCGGGCGGGCCATCGCTGTGGCGGCGGGCAGGGAGGGCTACTACATCCTGGTGCATTACGGCAGGAACAAGGAGGGGGCCCAGGCAACCCTGGACTGCATCCGGCAGGACGGGGGAAGCGGAGAGATTCTTTCCTTCGACGTAGGCAATCGTGAGGAGTGCAGGAGGGAACTGGAGCAGGTGGCGGAGCGGCATGGGGCGCCCTGGGGTATCGTCAGCAATGCGGGCATCTGCTCTGACGGGGCCTTTCCTGCCCTCTCCGACAAGGACTGGGATTCAGTCATCCACACCAACCTGGACAGCTTTTTCAATGTCATCCAGCCGCTTACCCTTCCCCTGTGCCGGAAGCGGCGGGGACGCATCATCACCATCGCCTCGGTCTCCGGCATCATGGGCAACCGGGGCCAGGTGAACTACAGCGCTGCAAAGGCAGGCATCATCGGAGCTACCAAGGCACTGGCGGTGGAGCTTGCCAGCCGCTCCATCACCGTCAACTGCATCGCACCCGGCATCATCGAGACGGACATGATCAAGGATGCTCCCATGGACATGATTCTGCCCGCCATTCCCCTGGGACGCATAGGCAGGCCGGAGGAGGTGGCCGCACTTGCGGTATTCCTCCTGTCAGAGGGAGCGGGATACATAACACGGCAGGTTATCTCTGTCAACGGGGGAATTGCATGAGCAGGATTGTAATCGGGGCCACAGCCATCACCATAGAAGACGTCCTGGCCATTGCCCGGAAGGAGGCCGAGGTGGAGCTCTGCTCTGAAAGGACATACCGGGACAAAATCGACGGCGGCGCCCGCTTTCTGGACGAGATGCTTGAAAAGCATGACGGTATCTACGGCGTAACCACCGGCTACGGCGACTCCTGCACCGAGACGGTACCGCCGGAGCATTACTACGACCTGCCGGTGCATCTGACCCGATTCCACGGCTGCGGGCTGGGCCAGTACTTCGACGAGGAGACAACACGGGCAATCATCGCAGTCCGGCTCAATACCCTGGCCCAAGGATTCTCCGGTGTGAGCTACGAGCTCCTGGCCTGCCTGGAATTCCTGCTCAACAACGACATCCTCCCCCTGATTCCCCAGGAAGGCTCCGTGGGAGCCTCCGGCGACCTGACCCCGCTCTCCTATCTGGCCGGAACCCTGATTGGCGAGCGGGACGTGTTGTACCAGGGCGAGGTCCGCCCTGCAGCCGAGGTGTTCCGGCAGCTGGGAAGGCCGCTGTACCGCTTCCGCCCCAAGGAGGCCATCGCCATCATGAACGGAACGGCGGTGATGAATGCCGTGGCCTGCATAGCCTTCAGCCGGGGCCGCTACCTGGCCGACCTGTCCTGCCGCATTACGGCCATGAATTCCATCGCCCTGCGTGGAAACGCCTACCACTTCTTCCAGCGCCTCTTTGACGTAAAGCCCCATCCTGGACAAGGTGTCGCGGCGGAACGAATCCGGCGGGCCATGGCTCCCGCCACGGAGGACAACGTGATGCCGGAGCGCATTCAGGATCCCTACTCCATCCGCTGTGCGCCCCATGTCATCGGGATGTTCTACGAGACTGAGCAGCTGTTCCGTACTATCATCGAAACGGAGATGAACAGCGCCAACGACAATCCCATCATCGACCCGGAGACCCGCTCCATCTTCCACGGCGGCCATTTCTACGGTGGCCATATCTGCTTTGTGATGGACAGCCTCAAGAACATCGTGTGCAACCTGGCAGACCTGCTGGACAGGCAGCTGGCAGTGATGGTGGACATCAAGTTCAACCGTGGCCTGCCGCCGAACCTTTCCGGTTCCCGCACCGGCTTTTCCATCAACCATGGCTTCAAGGCCGTACAGATTGGAGCCTCCGCATGGACGGCGGAAGCGCTGAAGAGTGCCATTCCTGTCAGCGTGTTCTCCCGCTCCACGGAATGCCACAACCAGGACAAGGTGAGCATGGGAACCATAGCCGCCAGGGACTGCCTGCGGGTCATCGAGCTGACCGAGCAGGTGGCCGCCGCAACACTGCTGGCCGCTGTACAGGCACTGAGAATCAGGCTGGAACGGCAGGAAATCACCCAACAAAATATGGCGGGTGTGCAGGCCACCTACGATGGCGTGTCGGCATCCTTTGTCCCTCTGGAGGAGGACCGCCCCTTGGAAAGGGATTTGAGAACAACCTTGGAAAGAATACGATTAAAAAGCATTGCCTGCTAGATTAAAGCTGGGATTGGGCTGGATGCCACCCGATGATTCCGGCCACCAGCTTGCAATCTCTCAGTGCATAAAAAAACACCCCGATTATATCGGGGTGTTTTTTCATTGGCTCAAGCCTCAAACCAGTGGCTTAGAAGCCTTCGCTCTCCATGATGGAGCGCACATTGCTGATGGCAGACTTCTGGGCATCGGTGGTGGAGCCCTGGGACTCAGAGGCCACCCTGTCCATCATTTCCAGTACCTGCTGGTCCAGCACATCCTTGGGGATGGTGTACAGGACATAGCAGCGGTACTCGTCGGTGGCCTTCCGCTTCTGGTCAGGATCATAGCGACGGGTGAGAACCCACCAGTCGTTCACCTTGCGGGCACCGGAGTAGGTGGCGCTGCTGGTGGTCTTGACGACGTTCTCGAAATAGGTCCCATAGTCCCCGTCGGGGGAGCCGCTAGCGGCACCAGTAAAGAGGGCCGAAACACGGGTGGACACATTCCGGGCAATCTCTGAGGGAACATCGAAGGAGGAAACCCAAGCCTGGAGGGCGTCGATATTGCTTCCTGCCTCCTCTCCCACAAAGCAGTAGTCATTCTCATAGTTCGAAAGTTTCTCCACTCCAAGGATTCCCTCCGAAATGTAGGTCTCCACCCAGGCCGGCAGCTGGTTGATGCCCAAGGCCGTTCCCTTGTGCTCCAGCACCTCAACCTTCACCTTTCCCTCCAGCTCCGTTGGCGCGGGCTCCTTGTTCGAGGCGCAGCCAGCAAAAACAAATGATGCGGCCATCGCCGCAAGCAAGACTCTCCTTAGAATCATTCTATACCTCCAAAATCATATATTGTTGTGCAGTATATCATAAAAATGCATGAAAGACTATACGAGTTACATGATTCCCTTCAAAAATCATCTTGCCGCATGGCCGCCGCACGGCCGCCCCACGGCAAGCCCTTTTCCACGCAAATCTTTTGCGGTATACTTGTTCCCATGAAAATCCTGCACACCGCCGACCTCCATCTGGGCAAGACCTTCCACGAGCATCCGCTCATAGAAGACCAGCAGCACATGCTGGGCCAGCTGACCCGGCTGCTGGTGGACGAGGGCGACTACCAGGCCCTCATCATGGCCGGGGACATCTACGACCGGGCAGTCCCCTCCCCGGAGGCAGTGGGGCTCTTCGGCAGCTTTTTGAGCAATCTGAGGCGTGCCCTCCCCCAGCTCCAGATCATCATCATCAGTGGCAACCACGACTCTGCGCGCCGCCTCTCCTTTGCCGCAGACCTGCTGAGATTCCAGCAAATCCACATCGCCACCACCTCCCAGGACATGCTGAATCCCATCCTCATCGATGATGCGGCCATCTATCCCCTAGCCTTCCTGCACCCCAATTTTTTGGGTGACGACGAAATCCACCAGAATCCCATGGTGCAGGCCGCCATCCACCAGATTTTGGACTACCACCGCAGCCACCATCCGCAGCTGGCAAAGCTACTGGTGGCCCACCTGTTCACCCAAGGCGGCATCTCCTCCGACTCGGAGCGCTCCTTTGTGGGCACGGCAGAGTTGGTGGACGGCGCCCTCCTTCAGCAATTCGACTACGTAGCCCTGGGCCACCTCCACCGCTGCCAGAATCCTGGTGGCACAAACATCTGGTACTCCGGCTCGCCACTGGCCTACTCCTTTAGCGAGGCCGACAACCAGCAATGCTTCCTCAAGGTGGAGCTGGAGCCCTCCCCAGACGCATCCCCGCAGCAGGAGGGGGCGGAAGGCAGCGCCAGCCCTTTCTGGCAGCTTTCAGTCACCCGGATTCCCACCGTCCCCCTGCGGGCGGTCCACCGGCTCCAAGGCTCCTTCCAGGACTTCTACCAGGATGCGGAAGGAAAATATGCCAAGTACCGGGACTGCTATCTGGAGATTTCCGCCACCGACCGGGAGCTGACCCAAAATCCCATGGCCCTGCTCAAGCCTCGCTTTCCCTACCTGCTCTCCTACCGCCAGGAGCTGGCCACCGGAAGCACTAGCTCCGCCAACATGGAGGAGCGGAGGAGGCTCATCCAGCAGGAGGGGGAGACCGGCGGCCCCACCCCGGAAATCTTTACTGCGTTCATGGAGGACATCTACCAGCAGCTGCCGCCACACTTTGACCAGGAGCTGGCTCTCTTCAAAAGGATACTGGAGGAACGCCCATGAGACCACTGCTGCTGCACTTGCAGAACATCGGCCCCTTCCGCAGCGAAACCGTCAACTTTGACCGCCTGGGGGACATGTTCCTGGTCTGCGGAAAGACCGGGGCAGGCAAGTCCACCATCTTCAACGCCATCACCTACGCCATCTACGGCAGGCTCCCCGGCTCCCACTCCGGCGTAAAGGGCTCTCAAATCCGCTCCGACTTCGCCTCGCCGCAGGAAGACGCCATCATCACCCTCACCTTCATGCTCCACCACCGGTGCTACAGGGTGCAGCGCATCCTCCCACGAACCTACACCAACAGGAAGGGGGCAGAAAGCACGAGCTCAGAGGACATCCAGCTGTACCGAAAGGAAGGGAGCGACTTCGTCCTGATGAGCAACAAGAAGGCGGAGGCCGACGAAACGCTCAACCGCCTGATGGGGCTCACCGTGGAGGAATTCGCCCGCATCATCCTCCTGCCCCAGGGGGAATTCGCTGAATTCCTGAGACAAAAATCCTCCGAGCGGCGGGAAACCCTTCTCAAGCTCTTTCCCATCACCGACTACGAGGAGCTTGCCCAGAGGATAAAGGACAAGAACGAGGAGGAGAAATTCCGGGTGCAGGAGCTTGAGCGGCAGCTGGCAGCCTTCGGGGACTTTGACCTCCAGCAGGAGGAGCAGCGGCTCGCCGAATACGAGGCCACGCTGGAAGGCACCCAGCAGAAAAAGGAGGAGCTCACGGAGCTGCGGACAAGGACGGAGCGGGAGCTGGACAGCTGCCAGCGGCTGAAGTCGGACTTCCTGCGTCATCAGGACCTGAGCTCCCAGCTGGAGGTCCTCGTGGGCAAAGAGGCTGCCGTCCGGGAAAAGCGACGACGGATTGAGCTTGCACAGCAGGCAGCCCCAACCTACATAAAGGTGCAAAATCTGGAAAAGTCCCGCTCCGCCTTGCAGGAAGCCCTGCGGCAGCTTGCGGCCACCTCCAACAAGATTCAAGACTTGGAGCGGATTCAGGGTGAGCTCCAGGAGCAGGCTCCCCGGTTCAGCCAAATGCAGGTGGACTACGAAAGGAACATCGGCCTGCAGCAGCTTCTCAGACGGGCCCTTGTCCAGGAGCAGGAGCTCCTGGAGCTTGCAAGGGCGCAGCGAGACACCAGCAGACAGCTTGCCCTTGTCCAGGGGAATCTTGATTCGCTGGAAGCAAAGAAGTCCCAGATTGGAGCCAGCCTGGAAGCCCTGCCACAAACCTCCCTTCAAGACTTGGAGGAGGCAAACCAGCGCCTGCTCCAGCTCTCACAGGAAGTCAAGGAGGCCGAAGACCAGCTGGAAAATGCCCGCACAGCGGAGCAGCTAAGGGAAAAAATCCTCCTGCAGCAGGAGCTTGCCCGCACGTCCACAGCAAGGGCACAGGAGCTGCATGGGCAGAAGCGCAGGCTGGAGGAGCAACGGGAGAAAAATTACGCCCAGCTGCTGGCCACCAGCCTCCAGCCGGGGAAGCCCTGTCCCGTGTGCGGCTCCACCACCCATCAGCACAGCCCCCAGCTTCCCCTCGCACTGGAAGAGCCGGAGGACGGAGCGCTGGCCCGTCAAGGACAGCTGGTGCAGGAGCTGGAGGCGCAGCAGGAGACAGCAGCCCAGGAAGCCACCCGGCAGACAACGATCCTGCAGCAGCTGGAGCAGCAGCTCGGCAGCCTTCCAAGCACTGCACCCCTTGCTGAGCTGGAGGCCCTGCGGACAGGACTCCTAGAGCAAAAGGCTGGGACAGAAAAGGAAAAGAAAGCCCTCCATAAAGGCATCGCCAGCAGGGAGGGGCTGGAAAAGGAGCTGAAGGCCGCGCTCTCCCGGCAGGAGCCCCTGCAGCAGGAAAGCAATTCCCTCCAGCAACGGCTAGCCTCCCTGAAAAGCCAGATTTCTGAAAAGGAGGATCACCTGCAGCACACCCTTCAGGCCGCAGGAGAGGCGGGCTTCCAAGGTGCAACCGCCAAGGAGGTGCAGAGCGCCGCAAACAGGTGGCTGGAACAGACCAGGGCAGCCATAGACAGCCACAAGGGGCAGCTGGAGCGGGTGCAGCAGGACTTGAGCGGGGAGCGGGCCCGCTGCCAGGAGCAGGAGGGGCGAACCAGCCAGTGCCGTGCCGATACCGCAGAATGCGAGGCAGAGCTGGAGAAAAGCCTACAGGCCGCAGGCTTTTCCTCCGTCCAGGAGGTGGAGGAGGCCCACCTCAGCCCAACGGAAATCCAGGACCTGCAGGAGGCAGTGGAGCAATGGCAGCAGGACTTTACCCGATTGAGCACCCAAGTGCAGGACTCTGAAAAAAAACTGACCGGAACCCTGCACGAGACAGAGGAGCAAATCACTGTCCTGCAAGAAAAAAAGCGAGGCATTGAGCAAGAATGGCGGGAACTGGAGGCGGCCTTTTCGGTGGCCCTCCAGCAATGCCAGAGCACCAAGTCCACCATTACCAGATGGAAGGACTTGGAAGAACGGCGCAAGGAGAGCTCCACCGCCTGGACCCTCTGCCACCAGCTCTTTATCGACATCTCCGACAAAAACCCCAGGAAGCTGGCCCTCACCACCTGGATTCTGAGCGTCTATCTCGACCAGATTGTCTCCTGCGCCAACGGCCGCCTCATGCGCATCAGCGAGGGCCGCTACAGCCTCCACTTTGCCCAGGACACAGCCGGGAACGGTGCCAAGGGACTGGACCTGGAGGTCCTGGACTCCTACACCGGCAGGAGGCGGCCCTGTGCAACCCTCTCCGGCGGCGAAACCTTCATGGTGTCCATCAGCCTGGCCCTGGCTCTCACCGACGTGGTAAGCAGCAGGCGGGGCGGCATCTCACTCCAGTCCCTGTTCATTGACGAGGGCTTCGGCTCCCTGGACCCCGCCGCACTGGACAAGGCCATGTCCATTCTGGAGGAGGTGCGGGAGGGCCGCATGGTGGGGGTGATTTCCCACGTGCAGGAAATGCAGGGACGCATCCCCAGCCGCCTGGAGGTCATCAAGACCCCCACCGGCTCCAGCCTACAGGTGGCCGGAGACTAGCAGACAAAAGAATCCCCTCCCTGCCATTCCCCCACGGCAGCGGCACAAAAAAGGCCGCCGGAACAAATCTCCGGCGGCCTCACACTGCTTTTCAGTCAACCTGAGCCAGGCGACTTGCAGCTGCTTACTTTGACTTCACCTCAAGGGGCGTGTCAATCAGCACCTCGTTGGCGGGGATGTACACCTTGATGATGTAGAAAATCAGACAGCAGGCGGCCACGATGACACCGACGATGTTGGACAGGCCGGCGGCCAGCTTGAAGCCCTCCGGAGCCTGCAGGATGTAGGAGACGGACACGGCGGCCATGAAGGTGGCGGGCAATGCGGCAATCCATCCTGCGTTCTTCTTTCGGTAGCGCACCAGATAGGTGGCAGCGCACCACAGGACGAACATGGCCAGGGTCTGGTTGGTCCAGGAGAAGTAGCGCCAGACGATGTTGTAGTCCACCAGGGAGATGAGGAAGCCGATTCCCAGGATGGGGATGGTCAGCAGCAGGCGGTTCCTGAATCCCTTCTGGTCAACCTTGAACCAGTCGGCGATGGTCAGGCGGGCGGCACGGAAGGCCGTGTCGCCGGAGGTAATCGGGCAGGCAATGACACCAATCATGGCAACCACACCACCAACCACGCCGCACAGGGTGGTGGACATGGCATACACACTGGTGGAGTTTCCGACGAAGGGAATGGTCTGCCCGTTCAGGAGGATGGAGGCCACGTGCTTCACTCCCTCGCCGCTGTAGAAGAAGGCGGAGGCTGCGGAGGCCCAAATCAGGGCGATGATGCCCTCGGCAATCATGGTTCCGTAGAAAATCTTGCGTCCCTCACGCTCGCTCTTGATGCAGCGTGCCATCAGCGGGGACTGGGTGGCGTGGAAGCCGGACAGGGCACCACAGGCCACGGAGATGAACATCAGCGGCCAGCGGGGCAGGTCCGTGGGATGCATGTTGTTGGGGAAGTCCCACAGCTCCAGCATCACCGCCTTGCCGGTAAAGTGGTTGATGACGGTGGCGCCGCCGATGAGCAGTGCCATCAGGATGAGGGCTATGCCGAACACGGGGTAGAGCTTGCCGATGATCTTGTCCACGGGCAGGAAGGTTGCCAGGGTGTAGTAGAGCAGGATGACGATGGTCCAGAACTTGACGTTCAGCGTCTCCGGCGTC
>CALEFI010000115.1 GCA_937876905.1 uncultured Treponema sp.
CTGCCACGGCTGGTGAGTATGGTGCTGCCACGGCAAGAGGTTCCGCAGCAGTCGGCGAGAACGGCTGCGCTCTGGTCCGTGGAAACAACGTAAAGGCAAAGGGCGGTCTCGGTTCTATCCTGGTCATCTGCGAAGAGTTCGACAACAGCTACGGCATCAAGGAATGGAAGGCTGTCGTCGTGGATGGCGAGACCATCAAAGCGGACACCTGGTACACCCTGAAAGACGG
This sequence comes from uncultured Treponema sp., assembly GCA_937876905.1. Taxonomy (GTDB): domain Bacteria; phylum Spirochaetota; class Spirochaetia; order Treponematales; family Treponemataceae; genus Treponema_F. The sequence goes on from CALEFI010000115.1 coordinate 230, forward strand.
GGAGTTTGTGGAGGTGGAGTGATGGAGAGATTCTGGTGCTGTCTGGCGGGATTCGCTATTGCTCTGGCTCTGGTCGCTGGGTTCCTCATTGTGAAGGAGGTTGTGGAAGATAAGAAATCGGCGCGAGAACAAAGAATGCGCCTTATAGCGAGAGAAGAATGCCGTGACCTGAAAAAGAACATCTACTGGCACAACATAATCGGCATTGAAAAATATGTTGATGTGCTGGTAGATAAACGGCTGGCAGAAAAGGAGGGGGAGAATGAGACCGATTGATGCTGATGCTCTGATGGTAGAAGTACAAAAAGGAACCATCATATCTGATGACCTGTACGGCATAGGGATCATGGCTGGCGTTGATTCGTTCGCAAAGAAACTGGAAGCTGCCCCCACCATCACCATTGACAACCTTCGCCCGAAGGGGCAGTGGCTGCATCACGAAAACGGGGTTGCCTATTGCTCCGAGTGTGAGATGGATGCAGTCGAGGATGGCACGAACTTCTGCCCCTCCTGCGGCGCAGATATGAGAGGAGGTGGAGAGGATGCGTGAGATTCTTTTTCAAGGTTGTGTTTGAATATTCCTGTTGGTGGTTTGAGATTTTGTCGAACAAACATTACTGTTGTCCGGCATTTAATAGCCATTGTGGAGATTTGTGCGAGGTCATCGGCAACATCCACGACAACCACGAGCTGCTGGAGGTGACACCCGATGAGTGAGTTGAAACCCTGCCCTTTCTGCGGAGGGGAAGCGAAGTGGTACTATCACGGTACTACAGAGGGTGGCTTTGTTCTCTGTACTAAGTGCGAAGCAAGCACAAACATTTTTGACGAACAGCATAATGAGGAAGACTGCAAAGCGGTTGCCTTTGAAGCCTGGAACAGAAGGGTGGGTGACACCAATGAGTGAGTGGATCAGTGTGAAGGATAGGCTACCGGAGAAGGCAGAAATGGTTCTGGCTTTTGGATACTGGGAGGGTGGGCCTCAAGTAGCCATTGGGGCTTGCGATAGGAACTTCGACTCCTGGTATGTGATCAATGGTGTCGGAACGTTGGCGTTTGTGTGCATCACCCACTGGATGCCCCTGCCTGAACCCCCTGGAGAGGAGGGTGAGTGACTATGATACGCATGATTAGACTTCACATGGCCGAAGATGTTGTCGATTTCATCAACGAGCACCAAATCAGAAAAGAAGACATCGTCACAATTCTTTCCGGGAGTTCTGGATGCGTTTTGATTTGGGAGGAGGTCGATTCCGATGCCTCGGATGACTGAAGGCTCAACCTGATATTAAAACAACTTAACCCATAACACAGAAAGGAGAATCCCCATGAAGAAGCTATACTTATTCCTCAACAAGAACCTGAAGACCCTGGCTGTCCTATGGGCCGCCTGCCTGTTAGTGGTCGCTGTCGCACCTGTGCTGGCGTGGGCGGTGGTCGCTCTGATCGCTGCCCTCTGTGTCATCCTCTACATCGGGGATTATCCGATGAACTGGATACAGGAGGTGGAATTAAGTGACTGTCCTGGCTATTGATCCCGGCAACACCGAGTCTGCATACTGCTGCGTAGACTCCGAAACCCTGGAGCCTGGCTTCTTCGGCAAGGTTCCAAACGAACAGCTATTGGGCTATGTGATGGCCTTTACTTACGATAAACTGGTCATCGAGCGCATTTCCTCTTACGGCATGGCTGTCGGAAAGGACGTGTTTGAGACTTGCGAGTGGATCGGGCGGTTCACCCAAGCCGCCCTTCCCGCCAAAGCGGAGTACATCTACCGAAAGGAAGAAAAACTCCACATCTGCCAAGACTCTAAAGCCCGGGATGCCAACATCCGCAGAGCCTTGATTGACCGTTTTGCCAAGCATGACTTCCAGAACGGGAAAGGCACAAAAAAGGAGCCGGATTGGTTCTATGGGTTTAAGGCAGACATATGGTCTGCATATGCAACCGGTTTGGTGTATATAGAAACGAGGCTAAAATGAGATCCAAAGATATTTCCGGGATGCGATTTGGTATGCTCACCGCAACGGAATATAAAGGAACTAACAAACATAGATTTGCACTATGGCTTTGTATTTGCGATTGCGGGAATTCTGTTGTGGCCACGGGAAACGCACTAAGAAAAGGTCACACAAGAAGCTGTGGGTGCTTGCAAAAGAAAGCAGCAGCCAAAAGCATAAGTGCTTTTAACGGAAGCGGGAAACGGTCCTCCGGGCGACTTACCCACGGAGAAAACAAAACCCCTCTTCATAATGCTTGGTTGCGAATGCGTAGAAGATGTTCCGATACTAGCTACGAGCATTACAACAGATACGGCGGCAGAGGAATTTCCGTCTGCAAAGAATGGGAGTCCTATACGGCCTTTAGAGATTGGGCATTATCCCATGGTTATAAAGAAGGTTTAGAACTGGACCGAATTGATAACAACGGGAACTACGAGCCATCTAACTGCCGATGGGCAACCAGGACAGAGCAAATGAGAAACCGAAGCAACACTGTTTATGTTGAATTGAACGGTGAGCGAAAGCCTTTGGTTGAATTTTGCGAAATATACGGAGTAAATTACAAGACCGCACACGCAAAACACAAGAAAGGCATACCGCCAGAAAAAATATTCATCGAGACAAAGTTAAACACCACCCCTTAATTGGGGTGGTGTTTCTTTAGCTCCTTTTGGAGGTGTACCACGTTGCTTTCCAGTTTTTCGGCTTTGCCTGTTCGTACAAGGCAGCGGATTCCTTGTCGGAAAGACCCAGTGCTTTGATTGCTTGGTAAAGCTCCCCTTGCGTGGTGCTTCCATTTCCGTTGCCGTACACCCTATCGCCGTCAGAATATGCCTGGGAGGCCGTGTTGATCTGGTCAACCGTAAGCCCTGCCGCTGCCCCCTTCTGGTACTTGGAGGAGTCTGCGGCATGGAACCCCCAAATCTTGAGGTTATCCTTGAGGTAGGCCTTTTGGCCGCCGGAAAGGTTCTCCTGGCTGTCAACCCAAGTTTCAAACTCCCATGCTTTCTGACCGTCCTTCTTGGTCTCGTCAGAATCAATGAGGTTCTTCTTGTTCTGCGCCACAAAGAAGTCCGCCAATGCTCCGCCAGTGGTCTCTGCATACTCTCCGGCTTTGTCTACCCAGGAATCGTAATGCTCGGGGTCTTCCCCTGCCTCGATTCTGGCAACCGCCTTAGAGTAGTCATGCACCCGCTCCACAAACTTTGCCTTTTCCGCATCCGTCATGCTGCGGTACACGTCAGACCCCATTGCCCCAGCAAGGATATCCATTGCCGTTTGGCCTCTGGTCTCCTGGGCCTTCTTCCGTTCGGATGCGGTCAGGATGCGCTTTTCCTTGTTGGCCTCGTTGGTGGTGATCTCCAGAGCCTTGTCAAACTCACCGGGGAATACAGAGGTATAATCCCCGTCATAAAGCCGCTGCAGCTCAGAATCAACGTCCGTGGTGGACAGCTTGGAAAGATAACCGGGGGACAGGAAGTTGCTGAACGCCCGTCTTGCCATGTTGCCGGTAGATTCCGTCCGGCCCCACGCATCCACATATTCCTCCTGGTAAAAGTCCACGCCGGGAATGGGGATCTTGTTGCCGATGGCACCCAGCATATACTGAACGCTGGTGGGGACTGCGCTTTCCTTGTCAACCACCGTCTGCTGTCTGGTGTCCTCCAGGAAGGTGCGTTCGATCTGTCCGCCAATGGTGGGAACAAACTGCCCCAGGTAGCTCATAGCCGCAGAGGCTACGGAAGAGACAAGAGGAACGTCACTGCCCACAGAGTTGATAACGTCATTGAGGCTCTGGAGCATGGACATTTCAAGCATCGGTTCCATAATGCGACCTGCCGCCTTTGCCCAATCTGCCCGTTCGGTTTCCCCGGTTTTCAGGCCGGAATAGAACTTCTGCAGCTCCACGCCTACAAAGAAGGGCAATGCTTCCGGGGCCAGCCAGTCGATGGTGTAGCTGGTGTCGCCAACCTCAAAGGCATAGTTCTGGTGGCCCTGTAGTTCGTTGAAGTCGTCCTGCTTGTCGTCTCCCGATGCACCGCCGGTCACAAACCCGGTAGCACCCAGGGCGGCACCCAGAGCCAGCAAGCCCGTGCCGGTCAGGCCGGATGCGATTTCGTCAATGGCCTCCGCCGCAGACATGTCGTTATTCCGAACCTTAGTCGCCGCATCTGCCAGACCCTTCACCAGACCGGCAGGAGAGTATTCAAAAGCTCTTACCGCAATGTTGGTGGGAGTTTTCTTGAAGGGGACAACGCCCTCTACCAGATAGCCCACAGCCCGGTTAAATGCCTTGTTACTCTGCTTGAATTGACCGAGGCTGGCAGTCAGTTCCGAAGCGGCGTTCAGGTCTCGATAGGTGGCCTTTTGGGCTTCCCGGATGGCATACTGTCTGGCCTTTTCTTTGGTCTGAACGTCAAAGCCGGGGGAAAGATATTCCTCTGCAGTAATGCCATTAGCTTTCAGATAACCAGCCAGAGAGTCTGCATAAGCACGGCGAGAGAAGAATCTATCTTCTGCCTCCAACGCTTTTGTGTTTCCCTTTCTGGCTGCTTCCAGAAGGGGGTTTTTGAAGATGGTGCGCTGTTCGTCGATCTGGCTCCAGTCGTCGTTATACTTCCCGCCGGACATAACGGCATCTTGGACTTCCAGGAAGTCAGCCTTTCCCGCAAGCTGTCTTGCCCTGTCCTCTGCACTCAGTCTGGTGGTAATAGCTTTCGTTCTGTTATCCCGGCTGAATACGCTTTCCAGACCCGTGCCAACCACATTCTTGGTCACTCTTACAGGATCGAAGAACAGGTTGCCGAAGATGTTTCGGATATGGGTGCGGGGATTGCCCAGCATAGCTAAGTACCGCCAAGCATCCGCTTTGTCCTTCCAGGTGTTGGGGATCTGGGCAGCCACATCCTTGTAAATCTCCTGCTTGATGCCGTTCCGTTCCTCCTGGGTCTGCGCCTCCATGAACCGGCGGGAAAGCTCCGGGTCAATGGTGATATCCACATCTTTCCCGCTTCGATTCTTAATGTTCAGTTCCAGGTTTTCCGTGGTCTTGATTAGAGTATAAAGCTGGCCCGTGGGGGTCATGCGGTTTACCATGTTCATAGCCTGGAGTGCTTGACCTGCCGTTCTGGCGTAGCTGATATAATCACCAATCAGGTCGTGGGCATCAATATGCCCTTCCAGAGTCCCGGAATTTGCCGCATTGTTGATAAGGGCAAGGCCCATTGCCGTGTTGTCTTTGGAGAGCTTTCCTGCCCTGGCCTCTGCGATCCATTCCTCTTTTGCCCTCTGGAATCCCACGGCGCGGATTCTGTCTTCTGCTTTGGTAAGAGCTTCCTTGTCGCTGTATGCTCGGTAGCTGTCCCCGCCGGCGGCAGCGTCCTCTTCCAGGGAGCGGACAAGCTGGTTGTTGGAAATACTGGCGTTTGCCAGGGTGGAAACCGTCTTGCTGGTCAATCTCCCCTGGGGGTCTCTGGTGGGGAACTCAACGGCTGCACGCCCGTGCAGTTCCGCAGACCGTCCTGCGCCTTCCTGACTGATGGGATGGAAATTCTCGCTTTCCGCTTGCCAGGAGGCAAACTGCCCCGCCCCGCCTCTGGACATGGCCCCCATTGCCTCAAACTCTGCCCTTAATTCTTCCTCGGTAGTCTCCCCCAGCTCCAATGCAAGGGAATTGTCCTGCATATATTGGTCAAAGCCAGTGGCAGCACCGGGGATGGCTTTCTTGGCCTGAATATAGCCCTGATTAGCCCCCACTCGGGAGTCAAACCCGCCGTCGTTGGGGACATAACCCTTCGACAGCATTTCGTCCAGGATCAGCTCCACCTTCTTGGCAGCGGCATAGTTCTCCTGGCCCTTGTCGTTGATGATGGCATCACAAGCATCTACGATCTCCTGTCGGGTCAGGCCCAGACCTTCCGCCCTGGCAAGCTGTTCGGAACGCTGAACGATGGTTCCCGTGCCACGCTCTGCCCTCTGGCTGGCGAAGGAATACTCCGCATCCGTTTTGAGGGCCTGTGCCGCCTCCGCAAAATAGGGATGCAGTTGGGGATGGTCAAACTGGAACGCCTTGACGTTCCGGGCGGAAACATCTGCCGCCGTGCGGTTGTCAATGTGGCTTTCCGTCTCCCCGAAGTTGCGGGAGACCTGACCGGACTCCCTGCGCTCCGTCTGAACCAGACCGGCAGCCTCTTCGTTGATGGCGTTAAGTTCCTGCACAAAGCCGTCATAAGCCGCCTGATCCAGCGTGCCGGAGTCCTGGGCCGCCTGGATTCTCGCCATAACGTCTGTATGGCGTTGTGCCAGCCCCTGCATAGCCCCCTCGACCCGCTCCTGCGCCTGTACGGGCGTTTCTGCTTGTGCGGGTGTTTCTTGTTGCGGTTGCTCGAACGTCTGTTCTGGCTCGTTCTGAGTGGTTTCGGGAGCCTTGACCCCAGCAGCCTCCAGAAGGATATCCTGCCCGGTTCTTTCCGTTGTTTGGGGCTTGCCCCGGTTTGCGTTGATGGCGGTGTTGATGACAGAACCACCCGCACCAAATCCTGCGCCGGAAATGGCACCCACAGCGGCAGCTTCCGCCAGGTCTTTCATGGAAAGCTGTGCGTTGGGGTCTTGGGCCAGTCGGTCTGCCGCATAGTTCAGGATGTAGGAGGCGGATTCCTCCGTTGCCTCCATTCCCGCCTGTTTCGCTACGTTCACAAGCAGGGATGCGCCGCCGTTGCCTTTGACGATGTTAAGCAGATTCTTAATGGGAAGCAGACGTTCCGCAATGCCCTCAATGGCACCGGAGACCAGGCCACGCCCGAAGGATTCTCCCGGGGTCACTTCGCCGTAGTCTCTAGGGTCGCCGCCGATCATATAAGAAAGAAGCCGTGCGTCGCTGCTCTGCTCGTTCAGTTCGCCCATCCGGGAACCTGCCGCCTGTGCACCCAGAAGGGTTGCGCCCACAGCGGGGCCGACACCGGGGATGAAGGAGGCGGCAATGCCGGGGAGCATTTGGGCGGAAGAGATGCCTGCCTTTGTCAGCAGAGCGGAAAGTCCAGTCTTGCCCTCCAACGCCTCTGCGGCTGCTTCCTGACTTTCCCGAAGAAGGGTCTGACCGGGAAGGTTGGGGTCTACGATGTCGATGCCCTCCAACACCTTGCGGGATGCGTCCGCCAGGTGCTCGTCCCGAGTCTGGTTGGCGTTGGCTTGCAGGTTGCGCCCCCACCTGTCCCGGTTGTAGTTCCGCATGGCCTGATTGAAAGTTTCGTGCAAAGACAGCAGAGAACCGGCAAAGCCCTTCCCTGCCGCTTCCAGACCGGCAAGGAATTGTTCTCCCGCTCTTTCCTGCTCCGCTTTGGTCTGGGAGAAGATGGTGCGGCCCTCCCCGTCCTTCTTCTGGGAGAAGTCGGTAGCCTGGAAGCCCTTTGCCTTGCGGACTTCCTCCGCCCGTTCCTTGTCCCCCAGAGTCAGGGCGGAAAGAAGGGCTTGCTGACCGGATTGATTCAGCGTGACTTTGTCCTTTTCCGTCAAGCCGGGGCCTTCGATCTTCTCCGAGCCGGAGGAACCGCCGGAATACCCATAGCGGGAACGAATCTTTTCCGCATCCGCATGGGCTTTTGCCATGCCCCCCTTGTCCCCTGCGTTGTAGGCTTCCTGCCATGCAATCTTCGCATCCAAGATCCCCTTCTGACTCAGGGAAGGAAGGGTGAGGTCGGATTCGGAAAGAGTCAGTTGGCTTCTGGCCTGACTCTTTGCCTCCTGCTTCTTCTGGTTGGCCTGAACACTTTTCTGGACGTTTGTCTTTTCCACCGCGCCGGACTGCTTGGCATAATTCACCTTGTCCCGAACGGTGGTCTTGGTGGCAGCATCCTTCTTCATTAGGTCAAGAGGAGAAAGCTGAGAGCCTGTAGACAGCTTGTTTTTGGAAGAAACAGTCGTGTTGGAGTAGGTGGAGGCCTTCTTCTTGGCCTCCTCCTTCTTCTTCTTGTTCCGGTTGATGATTTTAGCTTGCGCATCGGTCAGTGCCATTGACCGTCACCTCCTTTAGCCCAAAGCCCAGGCGATATCCGGGTTGGCAGCTTTCCACACCGCTTTCATTTGCTCGATCTGGTCGTTGGAATAGCCAAGAGCCAGATACCCGGAAAAGTCGCCAAATTTCGCCAGCGTCTCAGCGTTCGCGGAAAGGCGGTCATACTCGCTGTTTTTTGCACTCAAATTCTGCTGTGCAGTTTGCAGATTCAGAGAAGCCTGGGCCTTTGCAGTCTCAACCACGCTTTGAGCTTGCATCTGGAACTCCTGCAGCAGAGCGGCAGCCCGTTCGTACTCGTTGTTGGCAACGGCCTCAGCAATGGCGTTCTGATAGTCCATAGTAAGCAGAGTGATTTGGTTCTGCGCCTCCGTCAGTGCGTTTGCCTCGCCCAGATACAGGTCGTTCAGATCGTTTTGCAGTTGGTTGGAGAATGCCAGCATAGCCTGGCCGCCCGTGCCAGAGTTGAGGCCGGAAGCAGCGGCATACTCGTTGAACATCATGCGTTCCCGCTCTGCATTTGCGGCAGTTGCATTTCTCTGAGTCTGGTACAAAGGCGAAATCTTTTTCATTGCCTGCTCCGCCTCCAGCTTGCTCCTGTCATAAGAGGATTTCAGAGCTGCCAGAGCCGCTTCTAAAGCGGCATCGTACATGGAGTTGACCTGCCCCGTATTAGCCTGGTAGGAAGGAAGGGTGGTCTGCCCGATAGAGCCAGTCGGCATCTTTAGTGCATAGTATTCCGAGCCGTCCCCGCCGCCGGAATAACCATATTGGGCACGGATGGCCTCGGCGGAAGAGTGCGCTTGATTCGCCTTGTCCATGTTGCCGATACCCTTGTAATAGTTGTATTGGTCTTTCAGGGCGGCGATCTTCTGCTGATCGTTGGCGGACAGGATAGAGTCGTTATAAGTACCCTTCGCCACATATCCTGCGTTTGGTGACGTGCCGGTGTTCGTGCTGGGAGTCCCGCCGTTCAAATAAGATTGATACAGATACGTGGGGACTGCATTATATTGGTTCAGGCCGTTTGCGTCCAGATAGGCAATTTTCTCATTTCTGCTTTGCTCCGCCTTGGCCGCCGAGACATAATCTTTCTTGGCAACAGAGTCGTTGATGATGGCTTGGTAATCCGTGTTCATATCATAAGCCATAGATACCGCTCCTTTCTTAAAATAAAAAGGCAGACAGGCCCACACCTATATGCCGAAATTATAAACTTATAATTATACTATATCATATAAATACTGTCAATGCAATAGCAAAAAATAAGAGGGGCCGTAGCCCCTCCTGTTTTGGAATATCAGTGTTTGACGATGTACATATAGTAGGCGGCGGCCTTATCCTTCACGGAATCCTTGTCCATCAGGAACGCTTTTGCCATGTCCAGGTAGAAGTCCTGCTTGTGTACACCGTGTTTTTGGGCGACCTCGGAGTAGTCGCTGTACATAGCGTTCAGGATGGCGTAGAACTCTGCCGGATCGCATCGGACGTTTTTCTGTTTCATGATCTGTTCTACCTGATCCATGCTCCAGTGAGGGCCTTTGCTCCCGTCCTCGTTCTGCATCCGTCCCGTCCATTCCTCTGCCATGCGCTTGTTGAACTTGGGAGTGGCCTGGCTCATGGCTCCGCTTCCTCGCATGGAAGGGCCTTTCATGTGGTTCCCTTCTTTCATGCCCTGATAGGAGGCATCCGACTTGCCGGGGGAATCAAAGTGAGCGGCAAATCCAACGGGGTTTCTCTGCTCCATTTCCCCCCCCATTCTTCCGCCATTTCCGCCCATTTCCATTCGTTCAGAGCCGTTCATTTCCATGCCGGGTTCGCCGTAGTACGGAGGGCTCCACCGGGACTCCATGCCGCCCTGCTGGTTCATAGAACCACCGTATTCCGATCTCCGATTATCACGAAATCGGCCCTCCATGTCGTAGCCGCTCCTGGGGCCATACTCATAAGTCCGGTTCATTTCCATTTCCCCGGTAAATCGGCCCCGGCGGTCACGGTCATACCCTCTCATGTTGGGGTTGTCCCGCATTTCCATGCGGTTCATTTCCATGTTGCCGCCATAACCCGTTTCCATGCCGTTTCGAATTTCGTTCTGCTCCTGGCTTCTGGTTCGGTTCATGGCAAGCATTTTCAGGCCTTTACTCATGCACCATCACCTCCCGTGGGAGCCGTGCCGTCAATGGCAGTCAGGTTGTCCACAGGGTAGCAGCAGATATTACCACGGAGACGGAAGGCGCCGGAGTCTGCTGTGGTGTGGACAACGGTCTTGTACTTGGTTCTGCTCCGAATACCCGCCGCTGTGGCCTGTACGCCGTTACAACGGGTCAAGGGGTACAGTTCCGTGCCGCCACCAATAGTGATAAACACGGGAGCCGTCAGGGTGGTTTCTGCTGGGATGGACTGTGCCACAACGATGCAATACTGCTGGCAGTTGGAATAAGCCCCGGCAGGAATGTCGATGATAAGGTTGGGTGCGGTGAAGGTCACCGAATCACTGATAATAAGCCGGGGACAAAGTCTGCAATTATTCATGGTATCACTCCTTTATGTCAGAGGCGGGGACGATTGCCCCCGCCCCGATATGCTCACTCTTTCAGAGGATTTGTGAGAGGTCAGCAGCCACAGCCACAACCGCCGTTAAAGCCTCCGTTGGTCCAGGAACAAGGGGCCTGAACGGGAGTAGGGGGCTGCACCCAGTAAGCGGGAGTGGGGCAGTCGTTGCCGGTGCGGCGGATGATCTCAGCGGTGGAAGCATCAATCGCCGCACGGATAACTGCGTTCTGGTTGCTCTGGCTCAGCTGATTGGTCAGCTCCACGATGCGAGCATCCTTAGAGGCCAGCTTCTCAGATACCAGGAAGTCCATCAGGCCCCGATAGTTGGCGTTCTGGTTGTCGATGATATCACGGGTCTGCATCTGGATCTGATTGCCCAGACCGCAGAACTGGGTCGCAAGATTATACTTCAGGTCAGCGATTGCCGCCCGGTTCTCGCAGCAGCAGTCAGAAAGCTGTCTGCCCAGGTCGCAGAAGCCACGCTCAACGCCGTTGAAGCCCTGCATCATGCCCATGTTGGTGTTATTGAACCCAGAGGTGATGGAGTTGTTCAGGGCATAAGTGCTGTCGCAGATGCCCTGCTGTACGCCTCTCACAGCGGAGTCGATGTTCTGGATTGCGAAGCCGTCATACAGTTCGGCTCTGGTCAGCGCACCGTTGCCACCATAACCGCCGAAGCCGCCGTTACCGCCGTACCCGAAAATCATGGCGAACAGGATGATTGCCCAAATGCCTTCCCCGCCCAGGAAACCACCGCCGCCGTTGTTGTTGCTGCCCTCCTGTCCCATGAGGTACCCGAGGGTCATGTTGTCTTCAGCCATGTGTTATTCTCCTTTCGGTTTTTAGTCTGACGATGTGCGCACTACGT
>CALEFI010000116.1 GCA_937876905.1 uncultured Treponema sp.
CACCGCCCAGGGCCGTTATCGACTGTATTCGTGGGTGAAATACTGAGCAATCTGTTCGGGATGATCTGCCAATTCGGGGTAGTCCAGCATTCGCATCATTCCCTCGAAACGATCCCGCAGCTCCTGCTTTATGAGCTTTTGGATGGTGGCCTTATCCTCTTGATTGATACGGCTATGCTCGTCACAGTAAATTTCAACCAGCTTGTCGAAGGTTTTGGTAATGTAGGGATTCATAATCTTTTCCTTTCCGGCTTGCGCCTGTCGTGTTTTCCTTTGATGGCTTTATGATAGCACGTTGCAACGGGAATTGTCTAGTGGCAATGGTGGACAAAGGTTGCAACGTGTTTTTGTGCAAGTCGTACACTTTGCAACGTGCGCACGTTATGATACAATATAAACATCAAATTAAGGAGGTGCCACAGATGGCATTGAGCGAAGCAAAGAAGCAGAGCAATGCAAAATGGGACAAGGAGAACATGGCGTATCAGACCGTGAAGGTCCGGCGTGAGTTGCTGGATCAGTTCAAGGCAGAATGCGCCAGGAGGGGAGATAAGGTGAACACGATCCTACGGGAAGCGATGGAGGAATACATAGCCCAGGGAGGCGCAGAGCAGCCGAAAGAGCCCTAAATCCTGATACGCCTGGAAGGGTGGAAAAGATATTTTATTCCCATAAAATGGAATATTGAAATTCTTTCATATTATTTGGAATAATATATTGACATTAGATAATTCATTTCGTATAATGAGTATTGACTAGATAGTGTATAATAGAAAGAGGAGCTACGGAAGCTCCCCAAATATTTCCAAAAAACCACAAACACAGAGGCCGCCGGAGCACATCCGGGCGGTCTCTTTCTGTTTTCCCAGGGAAAGGAGGCGAGATCAATTGGCAAACAAACGCAAGGTAACAGACCTCAATCAATTTGAATTCTATATCGAAGAGTTCATAAAGAAGTGCGAAACCGAGAGCATGAAACCCAGCGATCACAACCTCCGAATCTTTCTCAATGTATCTCAATCTACATTGGATAGATATTACAGAGGGGAGAAGGCGGGGGAGACATATAAGGGATATGACGAGGCATTAAAAAACCTTATATCCTACCGAGAACACCTCCTGACCTCCAAGCTAGACGAAAAGGGGAGCAACGTTGCCGGGGCAATTATCCAACTCAAACAACCCAAGAACGGCGGATATACCGATGTCCCCGCAATCACCAGCGGAGGCGCAACACTCACACTCAAGATCGACGGCGTTGGCGGATTGGATGCTTTCAAGTGACATATATATTATATATATACGTGAAACCCAATAACACCAAGGCCCGATGCTATTCCTGACAGCCATTTGACAGGACAGCAGGGTGAGGGAGGGCGATCACCTCCCCGCCGGGCTGGGTAGGGGGTGCCTGGGCGCATGACGGTTTCCGGGTACCCCCTACCCCCCCACCACCTAGGAGGGTGTGGCGGAAAAAGGGGCGGCCTCTCTCAGCCGCCCCCCTAGTAGGCCCCACACACATTCCAGACTACTCCCAACAACAACATCCGCCCCATACCAGGAAAAGGGGGTATACCCTATTTGTTTTCTAGGTATGAAATATTATATAGACCTCCCCTGCGCTTACAGGGAGCGAATCTGGTTCAGGGCCAGAGCAGGGGCATAGCAGTTTACCTCCTTACTGTTAAAACAAGAGGCAAAGGCGGGAAGACCGCCTTTATGCGAGTATCGTATAGCGGCTAGTACATCTGCCTTCCAAGCAGATAGGGTGGGTTCGACTCCCACTATTCGCTCCAGTAGCCGGGGGTCTTTTTTATTTTCTCCGGGGAGGTGAGGAGCTACGGCAAGGAAGAGGACAGTAAAGGCAACAGAGCACAAGGACATTGTGTGGGATGCTGGGGAAGCCAACGAAAAGCAAAAGCTATTCTATCAGTCCAGAGTGACCTATACGGCGTATGGGGGAGCGAAGGGCGGCGGCAAGACTCATGCTGTTCGGATAAAGGCTGTCGGCGGAGCGATTGCGAACCCGGGCATTAAGATCCTCATTATGCGTAGAACCTACCCGGAATTGGAGGAAAACCATATCCGCCCCTTAACGAAGATGGTTCCTCCGCAGCTTGCTTCCTACAACGCAACAACCCACCTTATGACCTTCCAGAACGGCTCTACGATCAAGTTTGGTCACTGGAGCGGAGACCAGTCGGAAGACGAATACAACGGCCTGGAATACGACTGGATCTTCATCGACGAGGCGACGCAGTTCTCGGAACGGTCTTTTAACTTTCTCGGCGGCTGTCTGCGTGGTGTTAATGCTCATCCCAAGAGAATGTACCTGACCTGCAACCCTGGCGGTGTCGGGCATCGGTGGGTCAAGAGACTGTTTATTGACAAGCAGTACAAGGTCAACCCAGACAACCCAGAAGAGAACGAGAACCCGGAAGACTATTTGTTCATTCCTGCAACGGTGGAAGACAACTATCACCTGATGGAGTCCTCCCCTGGATATGTCCGAATGCTGGCGAATATGCCGGAGGACAAGAGAAGGGCCTACCGCTACGGCGACTGGAACGCTATCGGCGGCAACTACTTCCCGGAGTTCTCGGCGGCAACCCATACCGTTGCGCCGTTCCAAATCCCAGACCATTGGCAGCGGTATCGGAGTTTCGACTACGGCCTGGATATGTTTGCCTGTTTCTGGTGGGCGGTAGACGAGGATGGGCGGTCTTGGTGCATCCGGGAATATTGCGAAAAGAATCTGATCGTCAAGGATGCGGCGAAGAAGATACACGAACGGACCCTTCCGGGCGAGAACGTGTCTGCCACCTATGCCCCGCCTGATATGTGGAACCGACAGAAGGACACGGGCAAGACCATGGCGGAGCTATTCATGCTCGGTCAGGTGGGCCTTATCAAGGCGGATAACAACCGTGTTCAGGGCCACATGATGATGAAGGATGCTTTGGCCCCGCTGCCCTTGCACGACCCTTACGTCAAGAAGATGTTTTCTGACGAGGAAGGGAACTGCCCGGAACGTCTGCCGGGCCTGATGTTTTTTGACGTGTGCAAGAACGTCATCGGAGACATCCAGGACATTCAGGCGGACGAGAAGAACCCGGACGACTGCGCCAAGGACCCCCACGACGTTACCCACACCGTGGACGGCGTTCGATATTACTGCATTTCCAGAGTTCTCCCCGCCGAGGCTATCTTGGCGAAGGAGGAGTATTGGGAAGATGACGACGAGGGCGTGGAGGACTACGACTCCTTCATGCGAGGCGGCGAGATTACCGCCGATTATCTCATGTGAGGAAGGAGGAACTGGATGCAATCTCTTCTTACGACTTTGCTTATCCTTGCCGTTCTGGTGCTTATCTGGCACGTCAGGGAATTATGGAGCGAGGTAGACCTACTTAAGACGATGGAGCGAAAGACTCAGGAGAGCCAAGCGAACTTTCGCAAAGAGTTTAACGGCTTCCTTCTGGCATACAGACAGGAGCGCAAAGTCATCCTGGAGCGTGTCGGAGACGCAGAAGACGCCGTTGACGACCTTCGCACTGCTTATGATATGTTCGGCCAAAGCTATGAGGACGACCGGAAGGCCCTTGGTGAGTGTGTCGCCAAGCTGCAAGATAGCTTGGATGAGATTAAGGACTCCGCTATGGAGAGGAATATGCAGGAGGCCAGAATTTTTGAGGGTATTACAAACATGATGAACTACGACCCCTCCCAGGCGATTAAGGCGGTGAAGGGCGATGCCTAAAGACAAGAATAAGCCGGACACTTCCGGGCTTGACCTGTTAGGGGCCGGGCCGAAGGAAGATGTGCTTTCCCCGGGTTATATCTGGAAGCTCTACCAAAAGGGTCTGGACTTTAACGCCAGCATCAACCTGGACGAGACCGTCCGAGTCAACGAGAACTTCTTTGTAGGCAAGCAGTGGGAGGGTGTACAGGCCAACGGTCTGCCAACCCCCGTATTTAACATCCTGAAACGTGTCTGCTGCTTCATTGTGGCGACCATTTCCTCCGAGAATATCAAGGTCACGGCTGCGCCGCTGTCTGCCACTCCCGGCACGAACCAGCTTGTGGAGCCTGCCAGGATCATCAACGAGGAGCTGGATGCGCTGGCGGAGCGAAACAATATCGCCTACCTCATGCGCGAGTATGCCCGGAATGCTGCTGTTGACGGCGACTCCTGCACCTACACCTATTGGGACCCTGACTTCCAGACGGGTCAGGACGCAAAGGGCCGCATCTGCACGGAGATCATCGAGAACAACAGAGTTCACTTCGGCAACTCCAACGACAGACACGTGGAGTCTCAGCCCTACATCATCATTTCCAAGCGTGAAATTGTGGGCTTCGTCAAGAAGGAGGCCAAGGCCAACAAGGCCAAAGGCTGGGAGGGCATTAAGCCCGACACGGACAACACCTTCCCGGACGCCGCAAAGCAGGTGGGAGACAAGGTGACGACCCTCCTTCTGCTGTGGAGGGACAACGACACGCAGGAGATTTGGGCACAGAAGGTCTGCAAGGGCTGTGTGGTGCGGGAGGCATGGAACCTCAATATCCGCCGGTACCCAATTACCTGGCTGAATTGGGACTACATCCAGGACTGCTACCACGGACAGGCCATGATAACCGGGCTTATCCCCAACCAAATCTTTATTAACAAGATGTACGCCATGTCTCAGCTTTCCCTGATGACCACGGCGTACCCCAAGGTGGTTTACGACAAGACCCGAGTATCCAAGTGGGATAACCGCATTGGCGCAGCCATCCCCATTCAGGGCGGCGATGTGAACAATGTGGCAAAAATCATGGACCCCGCCACCATTTCTCCCCAAATTTCGCAGTTTATTCAACTGACTGTGGAACAGACGGAGCAAAGCCTGGGCGCAACCTCGGTGGCTCTGGGCGACACCCGCCCGGACAACACCTCCGCTATCATTGCCTTGCAGAGAGCGGCTTCCACCCCGTCTGAAATCACCAAGCAGAACCTCTACAAGAGCATCGAAGACCTGTTCCGCATCTATATCGAGTTCATGGCTGAATACTACGGCAAAAGAGCCGTGGATATGCCGACTCCGCCCCAAGTGGAACAGGCCCTTCAATTCATCCAGCAGGACGTTCCCTCCGAAGTCCCCATGCAGTTTGATTTCAAACTGCTTAAGGATATGCCTATGAACCTGAAGCTGGACGTGGGCGCATCCTCTTACTACTCGGAGATCGCTTCTATCCAGACGCTGGATAACCTGCTGAAGATGAACAAAATCTCCGTCATCCAGTATCTGGAGCGCATTCCTGACGGCTACGTTCCCGGCAGACGAGACTTGATTCTGGAACTGAAGGAGCAGGAGAAACAGGCTATGCAGATGCAGGCCGCTATGTCCGGCATGATGCCGCCCAAGGGCGGACAGCAGCTCCCCAACGGCGAAAACGTTGCAGGAGAGCAAGCAAAGCCCGACATCCCCACCGGCGGAGGCTACTCCGCATTACAACGCAAGGTAAACGAGACCGGTTCTACTGCCGGGATGGTTTAACTTTATATATTCCGTTCAAGAGCGGGACACCCACCGCAAATCTATACAGTATCGGCCAACCATAGCCGAGGAGGTAACACATGAACGAAGAAATCAATATTTCCGCAATGCCCGAAGATACCGCGCCCGAGACCGACTCCACCAGCGCAATGGAAGACGATTGGGACGATATTGACCTGTCTGACGTTACCGACAACGACACCGAGGGCGCAGAGCAGGAGGAGACCCCCGCTGAGACCGAATCCGAACCTTCCGAAGCAGACCAGCAGACGGAAGAACCCGGCGAGGCACAGAAGGAAGAAGCCCCTGCGGCGGAAGAACCCGCAGAGCAGACCTTTGACCTGAAATTCCTGGGCGAGACCAAGACCGTCTCCAAGGACGAAGTCATCGTTCTGGCCCAGAAGGGTCTGAACCACGACAAAGTCCTGAGAGAGCGTGACGAGGCAAGAGGTGAAATCACTCGCCTCAAGGAATACGAAACCTTCCTGAAGGAGCTGGCTGGCCCTGACGGCATGAGCATCGAAGATTTGATGGACTCTACCAGAGCGGAAGTTCTGGCGAAGAAGGAAGGGATGGACAAAGCATCTGCACTCCGGCAAATCAAGCTGGACAGACGGGAAAAGGCCTTTGAGGCCAAGCGTTCCCAGGAAGAGGCTGCAAGGAGGGAGGCGGAAGAAGCTGACCGGCAGAGAAGCCAGCAGTTTCTGAAGTTCCACGAGGAATACCCCGACGTAGACCCCAAGGATATCCCCAAGGAGGTCTGGGATAAGTTCCGGGACGGTATGCCCCTCATCACCGCCTATTCCACTTATGAGAACAAAAAACTCCGAGAAGAGGTCAAGTCCTGGAAGGACAAGGCCGAAACTGCGGAGCAGAACTATAAGAACCAACAACGGTCTACCGGCAGCCAGTCTACTGCTGGGATAGGGTCCGCTAAAAAGCAAGACCCTATTGACCTTGACTGGTACTCCGGGGACTGAGCGAGGCCCCACATAAAACCTGGGGCCGGAAAGGGCTTTAGGTAACATATTATGGCAATCAATCTGGGCGAAAAGTACAGCAAGAAGGTACAGGAGCGTTACGCCGCCAAGTCCCGTACCGATGCTTACGCCGGTCACGACTACGACTTTACCGGCGTTAAGACCATCAAGATTTACTCCATCGACACCGTGGAAATGGTGGATTACACCCGTTCCGGCACTTCCCGCTTCGGCGAGCTGACCGAGCTGGGCGACACCCTGCAGGAAATGACCCTGACTAAGGACCGCGCCTTTACTTTCTCCATTGACGCAGGAAACAAGGGGGAGCAGTTCAACATCAAGCAGGCCAACTCCGCACTGAAGCGTCAGATTGACGAGGTCATGACCCCCGAGATCGACAAGTACCGCCTGCAGTCCTGGGCTGACGGCAAGGGTCTGTCCAGCGGCTTTGAGGTCCTGACTGGCACTGCTTCTCTGACCAAGACCAACATCCTGGAGGAAATCTTCAATGCTGGCGCACAGATGTCTGACGAGAACATCCCCGAAGAGGGCCGCACCCTGTTTATCAAGATGACCGACTTTGTCAAGTTCAAGCTGGCAGACCAGGTCATGGGTGCAGACTCCCTGGCGGCAGGAACTATCAAGAACGGCTACAAGGGCACCATCGACGGCATGAATGTTGTGACCGTACCCTCCTCCCATATGCCCGCTGGCGTGAACTTTATCATCAAGCACAAGGGCGCAACCGTTGACCCCGTCACTCTGAAGAACATGAGAGTTCACAAGAATCCCATGGGTGTTGACGGCGACGTGGTGGAAGGCCGCATCATCTATGACTCTTTCGTCCTGGACACCAAGGCCAAGGGCATTTTCGTCCACAAGTCCGCTTAACTTATGTAAGGGGCCGGTCATTTCTGGCCGGTCCCTTTTTCTATTTTTACGAAAGGGGGAAGTGCTTACATGGCAACTCCTACCACTACGGCCCAAAGAGTGTTTGACATTGCAATGGGCCTGATGGATGAAGTCAACGAGTCTACGGGCAACACCGACACTTCCGACACCCGGGAGTATAAGGTCAGAACCCTTTTCATCCTGAACGCACTGCGGGGCGAGTTATTCCCCTACTCCGATACCTTCTCCGTAGAGGAACCGGGCAAGCGGCCCATTCTGGCTGTCATCCAGACCTTTACGGACGTAATCGGGATGGACGACTTCATCTGCCAGACGGTTATGCCTTACGGGCTGGCGGCACACCTTTTGTTGGACGAAAACCCCTCTGCGGCATCCTTCTTCATGCAGAGATATGAGGAGCTGAGAGCGCAGCTTGCAAAGGGATTTTCTACCGTAAGCGAAGCGATTGAAGATGTGTACGGCGGAAGTATGAGCCACCCGTATAACGACTTTGCCCGATGGGGGTGAGAGTGAATGGCTAAAATCACAAGCGGCGCTGAGGAAAAGGTTTACAAAATCTCTGAATGGCTTGGTCTGAACGAAAATCCCGACGGTGACACCCGGCTCAAGCTGGGGGAAGCTGCTGCCATGCGAAACTTCAAGATCACCCGAGATGGGTCGTTGCAAAAGCGGCCCGGTTTGGGTGCACTAGCTTTTGTTATTCAGTATTACCGCTGGGTCGGTCTTAACGATGATATTACGGTAGAAACGGAAGACCCTCAATTAGAAGTTTATATAGATGCTGTCGTTGACAGAAACACTGGAGAAATCACGTTTAGTGATACCTGGTTTTTACAAAGTGATTTTGATCCCATGGATTATAACGATGACCAAAATGTGATCGTTATGCCAGATGGGAAATACTACACAGCCATTGGGTGCACTTATAACAACGTTACGGGGCTTTACGAATGGTATCTTGGCGGTATGGAGGTTAGATTGTCGCCAATAAAAAGACCTGTTCAAGCCTTGTGGAATGGTTATGTTGGCGGAAAATATCGGCTGGTTGGCGCAATAAATGGATATCTGGCAGAACTCCACAACGGAGATGAGTTTGTCTTTCGGTATATTGGCCATTTTGGCGGCTACTCAAGTGAGTGGAAAACATCTTTGTTTGGGTTTGCCAACAAATTGTATATTTGTTCTTCCGGCCCTGGGTTTGGCGTTCGATACTTATACTGGGATGGGGTAAAAGACTCGATTGAGCCGGTGGAAGGATATTGGCCGGTGGTTGCTATTTCTGTTTCTTCGAGCGATGGAACCACACCTGCAGGGTCTTTGTTAGAGAAATCAAACTTACTTACGAACTATAAAAGAATGTGGATTTCTCCGGAGCAAAATAAAACACAATTATATCTTTTGCCGGAAAACGCAAGTTCTATTGTATACGTCAAATCTTTAACAACGGGGGATGTTCTTAGTAGTTCTAATTATAAGTTGCATAATGTTTCTATAGATGGGCATCAAAGAGTCGGGATCGGGTTTGGAGACACGGAAACGACTGGAACGTTTTTAGAAAGCAACTACGGCATTAACACGGTAGAAGTTTGTTATGCTGCGGAATATACAGGGGAGTACGGATTGGCGGCACTATACCCTGATGGTGGTCGTATTTCCGTAGAGCAGTACAACGGTACGACAGATACCAGACTATTTCTCTGCTGCGACAAGAGCAACAAAATCTACTACTCTGGCTTGGACTACAATGGGCAACCAAGGGCGGATTATTTTCCCGATCTAAATGTAATTTCTGTGGGAGAATCTACGGACACGGTAACTGGCATGATTCGCCATTATTCCCGCCTAATCGTGTACAAAACAAATTCCACCTACTCCATCCAGTACGGAACCATTGGGCTTGCGGATGGGACAACCACAGCGGCATTTTATTGCACTCCTGTCAACAAGCGCATCGGCAATGAAGCGTTTGGACAAGTGCGGTTGGTTCTGAACAGCCCGAGAACACTTCACGGAAAAGACTTGTACGAGTGGCGGAACAATTCGTCTTACTCCTCTAACCTTACGGTAGATGAGCGGCAGGCAAAGCGCATTTCTGACCGCATCCACGAAACTCTTGCAACGTTTGATTTCTCCAAATGTTACTGCTACGACGACAACGACCACCAGGAGTATTACATCTGCTTCAACAAGAAGGCCCTTGTTCACAACTACGCTGTCGATGCATGGTACTACTACGACAACTTCGATGTGACCTGCATGGTAAACTTCCGGGGTGAACTCTACGCCGGAGACAGTCAAGGGCGGTTCAATCTGGTTTCCAGGACGAACCGAACGGACAATGGCCAAGAGATCAAGGCCTATTGGGAGTCCGGGGCGGAACCTTTTGGGCAGGATTTTATGCGGAAATATTCCGCTATGATGTGGGTCGGCATCAAGCCGGAACTGCGGAGCCAGGTGGATGTGACGGTTCGGACGGACCGGAGCGGGAACTTAGCCGAGAAAACGGTTGCGGCGTCTCTTGCAACTTTTGAGGATGCCGACTTTCGGGATTGGAGCTTCAACACAAATCGCATGCCCCAAATGTCTCGGTTGAAAATTAAGGCAAAGAAGTTTGTGTATTACAAGCTGATCTTTGAGCTGTCGGGAGAAAACACCACGGCAACCATTGTTTCTGCTGACGTAAGAGTCCGATTTACTGGATATGCACGATGAAGGGAGGAGAACGGATTGAGCATTGAAACGTTAAATGAAGACCTGAACGTCATCTCGGAACTTGCTATTCCTCTGTTTGAGGAAGATGTTGACATCATTTCCAAGCTCGATGACGAGCCGAACAGTGTCGGAGGCTTGACCGCTGCTGAGCTAAAGGCAAAATTTGACGAGGCAGGCAACGTCATCAAGAGGTATTTGAACGAGGTTCTTGTGCCTGGTGTCTCCGGCACCATTGCAGACGAGGAAGTTAAGGTTCAGAACGAAATACAGCGTGTTTCCAACGAAAACCAGCGCGTTGCCAACGAAAACGCCAGAGTGAAAGAAGAAGCAAACAGAGCCGTCGCTGAAGCTGAACGTATCGAAAACGAAGATGCTAGAAACGAGAACGAGACCATGCGAGTGCAGGCAGAAACGGCTAGAGCCAACGCCGAGGCAGACCGTGTAAAAGCGGAGTCTGCAAGGGCAGCTGCGGAACAAGCCAGGGCGGAAGCGGAAGCAGACCGTGAGGCCGCAGAACAAGCCAGAGCTGACGAGACCTCCGGGATCGTAGCCCAAGCTACGGAGCAAGCGAACAAGGCCGCTGCCGCAGCAGAAACGGCAGACCAAGTAAAAAACATGTCCGTTTCTGCAAACACCCTTTCCGCTGGGTCCTCTGCCACTGTAACCAAATCTATTGCAAACGGAGCATTAACAATCACCTTCGGAATCCCGAAAGGAGATAAAGGTGATACTGGAGCTCCGGGCAAAGACGGGGACCCTGGCCCTGCTGGCAAAGATGGTTCTGTTGGCCCTGCGGGTTCTGATGGTGCGCCTGGCAAAGACGGTGTAAGCCCTGTGATTGCCGTCGCCACCATTACAGGCGGTCATCGTGTGACCATTACCGATGCTTCCGGCACTAAATATTTTGATGTGATGGACGGCAAGGACGGAGACGGCAGCGGTGGTGGAGGATCCGGCGAGGACGGGGCCGACGGCTACAGCCCCACGGTTAGCATCATCGAGATCGAGGGCGGCCACCGAGTCACCATCACGGACATAAACGGCCCCCATCCCTTCGATGTGCTTGACGGTGTGGACGGTCAAGACGGCAGCCCCGGCAAGGATGGGGAACCGGGCGCAGACGGAGTCAGCGTTGTTTCCGTGGAGCAGACCACTACCAGCACGGAAGACGGCGGGATTAATGTCGTTACGGTCACCCTGTCCGACGGGAGCAAGGAAACATTTCAGGTGAAGAACGGCAGCCGTGGCTCCGCTGGTGTTGACGGAAGCGACGGCACCAACGGGCAGGACGGCTACACCCCCGTGCGAGGGAAGGACTACTGGACCACCGCTGACCGGCAACAGATGGTATCTGATGTTCTGGCGGCTCTGCCTGCTGCGGAAGGGGTGAGTGTCTGATGGCTAAGTATTCCATCGACAGCACCACCCTGGCCGGGATCGGGGATGCGATCCGGGCGAAAGAGGGGTCTAGCGGCACCATCCCTGTGACGGAGATTGC
>CALEFI010000117.1 GCA_937876905.1 uncultured Treponema sp.
GAGACAACCACTTCGTAAAAATATTTTATAATGTCTTTGTTGCTCATTGCACATCGCCTTCGTCAAATTCAAGTTTGTTTAACTCTATTATATCGTGCATAACGGTCAAATTCTGGACGGTTGAAGTACATAAACAGATAGTCGGATAAAAGTACATCTGGCCTACTGACTTGGAAAACTGTATAAATCGATGAAATCAGAATAGTTTTTCACCTGTATTAAATGTGACTGCAATTTTTTCGCCACGTCTTGAAGTGTCTGCAACGTATGCAAAATCCTGGCAATGTACCACTTTGTAAGAAGCTAAACTGACACCGTCCATATTGGCTTTAGTTTCTATAAACTCCTTTCCAGCAGAAATCCCTTTCACATCTTCCAATGTGAATGTACCGTCGCTATTTCTTTCGTCTCGTAATTCTATCAATCCGCCGAGCTTGTATTTACTCAATGCCATAGCAACCTCCCTAAGTGAACAGTTCTTCCGACTCCCAATTTTTTGGAAATCCTAACGACGGCAATTGTTCTGGTCTCAGCATTTGTACAAGCCCCCTTATGTCACTTGCAAAAGAATTCTTCTTGTTGCATATATCCAGAAAATTCTTGACAATGCAAATTGTGGCATAAATGCGGTTGGGGTTCGGCCAGGAAGAAACCCACCTTCCTTTGTAAGGAACAATAAAATGAGGTGCAGTTGTCAACTGCCGAGAATACAAGCGTCCGTGATGGGCGCATATATTTCTAACTATGTTAATATTCTGAAACCACGTGGCAAGTTTATCTGCATCTTCTTTGTCAAAACCAAAATAATTGCAGATATTTTCTTTCTCTGGAAGCTGAGGTTTCATATTCTTAAAGAATTTGCTTATTGGTCCAAAACTAGAGGTTTCAAAAATCATCCACGCAGGTGGTTCTGGGGATTCTGGATATTTGCTAAGATAATGATTTTTAAACTCTTCCGAAGCCCGTTTCCAATCTTTTTGTAAAAATTCCAAATCAGCAGCAAATGCTCTTTGACTTCTAAAAAGACAATTACTTTTGTACCAAAGAATCCCTTTTGTTAAAGATACCAATGTCAACCTTGTCTTTAAGGCTGTTTCTATAAAACTTATACTGGAAAATAACAATGTGCGCAGCTTTAAATCAAAAATATAATCAGACCAAATGCAAGACCATTGTACATTCGGTAAAAAAGGAGCAGTCTCCAAGCTATTTTCTTGATAGGGATACGCATATCCCCGCAGTTTGTAATAATTTATGGATTGGAAAACTTCTGTTAGTTCAGATTCAGATATTCCCTGTAATCCGCTTTGGATTAACTTATGGGCCAAATACTCAGGTGTTCTCGGTGGTTTTGAAAAAATCATTTTGCCCTCCTGATAAAAAAATCAAAAGGGCAAAAAAATAACCCCACGTGAGACGCATTGTTAAGAGGCGTGCAGGGTCTTATTACCCTAAATATATAATTGTTCACAAAATTTGTCAATAATTTCATTAAAACATCCCTTCAAAGTCATATTTTTTCGTAAGTAGTGTTGCTACGAACAAATCCGTGTGGCAAAATTCTATCAACTCGCCAAGTTTATATCTACTCAATGCCATAGTTAGTTCCTCTTATTCTCAAGCAAAAAACGTCTATTTCTATCTAGCTCCATCTGTAATTCTTCTTCCGTAGGGAGAACTGTTCTATATTTACTAGCAAAAATCTGTTCACTTTCATTTAATACAGAGTATTTAACAATAGTTTCATCTTTGTCGCTGCAAAAAATTATTCCAATGGTTGGATTGTCGTCCTGTCCTTTTTTTAGAGAATCAAACATACGCACATACATTTCCATTTGACCTATGTCTTGATATTTTAATCTCCGGTTTAATTCCTAAAAACTCAAGTATATATGGGTCTTTTACATATTGCGTATTATTTTTTTTGCTTTTAGTATCTTTTGGTAATTGATTTTCAACTACCCTGTGAAACATATCTGTTTTTATGTTCCGCTCAAGTTCCCTTACAGACCAATTTCCATTTTTAGACTGTTCAATATAATAATTTCGTTCATTTTCTGTATCAAGTCGCATTATCAATCTTAGATGAGACCATGATAATTCTCTACACAGTGTGTAGAGAATTGTATTTGATTGAAAAGTTAAATAAAACTGACGGCAATTCCATAAGTGAGCAACGGACATTCCACTTCCTATTTCATTATTAAGTTCTTTAGAAAGATTTTCTATTACTTTTTTCCCGTAATCAGCTCTTCTATTACCTTTCTGCTCTTGTTCAACAATACGCCACCCAATAAGATAATTAGCCTGAACCATAATTGAATTTACAGTTTTGTAGCTTTGTTTTTTCGCCTCAACTAAAATTGATTTAATGTCTTTTATATAATCATCTGTAAAGACAATATTTTTTAATTCTATAATTTCGTTATTCAATGCCATAGCCAATTCCCTTGAAGGCATCTGCCAGCATTTTCTGAGACTGTTTTTCCTGGGCAAGCAGCTCTTTCATTTCCTTTTGAATGCGGCCCATTTCCTTTTCATAGCCAATTTCCAGATCGTGGTCTATAAACTCGATGTATTTGCTTGGGATGAGCGACCAGTTTTTTTGTTCTATTTCAGATGTCTTGACGCTCCTGTACAATTCGGGAGCTTCGTATTTTTCGCCGTCAGCTCCTTCATTCTGCCAGGCGTGGTATATTGCAGAAGCACGATTTATTTGGCCTTCAATCAATTCCACCTTTTTCTTCTGCTCATTTTTTACAGGATTTTCTGTCCATTGCCGTAAATCCATAAAGAGAATTTCATGCTCACGATTACGCAGAGTTCGTCCATGATATTGCCCGCCCTTTTTGTTCTGGTTCAATATCCATAAAGTGACAGAAATGTCAGTTGTAATAAAAAGCTCCCGTGGAAGAATAACGATTGCTTCCACCTTGTCGTTCTGAATCAGTTTCTTGCGAATCTCCAATGTGTCGCTGTCATTCAACGCACCGTTGGCAAGCAAAAAACCTGCGACACCTTTGTTCGGCTTCAAGTGGGAGAGAATGTGCAGAATCCAGGCATAGTTTGCATTGCTTTCTGGTGGAGTTTCATAGTCTGCCCAACGGCCGTCGTTTTTCAAGTTCTCATCATACCAGCCTTTCAAATTGAAGGGCGGATTTGCCATTATGTAGTCAAAATACAAGCCCTTGTGCAAGTCATTTGTAAATGTAGATGCAGGGCGGTGTCAAGGGCGACATTGAGTTGGGGGGCAGGTGTATTGATGATTGTAGACCACCGGGCTTCCACGGGAAGGGCGTATGCACCGTCTGTAAGGGTTGCATCCTCAAAAAATGCCCGGATAATGTTCTCATCATCAGGATCCAATCCCTCATCCAGCAATCTTTGTCGAAGCCGTACAATTCCATCCTCATATTTTTCACCAATAAATCGTAAGAACACCAAGGTAAGCATCATGTCCCGTTTTTCAAAAAATGAACCGGAGTTCCTTGCCTTCCGCAGAATGTCCCTGCATTTGAATAAAATATTGTCTATGTTTATTGTTTCCTCAGCCTTTTTTTTCGCCATGGTTGGTACCCCCTAACCTATCAATTCCTCTTTT
>CALEFI010000118.1 GCA_937876905.1 uncultured Treponema sp.
CTTTTGCTTCGTTCATCGTTATCAGTCCGGATTCTTTTAAAATCCCGTCATCATATCCCAGCTGTTTTAAATACTGATATAAATCATCACTAAACTTATTGGAATACCCCAGTCCAAACCTTACAATGGTTTCTTCTGCAAGTTCCCTTCCCCTTAAATAGTTATAGGCATGCTGTCCCCGTTCTGATTTCAACTGATAGAAAAAATATTTCGCGGCTGCCTTGTTAATTTCCAAAAGTCTTGTTTTTAAATCCGCCTTTCTTCTTTCTTCCTCTGAATACTCTGCTTCCGGAAGGTTCACTCCTGCTCTGTCAGCAAGCATTTTTAGTGCCTCCACAAATGTGTAATTCTCATATTCCATTACAAAAGTAAATACATTACCTCCTACACCACAGCCAAAGCAGTGATACATCTGCTTACTCTCCGATACGGCAAAAGAAGGCGTTTTCTCATTGTGAAAGGGACAGCATCCCCACCATTCGTCCCCCCGTCGCTCTAGGCGGGTATACTCACCGATGAGGGCAGGCATGTCCACCCGCTCCATAACCTGCTGGATGGTATCGGCGGAAATCCGTCCCCCCATCACTCGCCGGCCGCCCGCTTTGTGCGCAGCTGGCCGACCTTCACATGCTCTTGGAAGCCCTCGGAAAAATGGTGGCTCCCGTCTCCGTCGCCAGTAACCCGAAAGTAAAAGTAGGGGGTATCGGGGGGACTGGCGGCCGAGGAAAGGGCAAGCAGGCCGGGGTTGGAAATCGGGCCGGGAGGCAGCCCCGCCCACCGGTAGGTATTGTAGGGGCTGTCCAGCAGCAGATCCTTGTTGGTCACGATGTCAGGATGGGGCCTGCCCTCAATCTCGGTGATGATGTACACGACGGTGGCACAGGAGTACAGGCCGATGTTTTTGTCGAGCCGGTTCCTAAAGACGCTGGCAATGAGCGGGGCCTCCTCCGCCACCTGGTATTCCCGCTCCACAATGGATGCCAGCCGCACCACGTCAAAGAGATCTTGGGCGGAGAGGCCGGTAAGCGAGGGAATGCTCTCAATCCTCCGGCAAAAGGTGTCCGCCATCATCCGAACCACCGCTTCCCCCGTCATACCCGGATTGAAGTGGTAGGTGTCGGGGAAGAGATACCCCTCGAAGGTGGAGGCGGGAATCTCGTACTCGGCCAGTAGCTGGGAATCAGTGGCAGCCGCCATGAACTCCTGGCCGGAGACCACGCCCCGTGACTCCAGCAGGACCGAAATCTTCGACAGGGTGAGGCCCTCCGGAATGCTCACTACCAGGTTTTCCTGTCGCCCCGACTGGAGTATCCCAAATATCTCGTTCAGGCCCATGCCGGACGACAGGCTGTAGTAGCCCGCCTTGAGCCGCAGGTCCTTCATGCGGGCAAGCAGGTAGAAGGCCAGCCGGGACCGGATGACTCCCACCTCCTCCAGCTCGGCGGCCACGGCCTTGATTCCCATGCCACCGGGAACCTGTAGGAGACCGCAGCCTCATCCCGTGCCACCGGCCGCCGGGACATGAGCCACCATCCGGCGCAGAGACCCGACAGGGCAAGTGCGAGTGAGAGCAGGACTACGAGACTGACTACAAAGAATTTACGCATCACAACAACTCCAAATATAAGGGAAGAGACCATTGGAGGCAAGTCTATTTTTTAAAGAACCGCTCCGCATCCCCCACGGTCATGGCGTCATACACTGTGTCCAGAACCTTCGCACAAAAGCGCTCCAATCCGTCGGGCAGTCCCTGCCATCGAATGAAGCGTGCCAGGATGGCTGTCTCCTGGGGAGAGAAGGTGTAGGAAAAAGTCATGGGCTCCTCTTCCGGCTCGCTCATACGCTGAAACCCATGCCTTCCTGCGCCAGCTGCAGTGTCAGGTCGGTGTCAGCCACATACTGGGCGTACCATTGTGCGGACTGGAGGATGGAATTCAGCTTCTTGTCGTCGTAGGTAGGCTCGTGGTGGAAGAGATACATCCTCCTAATGTTCCACCTTGTAGCAAAGTCCACCGCCAGGGAGAAGGCTGAGTGCCCCCAGTTTGCCTTGTGCAGGGACTCCTCAATGGTGTACTGCGTGTCGAGGATGATGGCGTCGGTGTCCATGAAGTAGGAGGAGTTTGACTGGGTGTCCTCGAAGTCTCTGCCGGACAGTTCCACGTCGGTGGCGTAGATGACCTTCTTGTCCCCCTCCACAAAGGAGTAGGAGTAGGAATTGCCCGGATGGGACATCTTCTTTGCGACGATGGTGAACTCGCCAATTTGGAAGGGAATGCCGGGGACAATCTGACGGAAGGAGATGTCAGCGAAGAAGCCCGTGTCGAACTGCACGGGAAAATAGGGCAGGTCCATCTGACGGGCGAGGAGTCGTCGGGCGGCGGGGAAGACCGAGTAGAAGATAATCCTGCAATTCTTCATGTAGGCATAATCCATGAAGGGCAATCCCTGGATGTGGTCCCAGTGGAAGTGGGACAGGAGGATGTGGTAGGTGTTGTCTGGCGAGGGAATGCCCCGCTTGCCGAACTCCCGGATGCCAGTACCGGCATCGAGAAGGCAGACATTCCCCTGGCTGTCCCGAATCTCCACGCAGGAGGTGTTCCCGCCCACCGTGCCGAATATGGAGGGAGGCAAGGAAGCCAGAAAACGCTGGCGGGCGTCAAGGGACACGATGTCCCGCGGAGAGATGCGCTGGACAACCGCCTCTATCTTTGCCTGAACCTGCTGGCCTGTAAGGGGAGTCGGTACAGAACCCCGCACCCCCCAAAAACGTATGTCCATAACCTACCCCTCCTGTCTCCTGATGGGCTCGTTGCCCTCGTAGCGCCGCAGGGACTCCTCCACCTCGGCGCACGAGTGTGACTTGCCACGATTGATTCCGGGACATCCCTTGGCCTCCTCCTCCCATGTCTCCCTCCCCTTGAGGATGGATGTCCAGAAGGGGTAGGTGGAGCACTGGATAGGACGGAACCTGTACGCGGTACATCCTGAGTCCCAGAGGATGCAGTCGTTGTTCGGCCGCTCCTGCAGGCACAGAACCTCCGTCCCGTCATAGTAGGGCACCCAGCGGCAGTATCTGTCGATGAACTGCCGTTCCCCTAGGTTAAAGCATTGGCAGAGGTTTGTCAAATCCCTCCGAGAAAGATAGACGAAGCCTGGGTCGTGACGGCAGCAATGGGAACACTGGGTACATGAAAAATTCAGTCCTTGGGAATAGAACGGCTGGGGCAAGGCATACTCCATCTTTTATGACTAGACTCAAAAAAAAGGCGCTGAACCACGTCCAACGCCACGATATGGGGAGAGAAGGATTCGAACCTTCGAAGGCGGAGCCAACAGATTTACAGTCTGCCCCCTTTGACCGCTCGGGAATCTCCCCATTCATTCAAGCCAACTCAGGGATTCGAACC
Source organism: uncultured Treponema sp. (assembly GCA_937876905.1). Lineage (GTDB taxonomy): Bacteria > Spirochaetota > Spirochaetia > Treponematales > Treponemataceae > Treponema_F. The sequence continues at coordinate 3,408 of CALEFI010000118.1, forward strand.
CTGGACCCCGAGATTACAAATCACGTGCTCTGGCCAGCTGAGCTAAATTGGCAGTTACGAACGTAGCCGATAATATACCAAAGACGAAAAAGTGTCAAGTTTCCGTCCCCGCTTTTCCCAAGAAATTTCCCAGGAAATTTTGATAGAGGAATCATGTCTGGCGGTAGAACGGCAGGTACTTGTCCTGTATGACGGAGCCCCAGTCATAATGCTCCCGTATGTACCTGGCCCCATGGGAGATGATCCTCTCCATGTCTTCCGGCGACCCTATGAGCATGTCGGCCAGCTCCTCCATGGTCCGGCGCAGACTCTCCGCAGTATTGTCCTGGTAGAGGAAGCCCGTCTGTCCATGGAGAATCTTCTGGAGGCCACCGGTGGCATGGGCCACCGGAATCGTGCCGTACAGCTGGGCGATGAAGTCCTCAAGGCCACAGGGCTCGAACTTGCTGGGCAGGACGATGAAGTCGGCCGCCGCCGTCGAAAGCCGGGAGACAGCCCGGTCGTAGCCCTGGAGGTAGACACACTTTCCAGGATGCTCGTTGGCCAGCCGGACAAGCCTTCCCTCCAGCTCCTGCTCCCCCTGCCCCACCAGCAGGAAGCGCACGTCGTCCCTGCGGGACAGCAGCAGGGAAGCCGCCGCCGCAAGGATGTCTATGCCCTTCTGACTGGCAATCCTTCCATGGTAGCAAAAGTAGACCTTGCGGTCTCCCAGCCGTCCTGCCATCTCATCCTCGATATGCCCCCACCGGACAAAGTCGTCGAAGTAGTCCGTCCTGGAGACCGAAGCATAGCGCTGGACAAAATAATGCCGGTTCTTGTACTTTCCCTCCAGCCGCCCCTGGCTTGGATCAAAGGCGAAGGGCAGCAGGGAGGCCTCCCTGCTTGACGGGTCGTAGCGGTGGCAGTCTATACCATTGGTGATGCCGGTTATGGGGATACCCCTCTGGGCGAACAGCCGGGAAAGCCCCATGGTGTCCCTATTGCCGGGGTCAAGCAGCTCCTGCGAGTACCAGGGCGACACGGTGGTGAGGGCTGCGAAGAGACTGGCGGCCAAGAAGGGCTCCACAGCTCCTCCGTTCATGCAGTCCTCTAGGACGGATGCCGGCACACCTGTGTAGGAGACGGCCTGCTCCAGGCTGCTGAACTCGTGGTGGTAGCCAGGGCCGGCGTTGTGGATGGTCACCACAAACCTCACCTGCCGGTAGGCCTCCTGCAACTCGGTGCAGCGAGCCAAGGCGGGAATCATGGCGGTGGCGGCATCCTGACAATGAATGACTTGAGGCAGCCTGCCGGAGACGGCTCCGTACACCAAGACAGCCTTCTGGAACAGCACGTCCAGAAGCAGTGCATCGTGGAAGCCCGTCCCCCTGGTGTGGCTGGAGTCCCGCCGCTCGTCAGCCATGGTGTAGGTGTACACTCCGGACTTCTCGCTGTACGTCTGGTGGAGGATGAAGATGACCTCCACCCTGCCGACGGAGGCCTTGTCGAAGGAGACCACGTAGTCCCTGCCATCCACCATGATGTGCTGGGGAGGAATTGTGTCGGGGGTATAGTTGGTGACGGTACCAAAGTCGGTGCAGCCGTACCGGGGAATCATCATGGTGACTTCCACACCGAGCCCAGCCAGGCCCTCGCACAGGGAGCAGGCCACATTCTTCACTCCGCCTGCCTCGGCAACCCCGGCATATTCACGACTGACAAGCCAGAGCTTGTGCGGATACGGAGCGCTCATTTCGTGGCCTGGCATGGGTTGGAGGCGCCAGCCTGCACGAAGTCCGGGCGCAGGACCTCTGCCCCGCCGCTATAGCTATGGATGGGGACGCTACCCTCCTCCATGTAGGCGGTGGCCAGCAGGCGGATTGTCCGGGGCAGTCCGCCCTGGACAGGAGCCTCGGCACTGCAGAACAGGGCCGCCGCCTGCACCAGGTCCCCACAGACACTTCGACGAAGGGCGGCGGCGGGGTTCAGCGCATCCAGGTCTCCTGTCATGGTGAAGTGGAGGGACACGATGTCCTCCGCCGTTAGCCCGTTCGCAGAGAAAATCCGAGAGCACATCTCCGCCACGGCCTCCTGTATCTCTGCTGCCGTATTCCCGCAGCACACTGCGCCGCGAATTCCGTACAATCGTCTAGCCATAGTTCCTGAATGATAAATAGACAGCCCCATCCTGTCAAGACAAGGGAGCCATGGTTCGGGTCAGGCCGTTCCCGCCGCAAGGAAGCTGACGATGCCTGAGAAGCCGAAGCCCGCAAGGGAGACACCGAGGGCAAGGACCAGCGGGATGAGGTGCCACAGAAAGGTTAGGTCCCTGTAGAGCGCTGCAAACACGACAATCTCAACCAGCAGGAACAGGCAGAACAGCAGGGACACAACCCCCGCCGCCTGCAGGATGCCCAGGATGAGCAGGAGACTGCTGTCAAGGAAGTGGTTGGCAATGCCGGTTGCATAGAAGAGGATGCAGACAAGGACAAAGAGGCTGGCAAAGGCAAGGAACCTGCCGGTCAGCTGGAATATGGGCGGCCTTGGCTTGCGGCTCTCTGTCTTTTTCTCTTTTTTCTCCATACGAAACCTTGCAGTCAACTCCCCTTACCGAGTATACTATGAGGGTAAGGGAAGACGGTGGACGAGTCAAATTCCCCTGCGGAGGGCCCTGCCCATGGCGGGGGCGCTCCCCTCACGTTATCCTAAATCCAGATTATCTTCAAGGTGGTTCCGGCAGAATGAAAAAGGTCCTTGTCTCCCTGCTCATACTCCTGCTCCTCGGCGGAGCGGTCTTTTATTTCGGCTGGGTGCAGTTTGCCGTCCCGGTGGGAAGCTACGGCGTGCTGCTCTCAAAGACCAGCGGAGTCTATCCCAAGCCCATCGTCTCCGGGAAATTCCTGTGGCGCTGGGAGCGGCTGCTGCCCACGAATACCCAGCTGCGAATCTTCTCCTTGGATCCCATCACCCTGACGGACACCTTCAGCTCCACCCTGCCCTCCGCCCAGCTGTACAGCACCAGGCTTGAGGGAGAGCCCGACTTCTCCTACTCCGTCACCGTCAGCTCCACCGCAAGGGTGCGGGTGGCCGAACTGGTCAATCTGGTGGAGGAGAACAACATCCAGGACCAGGCCGCACTGGAGACACTGGTGCGCGACCGCCTCCACCAGCTCAACATCGCAGCCACCAGCTACCTGCTGGAGCAGACCCAGCACGACACCACGGGCCTCAAAACCCAGACGGTCACTACCGGAGAACTGGTGGAAAACACCCCAGTGGCACAGGAGAATCCCTGGCTGGAGGTTCTTTCCGCAGAGGTGTCCGACGTGAGGATTCCCGACGCAAGCCTCTACCTTGCGGCCAAGAACGCCTACCTCAACAGCATTGTGGAAGGAACCGGCACCCAGGGAATCACCGACAGCAGCCACCTCTCCGCCCTGGTGAACCTGGGGGAGATACTGACCAAGTATCCCGCCCTCTCTGACTACATGACCTCCGGGGATGCGGCTACCATCCTGGAGCTGCTTTCCAAAGACGGCCTGCCCCCGGTGGGGGTCTCCACAATTCCTGCTGGCGATGGGAGCAGTGCCGCCAGTCAGGACAGGACTGGAGCGACATCCGATTCCGACAAGGTTTCAGAGCGCTAAAATAATCCGACGGGAAAATCCTGCCTCGGCACAATGGCGCCGGGCGGGACATCTACAGCTAGATCTCCATATTCATCACGGAGCGGACTTCTTGCAGGGTGGCCTGGGCCATGGACCGGGCGGCCTCCACTCCCTCCAGCAGCACCTGGCGGATGTAGTCCCCCTCTTTCTCCAACTGGGCCCGCTTGGCACGGATGGGCCGCAGGGTCTCGTTCAGGGCCTCGGTCAAAAGCTTCTTCAGGGCACCGCCGCCACCGTCCCCGATGCGCTGGGCAATGGTCTGGGGCTCCTCACCGGTACACAGGGAAATAATCATCAGCAGGTTGGCCACCTCCGGCCGGCTCTCCGGGTCGTAGGTGATGTTCCTGTCGGCATCGGTCTTGGCCTTCTTGATGAGGGCGGCGGTCTCGTCCTCGGTGGCGGAGAGCATGATGGCGTTGCCGCGGCTCTTGCTCATCTTCTGGCTGCCGTCCAGCCCTAAGATGCTGGGAGTCTTGCTCAGCAGGGCCTGGGGCTCAGGGAAGACAGGCTTCTTGGGGGAGAACTTCTCGTTGAATCGACGGGCGATGGTGCGGGTCATCTCAAGGTGGGGGAGTTGGTCCTTCCCCACCGGCACCACCGTGGCCTTGCAGAAGAGAATGTCGCAGGCCTGGTGGACAGGATAGGTGTACATCCCTGCATTGACACTCTTGATGCCCGCCGCCTGGATTTCCTCCTTTACGGTGGGGTTGCGCCCCAGCTCTGCATTGGAGACCAGTGTCAGGAAGGGCAGCATCAGCTGGTTTGCCTCAGGCACATAGCTGTGGGGATAGATGATGACATCCTTGCTGGGCTGGATACCGCAAGCCAGATAGTCGATTGCCAGCTGCTTGGTATTCTGGGAAATCTCACTGAAGGCGTCGTGGTCGGTAAGGACCTGGTAGTCTGCAATGAGGATGGTGGTGGGAACCCCCATCTGGGACAGGCGGACACGATTCTGCAGGGAGCCGAAGTAATGGCCGATATGGAGGCGGCCGGTGGGTCGGTCTCCTGTCAGTACCCGGAATTTCTGGGGATTGGCGGCAATCTCCGCCTCCAGTTTTTTGCTCCGCTCCAGGGCTACCTCGTAGGTGCTGCTGGTGGCGGCCACCTCGGTGTCTTTTGTCTCTTCTTGACTCATAACTCCTCCGTTGGATGTTTAGGTTGAAATCTTGAAATTACATCAGCGGCCGGCCAAAAGCTTCTTGACCCGCTTGTACCAAAAATTCCTCAGTCGCTCCCCCAACACGTAACCATGATAGACAGGACTCAGGGGAATGTCCACACTTCCCGGCCGATGGATGTTCTGGCCCCCGAACCCCGTCTTGAACCGGTACAGGCCATGCATGGGATGGCCGGGGTCGTCGGTGGGGGGAATGCCGTACAGGTCATAGACCAGGCACCCGGCAGCCTTGGCATCCTGCATGGCCCGCCACTGCAACAAATAGGCCGGCATCAGGTTCCGGTGGCTGTTGGACGATGCCCCATACAGGTACACCGCCTCCCTTCCGGCAAAGAGGGTGATGATGGCTGCCAGGGGCTCCCCCTGATAGGAGGCTACGTACAGGCTCACCGAGGCGCTGCCATTCGACTCTGCCCCGCCGGAACGAAGCAGCAGATCACGGTAGTAGTCCTTGTGGTGGATGGCAATGCCGTCCCGTCGGGATGTGGTCTCGTAGAGGCTGTAGAAAACATCGATGGCCTCCGCACCACAGCGCCGCACCTCCACCCCCTTCTTTTCTGCAAGACGGATGTTGTAGCGCCACTTGCTTTTCATCCGGGAAAGGATTTCCTCTGGCTGGGCGGCGAGGTCCACCAGCACCGTGTCCGGCGGCTGGATATTGTCGGGGGCAAGCCGGCAGGGAATGTCCCTTCGGTACCGATTCCGCTCCTCCAAAGAAGGAAGATCCACCGGCACGTCAAACCGAAGGCAGATGGTCCGCTTGTCTAGAAATACCCTAAGACTGTCTGAAAAATCAGACAGTAAGCGGCCGTACACCATCGCATACGCCAGAATCTCAGGACTATCTCCCAGCTCCACTCCCATGGGAACATAGGCCAAGGAAAATTTCCCCACCAACGGCAGGGAAAAGCTTCTGGTGAGGACAGAGCAACTGAATCCCAGCTCCTCCGCTCCAGTCCAGTCTGGAAGATACTGGCGGGGATTGTAGTGGCCGTAGACACGGATTGCCTTCCAGCCCTGGGCCTCCTTGAAGGAGGCCCAGAAATCGCTTTGCAGGAAGTGGGAGGGAGAATGCTCCAGCAAGGCGGCTGGAATCTGGTCCCTCCCGGCAAGAAAAAGCTCCATGGGATTTAGTGAACCTCGCCGTTGACGGTATGCTGGGTGGTGATGACTTTGCCTCCTGCTGTCAGCAGAACACCGCCAATGGTGACGGTCCTGTCCACCACCGCAATGTCCACGGCAAAGAAGGTGTCCGCATCAATCTCGGCAGGTTTCTGGAAGGCTGGGTCAGCCCCCTCCAGTACCACTGGGGTTCCTGGCCTTGTCCAGCCGCAGTCCAGCACCTCCACGCACTCCTTGCCGCTGTCGTCGGTGTAGTCGGCAGCCAGGAGCATTCCCCGGCTCTCGATTCCGCGCATCTTGCGGGGCTTCAGGTTGTCGGCGATGACGACGGTCTTTCCCAGAAGCTGCTCTGGGGTGAGGTACGGCACCAGACCGGAAAGAATCACCCGCTCAGCTCCAGATCCGTCATCCAGGGTTTCCACGTAGAGCTTGTCTGCGTCGGGGTGTCGCTCCACCTTCTTGATGAGGGCGGTCTTCAAGGCGATGTGCTGGTTGAAATGGGCCACGGGGTCGGCTGCCTTCACAGGCTCCTTGGGAGCCGCCTTCTTGGACTGGGCCTTGGAGTCCTTCTGCTTCTTGCCATCCTTCTCGCCCGCCGTCCGCTGGGCCTGGCTTCCGGCATACCGCTGGCGGTATCCTTCGATGGTCTTGTCGTCCATGGTCCTGAAATAGATTTCCGGGGCCTGCACGGTCTCCAGTCCCTCGCAAACACCCAGGTCGCTCCAGGAGAGGCTTCCCTCCTTGGCAGGCCGGTGGCTCAGGGAGCTGGCCAGTTCCTTGCCGAAGTATGACATAACCTTCTCGGTAAACTGAGGCATGTAGGGATGGGCCAGAATCATCAGGTCCTTGATGACATAGCACAGGTTCATGATGAGGGAGGCCGCCTTTTCAGGTGCCTCGGTACGGGTCTTCCAGGGCTCGCCATCCTGGAAAGACTTGTTGGCGATGGAGGACAGGGCGAACATCTCTCGGAAGGCATCCTTCAGCTCAGCCCACTCCAGAAGCTCGGTGATGCGCTGCTGGCTGGCCCTCACCTGCTGCCACAATCCTTCATCCACCGTCCCCGCAGGAACCGTGCCGTCATAGTAGCGGGACACGAAGGTGAGGGTCCTGTTCACTAGGTTGCCCAGGTTGCCGATGAGCTCGCCGTTGTATTTTTCCTGGAAGTCTTTCCATATAAACTGGGTGTCGGACTTCTCCGGCCGGTTGTAGAAGATGTAGAAGCGCCAGGCGTCGGCGGGAATGCCGGACTCCTTGGCATCAGTGCCGAACACACCGATTCCCTTTGACTTGGAGAATTTTCCCGACTCATAGTTCAGGTACTCGCTGCTGGACAGGTGGTGCAGCTTGGTCCAGTCCCTGCCGGAGCCGATGAGGGTGGAGGGGAAGATTACGGTGTGGAAGGGGATGTTGTCCTTTCCGATGAACTGAAACAGCTCCACCGGAGGCTTGCCAGCAGCCTCTTGAGAGTCGGCAGGCAGCCACCAGGACTTCCAGTCAAAGGTTTCCCTTCCCTCGGCGGCAAGCTTGTTGGCCAGGGCCTTGGTGATGGAGATGTAGCCGATGGGTGCGTCGAACCAGACGTAGAACACCTTGTCCTCAAAGCCCTCCTTGGGGACGGGGATTCCCCACTTCAGGTCACGGGTGATGGCCCGCTCGTGGAGGCCGTCACGAATCCATGCCTGGGTCATCTGCACCGCATTCTTGGCCCAGCGGCCCTCCCTGCTGGCCTTCTCCATCCAGGGACCGTATTCCTTCTGGATGGCCGGCAGGTCGATGTAGAGGTGGCGGGTCTCCTTGATGACCGGTGTGGCTCCGCAGGTGGAGCAACGGGGAGATTTCAGCTCAACCGGCTCCAAAAGCTTGCCGCAGCTCTCGCACTGGTCGCCACGGGCATCCTCGTAGTCGCAGTGGGGGCAGACTCCCCGTACAAAGCGGTCCGCCAGAAAGCGCTGGCAGTCGGGGCAGTATGGCTGCTGGATGGAATTCTCCTTGATGAAGCCCCGCTGGTCCAGGTCCAGGAAGAGCTGCTGGACAATCTCGGTCTGCTCAGGATCGGAAGTCCGTCCGAAGTGGTCGAAGTCGATGCCGAACCACTGGTAGATCTCGGCGTGGATGGCGTGGTAGTGGTCGCAGAGCTCCCTTGGACTCTTCTTCTCTTCCAAGGCCCGTGTCTCGGTGGCGGTACCATACTCATCGGTACCACAAACATACATGGTATCGTAGCCACGGCTGCGACAGAATCGGGCAAAAACATCTGCTGACAAAACCTGTATCAGGTTGCCCAGGTGGGGAACATTGTTCACATAGGGCAAGGCGGAAGTGATTAATCGTCTGTTCATTATAACACCATAAATTATATAGAGATGCAGGCAAGCTCCAAAGCATTTTCCTCAGAGATACCACTGCATAATTCTATATGGTTGCAGGAGTTTAGTCAACTGAAGGGATTTCTCCCCTTAGCTCGATATTCTGCTTCAATTGAGCCAGGAATTCCTCTGCTGTTAATCTTCCAAAATCTTTTGCTGACATTGGTATATTAAAATAATGCTCCATGTCTCCATTTCTGATTTGTTCGTCACTTCCTATTACAATCTGAGCGCCATCTTCAAGCTCATGTATGATTTTTACTGTAAATGATTTGTATGCTTCAAATGTAAAATTTATATGCCAACCATGATAATCATAATTGTCAATTATTTGAAAGTTTTCGGCATCCGAACCAAATGCCTTTTTTACTTCTTCAATCATGAAATCAAGGCATTCGTCGGTTGTCTTGAAGTTGTCATTTTTTTCAGCTCCTTTTAGCTCACTGAATTCTTGTTTTGATGAAACTGTAATATAGTCTAATCTTTTTTCAAAGGTTTCATAATTGTTCCCGTTTAACGTTTGCAAATATTTCTGCGGAATTTTCAACTTTAAAATATTGTCTATGTCGTTTACTATTTCCTGACTTTCCATTGGATTATATAACTTATTATTTGTAATTTCTTCTTCTCCTTTTTTACAAGAGATTGCTTTCCAAGTTATTTTTTCATTTTCATATTCAAAAATAACGTCATAATAGTTATAGAATTTGAATCCAAATTTAAATTTAACAGGGGATATATCTACAAGTTGTTTTACATTTGACATTATTCCTCTAATTGACGATTTGCAAATAATGTCATAAATAGGATCAACAATAGGATCTATTGTCTCATCAAAAATTTTGTCTTCCAACTCATTTTCATTTTGTAGTGACATACCAGAACCCATCCTTTTTCAATCTTAAAGCTTTATCAGCATCATCTATATTCAACTTATTCTTTATATAATTCCATTCCCATTCTAGTGCACAATCATGATATTTTCTAGGGTCATGGCTGAATCTAAGCTGTTTGCCACTAGTAATTGCATCATCTATTGCCGGGCGATTATATAGCTTGAACATCTGCCTTCCTCGTCTATCTAACCAATATTCCTTTGTTTGTATTTCCCAGTCTTGTCCTAAATCAAAATATGTTGTGTTACCTGCTCGCTCAATATAATTACTAGGTAATCTAACTGTCTTCCCGTCAGAATCTTTTACAGGTTTCCCTGTTATTTCATCTCTTTGTATATCATATTTTCCAAATGTCATTTCATTTGATTCAGGATTGTGCATACTTTTTTGCCTGTACTCTTTATATATATCTACAGGTATTTTTCCATCAACTTTTCCGTCACAGATAAACAATCCGTCAATTTTTGGAGTGTTATTTTTTTCTAGCATTCTATCAAGAATATATTTTGCTGATTTTTTACTATTTTTCTGTTTATTTATAGCTTCTATTAATTCATCATTTGTATAATACTTTTGTAATTCTTTAACTTTAGCAGAATAATCATTTATTTCTTTCCCTCTCTTATATCCAGCTTCTTGTAGTATTTCTTCTGGGGATTTCTTTGCACTATCTACAACTGCTACTACATTCTTGCTCTTCGCCTGCAGAAACCCTTTCCCTGCAAGCAACAAATCAACCGCACTCAGCGAAAGCTGCGCAATACTTTCCGCCATTTCCTTTGCGGCCTTCTTGGCCTCATGGGTTGTGCCGGCCGCCTCTTTCATCTTGTTGGCTGCCATCATTCCTTGCAGGGAACCTACAGTACTTGCGGCTGTCAAGGCTATTCCTGCTGCCGACAATGCAAGTTCAAGCTGTGCTATGACGCTTGCACCTCCTGTTGTTACTGCAAGTCCAACTGTTATCAGTCCTGTTATGACCAACTGCAAGGGGCTTCCCAACGCCTCTATGAATCCCCTCGGCAGATAATGTGCTACAAACTCCGCAAAGTATGCGTCTCTCTCCTCCTCCCCCAGGCTGTTCCAGTCCAGGTCCTCCTTGTAGTAGTTGTGGAAAAGGCCCTCCGGTGTGGCGCCGCTGTTTGTCCATGATTTGAGCAGAAGCAGTGCGGGAATTTTTATTTCCCTGCCGTCGTAGTTCATCCTGATTATCTCGAATGGACTGACCATTATTGATTTTGCCTTTGCTTTCGTGTAATCCCTCATGCCGCCGGGGACAGGGCTATTCACATCTATGAAAACCTGCCCCTGTTCAAATGTTGCCTTGAGGGTATCCGATGCCTTATTTTCCAATGACACCGCTTTCTGCTCCGCCACTCCCGCAAGTCTTTTGGAGCCGGTTCTCGGCATCATAATGGTAGGTTATTTTGTAAGAAAGCTACATGATGTATGTAAAGTTGTCCTTATACCCTCTATCTGGAAAATTGAAATAAATACATAAGTACTGTAATTATAACTATGGTTAGTGAAATTTTCTCAATTAATTGCATAGGAGTTACGTTTTTTTTACGGAAACAAGAAAAAAAAGCTATTCCTATTTTCTTTACTCCAACTGCTGTTATTCTTCCAATATACAGAGGTAAAAAAACGAAAAGATTATAGGCAAAATCAACATCTATCTGTTGTAATGAATTATTAATAAAATGATAGAATAATTGTCCATAAATTATCAGAATAAAAACTGAATGAATTAAAAAATACAAGTAGTTGGCTTTCTTAAATCGAAGAAAAGGTAACCAAGCAAAAGTAAAAACAATCAACAAAAACACTGAAAAGTAAAGGCAATTCCTTTCATCGTTAGTTATAAGTAAACCCAGAAATACACCTAATACACCTGTACATATCACAAAACCATTCCAAAGAATTTTTTTTACTTCCACCATACAAACTCCCTAAAATAATCAGCAACATTTTTTAATTTCTCAAGCAGATTCATTATTTCAGTCTTTTCTTCAAGATGCCGGTTTGCATACTCGATATAATATTTGCTTGTGATTTCAAAAAACTCCTGGTATGAGATTATCACTTGCGTATCTTCATCGACTGCTGGAGCATAAAAGTCAAACAAAACATTGTCTTCTCCAAAATACTCAAGACCGTAGTCCTGCCATTCAGGAGAAAAGTAACAGCACATTTCTTCAGTCAGAGCGTATCCTTCTAAGGAACAAAATGATTCCAAAATATCTTTAAGTCTTTGTTGTCTCCAAGCAAAAATCACATTGAAAAAGGTTTCAACAATTTGCATTTTTTTCTCCTATTCTAAAACTGGATGAAAATTAGTAATTGTATTTGTTTTAATATCTATGTAGCCTTCAAACCTTAAACCATTTGAAGCAGTTCCAGATATATATCTTTGTTCGATACAATCTGCATTTTTCATAGCTTCCTTTCCCCATTGTAACATCTGTTCGTCTGAAATAACAGAGGGATCATACACTGTTTTAGGTGCCTTTATTTTCTTATAAATCCCTTGATTTACTGTATTATTTTGATTCATTGCCGGTAGGATTCCCGGCCACCCGCTTCCCTCCCAGGAACAGCAGTACGTCCAGCATCAGGCTGGGGGCAACTTGGCGGAATGATTCCTCCAAATGCCGTGTTGCCTGGCTTATCCCTGCCTAGCTAAAATGTGCCATGTCGTAGGGATAGTACTTGCAGTCCCTCAGCTCCGTGTCATCCAGCTCCAATGCCTTTACCAGGGCGGCGGCCTCTATGCACCAGTAGCCACGGTACCGGCCTTTTTCTAAATCTTTATTTGTCACAAGTCCTTCTTTTAAGGTCTTGAACCATTCTTTATCAAGATATTTTTTTAGTCTCTGTACTGCTGCATTTTGGTCTGTTTTTGATAGTTGTATTACTTCACACAACGGCTTAATCTCTTTTGGCCAAAGGATTTTTTCCGTGCTGATTTGCCAGGAAGAGTCCAAACATTGCATTACAGAATCCAGATAGAAATCCCTGTGTTCAGATTTTTCTAAAAGATTTTTATATTCATCTAGAAACTCAGTCTGATTAAAAAGAAGTATAAAATGTACGATGAATTCCATGTCTTCATAATTGCTATCACGCTCTTTTCTTGTTTCTATAAGATTTTGCAAAATCAACTTGATTTCTGGAAGAAATTCTTTTAGATCAAGACCGAGGGAATAACCACAATAAAATTTATTAAATGCAAAAATAAAAGCATGGTATTTACATGACTTTATATCATACTGTTCAGGATTACTTAATTTTATTTGATATGTAGCCATATATTTTGTATATCTAGCATCATCTTTGTTATATCTTTCTCTTAAATATTCTTCTTCTATTAGTTTATCTCTCATTCTTCCTACTCCTTGTTTATATGATATATAACTGGTATATTATCTGAATCTCTCATTATTTTTCCACTAGAATCAAGTTTGTAATATGTAATGTTACCGTCATTTGTTACTTTTGATGCAACAAAATCAACTTTTTTTCTGTCAATTGCATCGACAATTTCATCATATAAATCATCTGAAACCGATTTTTCAAGATTTTTGTCTATCCACTCCGAATCCATCTGTCTACCATTTATGACCTTGCTCATAGTGGGGACAAATGATTCATTAACAGCTTCCTCTGCTCCAAGATACTTTGACTCTACAATGATGAAATCCGGGGGAGGGTTCATATTTTTGTAGATTCCGTCTATTCCGTGATGTCCTTTATCCGTAAGCGAGGTTACCCTAAAATTGCTCACCCTCTGATATCTACCGTCCTTTTCAAGGTCAATGTCTGTCTTCATCTCCCCAAAATTTGACTTCATGGTAAAATCATGCGGATGCTCTGCGTTTACCAATTCTACATTCGGGTTTTTTATGCTAGAAACTGCATCTATCTGAGTTTGGTTTGCAAAAGATATTTTATTTATTTTTGAACTATCCTCTCCAAACACCCTCCGTCCAAACTCATCCACCTTGTCCTGTACAAAGTCCACCGCCTTGCCCAGTTTTTATTCCATCCCCATATATCAAGTGGTTGTGACACCGTGTTTCGTTAAATTCTATCCTAATCTTAGGCTTTTTATTTAATCTTATCTCCCGCCCCCTATATACCGCTTTCCCGGTCTGAACGAGAGAGACCACAAGCATCAGTACATTCACGCCGATCTTTGCGATGCTTTCTGCGAAAAGCCTTGCTGCCTGCTTGTGTTCTTGCATATTCAAGGAATTCTGCTTTTTCTCCAGGGCAGCCGTCAGCATCCTTGAACCTGCATGGATGTTTGAGCCTGCCATCCCAGCTGCCACCAGTGCCATGACAGCTGCCGGAACCGCGGCAAAATGTGCCAGCAATATCCCTGCAATCGCCGACACACCGATTCCCAGATTAAAATTTCAACCTATTATTTGCAATTCACCTTTCTCTCCGGATATTATCTTATTCAGCATTATTTCAAAATTATTACCCCAATTTATAAGACAATCATCGTACCCTGTAATATAAAATCCTTTTTCCGATAGAAATAATGTCATGTTTTCCTTTTCTATGTCTCCGATTATTAACAAATCATCTTGTAAAAATTCATTATACTCTTCTACTACATCCATTGTTATTTCTTTTTGAGCTTCTATTGGGTTTAATCGAAGAAGTACATCTTGTTTCCAGATTGGATGGATGTAATGAATTTCTAAATATGCATACTTTTCGATAAATAGCTTTTGGTTAGCATTACAATGATAACCGTTATTTTCATACATATGTAATATGTCAGAAATATCTACATTCCTTTCTTCGTAATATCCCGCTTGTTCTAAAAGAATACTTATTTTTTCCATTGTTTTCTCCTATTCTGTAAAATGAACTATGTTACCATATAAGTTTTGGCAATTTATGCAAGGGGCTTTATAATTTCCTCCAACCCTATCAATACTATACACTCTTAAAGAATTTATATCTACTCCATTATTTAGTGCATTATTAATTGCATTAAACTCACCACAATTTTCTAGCGGATAATTCGTCATTGGTCTACCAACATTATCTAATATTGCCTGCATTTTAGGATTAGTTGCATTTCTCGTAGGATTATTATTCATACCGCTAATGCCATAATATATATCACCTGTACTGGTATCTATTGCAGCTGTTACAACCCTAGAGTTAATTTTTCCTCCAGTTGGCTTGGTAATGTCTCCATTTAAAATAGCTTGTCTATAATTGTTCACCTTACTTTTAAGCAGATTATCAGCAACATCGTTCCAATATGCACCATAACGTATTATCTCTTCTGCGTCCAGTTTCTTTGAGAGCCCTAGGGCAATGTCATCGGCCACCTTTTCAGTTGTTGCACTTTCTCCAACCCGAATCTCCCGCCCATTATATCTTGCCACACCCCGCTTTGCAAGGCCAAGCAGTGCGGGTATCACCTCCACCCCAATCAGGGCCAGGCCTTTCGCAAGGCTCCGGGCGGATTTCTTGGCCTCCTGTATGCTTGTCACGCTGCCGTAGCCTGCTGTTGCCGAGGTTATCAGCTCGCATCCTGTCACCACATCCATTTTGCCTTCTCCATCATTGCAATGAAGTCTTCTATCCGCACCTCAGATTTTTTACACTTGCCGATGATTATGCAAACGGAATTGAAATTCTCTTCTGTTGCACTTAGCTGGTAATTGGTGTAATTGAACATAACATCAAAAGTACCCCAATGGACACTTCCAAAGTATTGAAATACTACCTCATCAAAGGTAAAAACCGAGTTTTTCAAGGCAGTCTTTATTTCAAAGCTGTTGGAATTAACTATGACTACATCAGCTATATGCAAAGTTCGAATGAATCCATATACAATTGACATCAATGCTATCGCTAGGAAGGGAAGAAAAGACAAAAGAAGTCCTCTTTCTGTTTTCATAAAGACAAATGCAACAAGAGTCCCCATAAATAAGGAACAGGCAACTAATGAACCTAGAGATTTCAGGGATGAAACTTTATTGAACTTTATCACTTTTCTCTCCTATCCCTAAATGACATTATAGTTGTATGTCCAAATCGAATATGTCCTTCTGCTGGTACATTAGGTGGAGATACTCCTATTCCAGCTGAAAAATTACCTCCGATAATTTCACCATTATAATTATATACGATATCAAATCCGAATGATGTTCCTGTTGGGCCGCCCGATAAACCAGTCTCCACATAAGCCCCGGCTGCATCCTCCTTGCTTCTATATACACCAGCAGACACTCCGGCTGAGGCAGACAGTCCCAATCCTGTACCAGACGCAACCTCGGCATATCCTCCCACATCTTCCACATTCATGGCCATTACGACCATACCAACTCCAGAAGTGACAGAGCTTCTCATCAAGGATGCAGCCAACACATGCAAGGCGTTGTTCTTCGGATTGACATAGACACCTGCCCCTACAGCACCAGAAATACCTATTCCTGTTGCACTCGCAGACACCCCATAAGTGAATATCTGATCACTACCATCATCCTTGAACAGTCCCTTGACGGTATCCGTCGCCTTATTTTCCAATGACACCGCTTTCTGCTCCGCCGTGAAGCCAGCGCTTGCAAAGATTTCTCCCAGCAAGGCCAGCATCCGGTCCTTCTCCCCGCCGTTCACCCTGCCCAGCAATCCATTGAGCAGTTTTCTGTCGCTTTGCAGCCTTGCGATGAAGGCGCCGCTGTCCTTGCCGCTGAACGAGGCCAGAAGCCTGTTTATCACCTCTTCCTTCTCATTCCCTACCCTGAAGTCATCCAGTATGTCCTGCAAGGCTTTTATCTTGGCATCAAAGGAAATGCTACAGCCTTTACGATAAATTCAAAACGACTACATTACTTTTTATTATCAATAAATTTCACATATTCCAGCCCCCAAACATCCTCAAATACTGTTTCACTCAAAATACATTCTATGAATTTAACATTGGTAAATTTCGAATGTTTGAAACTAGTGTTAGTTAAATCAACCTTTTTAAATACTACATCAGAAAAGGAAGCTCTTGCAATAAGACAATTATTCATCATTGAATTTTCAATTACTAAATCATTAAAACTTGCCCCATAAAAACTACTCCGAAAAGAATCAATACTTTTTATATCAGTTTGATTAAAGGATACGTATTCTGCCCTACCTTTTCGAAAAATATTATTATTAAAAATACATTGATTAAAAATACTTCCACTTAAATTACTTCCACTTAAATACACATCTGTAAAATCACATTGAGCAAATGACACCTCTAAAAATTCTGTATTATTAAGATCATAACCTGTAAAAACTAGTTCTTTAAAGGATGTCTTAACATATTTAATCTCAATTCTTTCACTTGATTTTCCCAAAGAATAATCCGTGTAATTCTGTAATTCTTTTAATATATCCACATCAATTCCTCCCATGGCAGATAAAGTCCCTACCGCAGCCTCTTGGAGGGCTTTCGGGGCATGACGGTAAAGCTGATGTTCTTCTCCACCTCACGCTGGGGGGGGATATCCACCTGCCAGCACAGGCTCACCAGCAGGCTGCCGTCACAAGCCCGCATCTTCAGGGTGGCCTGCTCGTTCAGCACAAAGACAAAGGAGAGGTCCTGGTCGGAGAAACGGACCTGGGACACGTCCCGGCCCCTGTCCTGGGGGAGATGGCTGTGGAACACCTGCAGCTCCTCCTGCTGGCCACAAATCAGCTCCGTGTCCAAGCTGTCGGTGCCGGCTGCCTCCAGCTGGAGGTGGGACTCCACGGCAAAGACCTGGCGGAGGGGCTGGTCGCCCTCGTTCCTGATGATGTACTGCACCAGGATGCCGTCGGGAGAGACCACATAGTTCTTCTTGAGATTCACCGGCTGGCTGCCCTGCCCCACACTTCCCCTGGCAACCAGCTGGATGTCCCGCCGCTTTCCGTCGAAGGAGCGCTCCTTGTACAGCTGGCGGGAGAAGGCTGTGTCCCTGGGAGAGGAGCAGTCGTCGAGAAAATAATCCAGAAAGAGGCCGGTGCCGCTACCGGCATAGTTCCTGAATGTATGGAACACGTCGAATTCAAATATGGAGCCGCCCCGTCGCTGGATGTAGGCATTGAAGGGCTGGAACTGGCAGATATATTCACGGAGGCCATCGGCGTCATAGTCGTAGGTGGTGACCGAGTCGAAGAAGCCAGAAAACTCCCGCACGACCTTTTCCGCCTGCAGGAGGCAGCGGCAGGCATGACCTTGTGACATGAGGCTCGCCTCCGTGAGGTGGGGCCTGTATGACTCGCCGGCCTGGGCCTCCATCAGCAGCTCCCGGACAAGCTTGCGGCGGCCCTTGTCGCCCCGGCTCTGGCTCACCAGCAGGCTGACATGCATCATCTTTGAGTAGAGCCGGTAGGTGGTGGGCTCCCGCAGCAGGTAGTCGTATGGATTCAGGATGGTGCCTCCACCCGTCATGGCCGCCCGCCCTTCTGTCAGCAGGATGCCGGCGGGGATATAGGTCCGCTGGAAGTGCTGGGTGTCCTTGATGTACCGCGAGGGGAGCGTCCAGCGGAAGGCCCAGCGGCCCTGCCGCTGGCTGACAGTAGCATCCAGCTCCTGCAGCCACTGGTCGTCCAGCAGTTTGTTGATTTGGTCGAGGCTCAGGCTGCAGCACACAAGCGGATTCTCCGT
The DNA here is from genome assembly GCA_937876905.1 of uncultured Treponema sp. Lineage (GTDB taxonomy): Bacteria > Spirochaetota > Spirochaetia > Treponematales > Treponemataceae > Treponema_F. Next base: position 21,284 of record CALEFI010000118.1, read on the forward strand.
ATCGGAGCAGGCTGCAAGCGCCTGGGCCTCCAGACGGGAGAGATAGTCCCTGGGCGGAACGATGCCCTCATCGCCAGAGAAGGGAAGCAACTGCTGGTCCTGCCCCAGGACATAGAGAATCTTTCCCTGCTCCTGGACAATGTAGGGCAGGAAGCACCGCTTGTCCTGGGGGATGAGACGGGTGTCCATCATCACAAAGTCCATGGAGCAGGTTCTGAGGCTGGAGACCAGGCCGGGCTCCCAGGCGTTGTTGGGAACAACCATACCCCTGGGACGCTTGCCAGTATGTCGGCGCAGGGCTGTGGTGAACATCTCGATCTGCCCCACCCGGTCCACCGGGAGGATTGCGGGCAGCAGGGGGTTGTAGTAGGCTCCTCCCAGAATCTCCACCTGCCTGCGGTTGGCAAGCTCGGAGAGCACCATCAGGAATTCCCGGTGGTTCCGGG
>CALEFI010000119.1 GCA_937876905.1 uncultured Treponema sp.
CAGGATCGCCCCGGTGGTCTACCTGCAGACAGACCCGCAACTGGGGGTATTTGAGTCCATCAAGGCAAATGCAGCCACCATCGCCACCATATTCGGCCTTCAGGACAGGGCCACCCAGCTCATGGATGGCTTTCGCTCCCGGATTGATGCCTTGAGCCAGGCAAGCCAGGGAAAGACAGCCCTCATCGCCCTGTGTACCAACGGGGGCCTCAATATCCTGGGAGACCAGGGCAGGTGCTCCATCATCGGCAGGGAAATCGGCTTTGCCAATCTGGGCAATGGCTATGCCGCCGAGCGGGAGGCGGCCAAGGCCGCAAGGTCTACAGCCGCCAACAGCTCCCATGGCAATGAGATTTCCTTCGAGTACATTATGGCGAATGACCCCGACTACCTCTTTGTCCTGGACAGGGATGCGGCCATAGGAACCAACGGTGCAAAGCTGGCAAGGGACATTGTGGAAAACGAGCTTATAATGGACACCGCCGTCTACCGCAATGGAAACATCGTCTATCTGAATCATCCTGGAATCTGGTACACGGCGGAGGGAGGCATAACAGCCCTTGACTATATGCTCAAGGACATCGAGTCAGCCATCCTTCCTGAATGATGGGACAGCACCTATGGAACTGATACAATTCATAGACAGAGGAGGACCCATAAACTGGGTTCTCTTCGGACTGCTGTGCTTTTGCTTCTGCCAATGCCTGGAGCGAGGCATCTACTTTGTGTCCACTCGCCGCGGAAGCCGCAGGGATGTCCTTCTCCGGCTGGCCCAGCACGACCTTCAGCTTGAGGGCCTTGATTCGCTTCGGCGACAGCGGGAGCTGGAAAAGACCGGGGGACTGCTGTACCACGAGATGAACCGGGGGCTGTGGTTCCTGAACTTCACAGGCTCCATCGCTCCCTCCCTGGGACTGCTGGGAACTGTCACCGGACTCATCAGCGCCTTCGGAGAGATGGCCGAGGCGGGCGGAAATGTAGACATACAGGACCTGTCCGCAGGAATCTGGGAGGCCATGCTTACCACCGCCTTTGGCATGACCATATCCATCCCCGCCCTGCTGTGCTACCGGACCTACCGCCGCATCATCGAAAAGCGGATGATGGCCCTGAGCATGTACGACAGTCCGGAGGGTCAGGATGCTTAACTTGAGCGGATGGAGCAAGAAGACAGAGGAGATGGAGGTAAGCATCACCTCCATGATAGACGTCATCTTCATCCTGTTGATCTTTTTTATGGTGTCAACCCAGTTCAAGCGGAACAGCCTGCCCCTTGACTTGCCCCGCAGCGAGAGCACCAGCCAGCAGGAGAGCGTGCTGGTGCTCTCCGTTACCGACACCGCAATGGAGCTGGACGGGAGCCTGCTGTCCATGGACGAGCTGGAGCCAAGGCTGACTGAGCGTCATTCCCAGAACCCCGACCTCACCCTGTCATTGGAGTGCCACAAAAGCGTGGAGTTCCAGCGGGTAGTGGATGTCCTCACCAGGATACAGGCTGCTGGCATCAGCAGGATAGGAATCATACATGAAGCGGTGGATTAGCTCGGTTTGCTGCACGCTCTGTCTGGTAGCGGCCGCCTTCCTGCTGCCAGGCTGGACTGTCCCCAGACAGCTGGAGGAGGGGGAGGCCATGGAGGATAGCGCCATATCCACCGTCGCCCTCATCCAGCGGACGGCAGCAGCCCCGCCGCCGGTGGTACAGGCACCTCCTGAGCTTCCCAAGCCGGTTTCCCCCCACCTCCCCACCGTCCCCAGTAGGGAGGAGGTTCCCCCGGAGCCTGTGGTGGACACGGCAGTGGAGCCCCTGCAGGATGAGCCCCCTCCAGAGGAAGCCACGGCAGCGGCCGCCGGAACCGAGGACGGCTCCACCACTGCACAGGATGCAGCGGCCACAGCAGGAGCCAGAACGGAATCCTCTGATCCTGCAGCCCTTCAGTACCGCCAGTATGTCCTGTCCCGCATCGCATCCAAGAAGACCTACCCCCGGTCAGCCCGCATAGAGAAGCAGGAGGGAGTCGTCCGACTGCAGGTTGTCATAGGGAAGGATGGCAGGCTGATGGACTGCAAGATAGTGTCTCCCTGCCAGCACTCGCTGCTAAACGAGGCAAGTCTCCTAGCCGTGGAGAAGGCTGCCCCCTTCAAAAGGATGCCTGCTGACATGGACACCCTTACCCTCACCTTCGCCATAGACTACAGCCTTCAATGAATCTGTATATAAAAGCATACAGGTTCACCATAAATCTATCCCTCAAGCAGACGGTGGAAGGCCGCCTCGTCTATGACAGGTATTCCCAGCTGGGCGGCCTTCTTGTTCTTTGCAGAGCCGGAGCCAGTGTCGTTGGTCACCAGGTAGGACAGTCCCCGCACCACCGAGGACTTGGTGGTGCCTCCCCGCTCCCTCACCAGCTGCTCGGCCTGGCTGCGCTTGATGGAAAGCTCACCGGTAAAGCAGAAGGAGAGGCCCGCCAGCGAGCCGCCGGACGTAGCCTCCTTCAAGCGGATAAACCCGCCCTCTACAAGGGCCAGCATCTCCGCCCTGCTGTCTGCCAGCCCCCGCACCAGGGCGGCGGCGGTAATCTCCCCGAATCCACTCACGGCGCTGATCTCCTCTTCGGTGGCGGCAAGAAGCCGCTCCAGGGTGGAAAAGCCTGAGTCGGTAAGCCGCTCCATCAGGGTCTCTCCGATTCCCTCGATGTCGAATCCCGCCACAAAGGTCGCCAGCGAAACGGTGTTGCGGCTGGACAGGGACTTGATGACCTTCTTTGCCCCCAGGGACTCCTTGTCCCTGTCGATGCTCTGCTGGTTCAGGAAGAAGGGTCTCAGGTCGGCCTCCGTCAGCCGGTAGAGCGAGAGGATGGAGTCCACCTTGGCGGCCTGGAACAGGGAGCTGAGGAGGGTCGTGCCGAAGTCTCGGATGTCCAGCACGGAGATCCACTTTTCCAGCCGGTGCAGGAGCTTTTTGGGGCAGGAAGGGCCGGGGCAATAGAGGCGGGTCCCCTCGTCCACCAAAGTGCTTCCGCACTGGCCGCAGTGGACGGGAAACTCAATGTCCTGCCCGCCATCCTCCTGCCCTAAGCCGCCAGAGGGCACCACAGCCTCGATCTTGGGGATGATCTCGCCCCGCTTGGTCACCACCACATGGCTGCCAATCCGCACGCCCAGGCTGCGGATGGTGTTCGGGTTCACCAGGCTGGCCCGCTTGACCGTGGTGCCTGCCAGCTCCACCGGGTCAAAGATGGCCACCGGCGTGTAGGTTGCCCCCGACTCGCTCCACTCCACCTGCCGCAGGACGGACACCGCTTCCTCCAGGCTGAACTTGAAGGCGATCTGCCGCTCTGGGCGGGCACGGGCGGCATCCTCCAGATTGATGGAGCGCTCCTTCACTACCAGGCCGTCGATGTCGTAGGGCAGCTGGGGACGCAGCTCCATCACCTGCGAGCGGTAGTCAATCACCTCCTGGGCCGACTTGCAGACTGCCAGGGGGACGGTGGCAAAGCCGCAGGATGCAAGCCAGTCCATCTTGTCCAGCTCGTCGGCAAAGGCATGGCCCTCGAACAGGGCATCGTAGCAGATAACCTGGAGATGCTGGCATCCCTCCCCGTCCTTACGCTTCATCAGGCCGTTGGCGGCGTTGCGGCAGTTCGCCTTGTCCGAATAGAAGTCCTTGTGGACCTGCCGGGACATGATGACCTCTCCACGGATGCCGCCGGTAAGGGGAAGGAGGACGCCTCCCTCCTCAAGCCGGGGAAGCAGGCCCTGCATCCTGGCGGCATTGGCGGTGATGTCGTCCCCCACCGTACCGTTTCCCCTGGTGACGGCCCGCACGAAGACTCCACCGTCATACTGGAGCTCCAGGCTGGCTCCGTCCAGCTTGTACTCCACCAGGTACTCGTCATAGGGATGCTTTTGCGCCCAGGAAAGGAATTCCTGCGGGTCGGCGGCCTTGTCCTGGCTGCCCATCGGAATGCGGTGGCGGGCCTTGGGAAAGCTGCCAGAGTCGGCCCCAACCCTGTGGAGAAGGGCGTTGGCGGGATCCAGGTCCCGCAGCTCGTCCCACAATCTGTCGAACTCATCGTCGCTTACCAGCGGCTCGCCGTTGTAGTAGGCATCCTGGTATCTTTCCACCAGAGCCTCAAGCTCCCGGACACGGGCCTCGTCAAACAGGTCATGCGTCATGGTTGTCCTCCTGCCGGATAAAAAATAGCTCCCGGATCACGTGGTTCTTGTCCAGCCCCTTCTCCTCAAAGCGGGTCTCCGGCCGCCACTCCTGGCGCGGAGCAAAGCCCTCGTACCTGTTTTCAAGGCCGGGCGTCCGCTCCAGCTGCTCCAGGGCGAACTCGGCGTAGGGCTCCCAGTCGGTGGCCATGCACAGGTAGCCGCCCGGCGCAAGCTTTCTGGCGATGAGGTCCGTGTGCGGCCGCTGGACGAGCCGGCGCTTGTGATGCCGCTTCTTGGGCCAGGGGTCGGGAAAGAAGATGTGGAAGGCACTTACGGAGCCATCAGGAACCATGGCCTCCAAAACCTCCAGGGCATCGTGCTGGACGATGCGGATGTTCTCCAGCTTTCGGCGGCGAATCTCGCCCAAGAGCTTTCCCACCCCCGGCCGGTGAACCTCCAGCCCCAGGTAGTTGGTGCCGGGATTGGCCTCCGCGATGAGGGCCGTGGCCCTCCCCATGCCAAAGCCAATCTCCACGGTGACAGGATTGGCATTGCCAAAGACATAGGTGTAGTTCAGGTGGGTTCCGCTGTAGGGAATGCACCAGAGGCCGGAAAGCTCCTGGTAGTCCTTCTGCTGGGTTGCAGTCATGCGGCCGGCACGCAGCACAAAGGTTCTGACGGTGCGGCGGAAGTCCGGCCGGTGGGAAGAGGTGTCCATGGTCTCATTCTCCTGATTCAATGTTTACGGGCGGCAAAACATAGCGCACCTGGCGGCTGGGATAGTCCAGGCAAAGCCGCAGGGACTTGGCGTCCTGGTAGCTGTCGGCTACGTCCGAAGGCTCATCCCAGCCGTCACTGGCCTTGCCGAAGAACAGCAGCCGCCCCCCGCCGTCCGCTTCACTAAAGACTGCAAGCCTCCTTGTGGGCTCGGCAGGCTCCTCCGCCCCCTCCTCCCTTTGGGGGAAAAGGGGCTGGGCAAGGGGGATCGGGTCAAGGTCCTGGTAGTCGAGGAAAAAATTCCCGGTGGCCACCTGGCCGGCCAGGTCCGTGTAGGTGATGCTGTACTGCCCCTGGGGGACGGGGGAAAAGTACGGCGGCATCAGATGCGCCGAGCCTGCCATCACCCGCTCTCCGTCGGAGAGGACCACCGGCTCCCGCAGGTCCCACCTGATGTCCGTGGCGGGATGAGAGACAGAGAGCTCCATAATCCTGGCAGTGTCCACAGTGCTCTGCACAAAGACAGACAGCTCCTGACGGGGAGCCTGCTCCCCGTCCCGAAGGTCATAGACAACGGCCACCTCAACGGCGGTCAGAGCCGGGGTGGTGTCGGAGCAGCCTGCAAGGAACACCACGGCGCAGCACAGGGAAAGACTTAGAATGCGGGACAGACTCTTGCTTCTCATCTAAAGTCAAGGGGCAGGACAAGCCGTCGTCAGGATGACCTCCAGCGGCCGGGCAGAGCGCCGCACGGTGGACCCACTCTCATCGAAATTCATGGAGCCCCATTATACACCAAGGGTATTGCATTGTAAACCGGAATCAATATAATCAGTTGCATGAATATCGGAAGATTTTCATTGGTCCTGCTGCTGTCAATGCCCGGCATTCTCCTCGCCCAGTCCCCATCTCCCATACAGACAGCCAACCGGCTATACCGTCATCTTGCAGAGGAGGGCTTCCAGCCTTTGATGCAGCCGCTTGCCCAGGAGGGAGACTTTCCCTACTCCATCCTGCTGGGGCCAAGGTCCCCAGTGTCCGGTACGGGCACGGAGGGCGGCCGCCTCATAATTTCCATTCCGCAGGAAGTCGCCCAGCACTGCCTTGAGGAGGTGTCTTCCCTGCTGCGTGTGACAGAGGGGCTTGCCGCCGACATAACAGTCGCCCTGCTGGCAAACGAGATTCCGCCCCTTCCCTTTGACGGGCAATGGCATCCCGGTGGCGCCCAGGTCCTGCTGGACAATATCAGCGACCCGGAGTCCTGTGCCATCGTGATGCTGGACAGCCCCGCCCTGCCGCCGCCGCAGGTAAGGGTGGTTCCAGGAGCAGGAGGGATGATGAGTCCCCTCTGGCTCCTGCAGCGGCTGTCCCTGCCCGTCCTCCACAACGCCCTGATTACCTACCGATTGAACCTGGCGGCGGAAAACCCGGCTCTTGCCGCCTTCTTCCAGGCAGGCATGGCCGCCGTGGGCATCCAGTTCGACGCGGGGGAGGAGGAGCAGGTGCGGGAGGTCTTCTCCGCACTGGAGACCCTGGTCCAGAACTTCCCTGCTGCAGGGGGAATCGAAGGCCCGATTGGAAGCACCAGCGAAAACTACATGGCGCCGACCATCCCTGGCAGCGCCTGGATTGAGGAGGAGGTCTTCATCCTGCTCTACCTGCTCATCGCTGTCTTGGTGCTGGCCCTGCTCAGCGGCTTCTCCTTCCTGGGCAAGCGAGGGAGCATGAACCGCCGGGCCTTCTTCAAGCTCTGGTACCTGATTCCCGTCATCATCCTCCTGTCTACCCTCTTCCTCTGGCTGGGACAGGAGGCGGTGGCGGCAGTGGTGGAGGTGGTCCCCGGAAACGCCACCCTCATCCTGGGAACAAAGACACTGCTCTCCTTCATCATCGTCTCCCTGCCCTTTATCCTGCACCTGCGCCTGGGAATGTCCGCCTCGCCGTCCGTCTACGGCTACCTGCTCACCATCATGGCGGCACTGAACATCTTCATCTTTACCTCAATCGACCTGGTGCTCCTGTTTGTCTTTGTCATCGAGTACCTTGTCGTCTACCTGAGCCGCCTCGCCCGAAGGATAGTCCCGCTGGTCCTCTCCTCCCTCCTCATGCTTGTCCCCTTCGTGCCCTATCTTTTGAGCATCATGGAATTCGCCCAACCTGAAAGGCTCCTGGGCCTCGTGTACACGGGCATCGGCGGCAACATGCTCTGCGCCTGCGTCCTGGCCCCCTTCCAGCTCATGTGGCTGCGCATCCTGGCAAGGATAGACATCTTTGGCGAGCACAGGAACATGAGCCAGACAAGGAGACTCGTGGCGGCAGGCGTGATGATGGCGGCGATGGTGGCCTCGGTGGTCCTCTCCATTACCCTGGGCTCCCTGGTGCTCTACCGGAGCCTCCCGGACCTGGGGAGCGACCGGGTGGCCTCCATCCCCCTCTACCGGCTCGAACCGGATGACGGGCTCCATGGCGTGCAGATTGAGGTGGCCCAGAGCGGCTACCTTGAGCTTAGGACCGTCACCGTCGAGGTGTCTTCCCCCCTCCCCGTCCTCCGCTACGACGTGCGGGTGCTGGCCAACTCCGGGCTGCCGGTCTATGACTCCGCCATGGACTTTCTGACCATGCAGGACAACCACGGATCTGACTCCCGCTTTCTGATTCCAGACTACCCTGCGGAAAGGAGCTCCCTCCAGTACACCGCCGCCAGCGGCATGGAGCAGGAGGTTAAGGTTACGGTCTACGTGGCAGTGTCGCCGGGTACGGCCACCGCCGTGGAGCGGACGGTCATCCTTCCTGCCATCGGGAGTGCCGGCTGATGTTCCTGCACGTTGACCTGGACGCCTTCTTTGCCTCGGTGGAGCAGCTGGACAAGCCTGAGCTGCAAGGAAGGCCGGTGATTGTGGGAGCCCTGCCGGGGAGCAGGCGGGGCGTGGTGGCGGCGGCATCCTACGAGGCCAGGAAGTACGGCGTCCACTCCGCCATGCCCATAGACCGGGCCTACAAGCTCTGCCCCCAGGGAGTCTACCTGCGCTCGAACATGGCCCGCTACCGGGAAAAGTCCCGTGAGGTGATGGCCATCCTCGCCGAATTCTCCCCGGAGGTGCAGCAGATGTCCATAGACGAGGCCTTCATCGACCTGGGGGGAACCGAGCGGCTTTTTGGCCCGCCAGAACAAACCGCCCTGATGGTAAAGCGGCGGGTGCGGGAGGCCAGCGGCCTCACCGTGTCTGCGGGGCTTGCCAGCAACCGCTACGTGGCAAAGATTGCCTCCGGCATGTCCAAGCCCGACGGCTTCTTTTACGTGCCGCCGGGACAGGAGCGGGCCTTTATGGAAGGCTTGCCGCTGAAAAAGGTGTGGGGCGCAGGAGAGAAGATGCTGGAGCGGCTGCATTCCCACGGCATCCGCACGGTGCAGGAGGGGCTTGCCCTGCCCCTGCCCGCCCTGGAGCGCTTCCTGGGACAGGCCAGCGCCCGGTTCCTCTACAGGGCCCTGCGGGGCATGGAGGCGGCAACCTTCCGGGACGCACCCCAGTCCCGCTCCATCAGCGCGGAGAACACCTACGAGGAGGACCTGGTGGACCGCTACACCATCGGCACCGCCCTGATGGACCTGTGCCAGAACGTAATGTTCCGCCTGATGAGGGAGGACTGGAGAAGCCGCACCGTCTGCGTAAAGATCCGCTACAGGGACTTTGCCACCACCAGCATCCAGGAGACCTCCTCCCGCCACATCGCCTCGGCAGAGGACCTGTTCCGGCGGGCCTCCGAGCTCTTTGACCGGCGGTACAACGGCAGGGGAATACGGCTGCTGGGAGTGGGGGCCATGAACCTGGAGCCGGGCCGGGAGCCTGAGCAGGCTGACCTGTTCGACTCAGGTCACTCCAAGCAGCAGCGGCTGGAGGAGGTGGTGCTGCGGCTCAAGACCAGGAACCCCGACCTTGCCATCACCAGGGCACGGCTCCTGAACAGGTCCGCCAAGGCCAACGCCTCGGAAAAGGGGGAGGACTAGGAAAGTCTGGCCAGCCCGCCTGCAAAGGATTCCCGGATTATTTGCGCAGGAAAGGCAGTTTTGCCCTTGACAGAATCCATCGCCTGTGATAGTATAGCCCTACATTGCATTCCCCGATTGTGTAATGGTAGCACCTCAGATTCTGGTTCTGATTGTGGGGGTTCGAGTCCTCCTTGGGGAAAACACGAAAAAACGTGGAACTTTGGTCCCTTCGTCTATCGGTTAGGACAAAAGATTCTCAATCTTTAAAGAGGGGTTCGACTCCCCTAGGGACTGTAAAGACTTGGCTGAGCCAAGTCTTTTTTTTGCCCAGCAGCAGCCGACGACGGAGGACGGACACAGACCCCGGAATGGGGCCGGCAGCCCAACAAGGGAGCCAGCCCGCCTTCATCTTGTCATTATGGAGCCATGCAAGCCTAATGCAGCAATTAAATCAAGCCCTTGCTTACAGCATCCATCAAAAATCATTAAGCTTTGTTTGCCATCCCTTGCCCATAGCCCTAAAATGATCCACAAGATACTTGCTTAGCCTGATGGACACTTGTTCTCTTTTAGGCTTGAAATATTCGGGGTAGCGAGGCTTGAATCCAGAGAAATCTGTGATTTCAGGAATATCTAAGAGGTCTATTCCCCCTGACCTGATTTCAGCAATCCTTTCAGCAGTTAAAGTTCTTTCCTTGCTCATAATAAAAAATCTCCTCTTCCCTTGTTGCAATGCGAGAAGAAATTATCCTTATTCTTTCCCACTCCGTAAAAGCAGTCGTCAAGATGACAATACCGTTTATATTGCCAAGACCAATAATCCTTTCCTCTTCGAGGGACGAATGCTCCAAATCCACTTTTTCAATGAAAAAAGGATCATTGAAAACATCAAGGATTTCTTCAAAAGATAACCCATGCTTTTTTTTTGTTCATCTCGTTCTTGACACTATCCCATTCATAATTTCCGTGTACAATTGTCACTCCTGCCCCTTTAGTATACCTCTATTGTATTTCTTTTTTATATTCCTTGCAAGTTTTTTTATATTTTCGTCAATGGTTGTTGGCTCCAGAATCATGCCAGCAGCCGACGACGGAGGACAGGCCGCCGCCCCAGTGTACCAATCCTTGTCCAGATTGTCAATTTTCCATAAAATGCCTGTATATGCACATTTTATTATACATAATAACAAATTTTCATCATAAATATTATAATAATGTATATTTTTATGTACGTATATATAAAAAAATAGTATATTTATTTATACTATATAATAAATTTTATATAGCAAATCCCCTTCCCAGCCCTCTAGGAATCGGCTATACTGCCTGACATGAAAGTCATCATCTCCCCCGCAAAGAACATGACCACCAAGGCCGATGCCATGGAGCCCAAGGACGAGCCTGTCTTTGTCCATCGTGCCCAGCAGCTGGTGGACTACCTAAAAGCCCTCCCCTACCAGGACTTGAAAAAGCTTCTGGCCTGCAACGACAAGCTCGCCCAGCTGAACTACGACCGCTACCAGACACTGAACCTGCATTCCGGCACCAATCCGGCCCTGGTCTCCTACGAGGGAATCCAGTATCAGTACATGGCGCCACGGGTCTTTACCGACGAATACTTTGACTATACCCAACAGCACCTGCGCATCCTCTCCGGGCTCTACGGCATCCTGCGTCCCTTTGACGGCATCGTGCCCTATCGTCTGGAAATGCAGGCAAAGCTCCAGACTGACTTCTGCAAGGGGCTCTACGACTTCTGGGGGGACAGCCTCTACCAGCAGCTGGTGCAGGACTCAAAGGTGATTGTAAACCTGGCCTCGGAGGAATACAGCAAGGCCATCAAAAAGCATCTGCAGCCGGAAGTGCAGTTCATTACCTGCCGTTTCTGCGAGCAGGCAGCAGGCAAGCTGGTGGAAAAGGGCGTCTACGTCAAGATGGCCCGTGGGGAGATGGTCCGGTTTATGGCGGAGCGCAAGGTGTCCCAGCCGGAGCAGGTAAAGGAGTTCACCGGCATGGGCTATGGCTTCCGCCCGGACTTGTCCGACAGCAGCCTTTACACCTTTGTCCGATAGCATGCTCCGCCCGCCATCCTGTGCATTCAGCTACCCTTGTATATAGAATGGAATTTTTGTTATAGTGGACCCATGATTTCAGTGAACTCCCTCGTGTTGTACAGGAACCAGCCCGCCCTGGTCCAAGAAATTGCAGGCGGAAAGTTCGGCATCGTCTACTGCACCGCCACGCCAAATGGAAAGCCGCCCCAGTTCGCCACGCAAAAGGTGCGGGACAAGGACATCCTCCTGCTGGTGGAAAGGACCGACGGCAGCAAGTCACTGCTGTCCCAGCTATTGGCCCAGGAGCCGGACGGGTCGGCGGCGGATGAAAGGGTTGGGCCGCTGTACCAGCTGCTTTCCGAGGAGGAGGATGCCTTTTCCACGCCGGTTCCCTTTTGCGACCTCTGCGACTACGACGGGGCAGCCACGACGCAGGAGGTATGGCGGCTCTACCGCTCGCTGAAAGTCAGCCTGCATTTTCAGGAGACAGCCCCCCTACACTTCATCCCCCGCCCCCAAGACGAGATCGACAGGATGCGGGAGAGGAATCTGACTAAGGGACGGGAGCAGGAGATTCGGGAGGCATTTATCCAGCGGCTCAAAAACCGACAGCTGGATTTGCCTGCCGACGCCCAGCTGATGCAGGATGTGGAGGCCCTGGCACTGGGAAAGAGCGACAAGTCACGGACGATGCGGGAGGCGGGCCTAACGGAAAGCCCGGAAAGGGCCCACAAGCTTCTATTGGACACCGGAATCTGGACCATCTTTAAAAATCCCTACCCCGCCCGCTGGGGACTCTCCATGCAGTCCGCCACGGAGCGGCTGGCCAGTCCTCCTGAGGAGGAGCGCACCATGGTAGACCACGTGGCCTACGCCATCGACAATGCCTGGAGTGCCGACCCCGACGATGCCATCGCCTTTGACGGCACCTACGTCTGGGTGCACATTGCAGACCCGGCCTCCAGTGTCCTGCCTGACTCAACCATAGACATCGCCGCCCGCAGCCGGGGATCAACCCTCTACATCCCGGAGGGAGCCGCCCGAATGCTGGCCGAGGAGTCGCTGGAGGACTATGCCCTGGGACTGCGGATAAGCAGGGAGGATAGGATCGGCCGTATCTATGATGTA
>CALEFI010000120.1 GCA_937876905.1 uncultured Treponema sp.
TTTGAGACATTCTGGACAAACGGTTTGATTAAACCAGTATAATACCAATTCCAATATGTAGAACAGTCAGGAAAATAAGAATTTGACGGAGGCAGTTACTATGGATGTAATCGATCATTATGATCTGTTGATAGAAGAACAAAACGATCCCTTCCGTGATCCCCCCGTTTTACAAGAATATATGAGCAAATGGGATGGAGTGCCGTTTTTAGAAGCTTTGGAGCTTTCCAAAGATAAGTCAGTTTTGGAAATCGGTATAGGTACAGGAAGAATTGCTGTTAAGGTTGCTCCGTGCTGCTTAAAAATGACAGGGATTGATATTTCGCCCAAAACCATTGAGCGAGCAAAAGACAACCTAAAAGAATACGGCAATATTTCCTTCATATGTGGCGATTTTAATGGTCACGAATTTGACGAAACTTTCGATGTTATATATTCGTCTCTCACAATGATGCACTTCGAAAACAAGGGAGCTGTCATCAACAAAGTTGACAAATTGTTAAATGATAACGGCATCTTTTGCTTATCCATTGATAAAAACCAAAGTGAATATATTGATATGGGAACTCGCAAAATCAAGGTGTATCCCGATACTCTCGATAATATAACATTGATTATCGAAGAAACCGCAATGTCGGTTGTAAATGTAATTGAAACCGATAACGCATACATTATTGTAAGCAGAAAACAATAAAACAAATTTCAATTTGAAGGTGGAAGTATGAATAAAAAATTATTGGCAATATTTTTTGCGATATTAGCCGCAGGGCTGTACGCAATAAATATTCCTTTATCAAAATTACTGTTAAACTACATAGAGCCGACGATGATGGCATCTTATCTGTATTTAGGAGCAGGGATTGGGATCGGTATCGTTTTTCTGATTACAAAAAGCAAAGACAAAGAAACGTATGAGAAGATCACAAAAAAGGATTTACCCAACGTTCTCGGAATGATTGCGTTAGATATAGCCGCCCCGATACTACTTATGTTTGGACTTCTTGACAGCGCATCCTCTAACGCCTCATTACTCAATAACTTTGAAATCGTCTGCACATCCCTTATCGCCTTGTTAGTTTTCAAGGAAGCGGTTTCAAGGAGAATGTGGCTTGCAATCTCCCTCATTACAATGTCAAGCTTCTTTCTTTCCTTCGAGGATATCACCGCTTTCAAATTCTCGTGGGGAGCGATACTTGTGCTTTTGGCAACTCTCTGCTGGGGTCTTGAAAACAACTGTACCAAGAATCTGTCAAACAAGAACACGTACCACGTTGTTTTCCTCAAAGGCATCTTTTCGGGACTTGGTTCTTTAATCGTTGCTCTGTGCCGTGCAGAGCAGTTTGTCGGTGTTGGATACCTCGCACTCGCTCTTTTGCTTGGCTTCGTTGCATACGGACTCAGTATATTCTTTTACATCAGGGCACAAGGAATTATCGGAGCATCCAAAACAAGCGCATACTATGCAGTTGCACCTTTTATCGGTACGCTCTTGTCATTTATTATCTTCAAGGAAAAACCAACGTGGGCGTATTTTCTCGGTCTTGCTATAATGATTTTGGGAACGATTATAGTGGTAATTGATACTTTGGCAAAAAAGCACACTCATATCCATAAACACCTTATTACTCATACACATGACGGCTCAACTCACTCTCATATGATTGAACACGAACATTCACATAACCATTATTTGTCCGACAAGAAGCACCAACACCTTCACAAAAAAACTGAAATGTGTTAGAAAACAAATTCCAATTTGTCAAGCACTTGAAACTTTCAGTTTGACGGAGCGACAAATTCCAATTTAACGAGGTAATTATGGCTTTTGATTTTAAGAAAGAATATAAAGAGTTTTATATGCCGAAGAATAAACCAGAGATTGTAAATGTTCCGAAGGCTAATTATATTGCAGTCAGAGGTAAGGGTAATCCGAATGAAGAAGGTGGTGCATATCAGCAGGCGATTAGTGTTTTATATGCTGTTGCATATACATTAAAAATGAGCTACAAGACCGATTATAAAATTGAGGGATTCTTTGAGTATGTTGTTCCACCGCTTGAAGGATTTTGGTGGCAAGATGATGTTGAGGGCGTGGATTATACGAACAAATCCGCTTTTAACTGGATTTCTGTTATTCGCTTGCTTGATTTCGTGACTAAAGACAATTTCGATTGGGCAGTAGAAACCGCAACCAAAAAGAAAAAAATGGATTGTTCGTCAGCAGAATATCTTACGATTGATGAAGGTTTGTGTGTTCAAATCATGCACTTAGGTTCTTTTGATGATGAACCTGCAACAGTTGCACTCATGGATGAGTATTTAGAGCAGAATGGATATGTTAATGACATAAACAAGGAGAGATTGCATCACGAAATCTATATGTCTGATGCAAGAAAGGTTGCTCCAGAGAAATGGAAAACTGTCATTAGACATCCGATTAAAAAAGCGTAAAATTTCAGTTTGATGTAGTGATCTATTTTAATTTGTCAAAAAGAATAAGTTATAATTATAATGCAGGGCGGTGAAATATCCCCTGCATTTTTCTTTTCCCTTTTTCATACCATATGCAGTATTTTTTAGAGCCTTTAAATTGCTACATATAGTGCCATTTCCTGTAGAATCTTTGATACAGGAAAATCAGTCAGAATATTACAATGCATTAAATTCCAGTGATAGTAGTGCAGATAAAAATGGGCATTGGGAAATAGAAGGATGAGAGGGGAAACTTATGGCAAAGCTGCAGAACTTCAGCGGAAAATTTTGTGAGTCAGAATACGAGGAGGCATTTCTTTCTTACCTGCAGGAAGAAGGATGGAAGTATTGCGCAGGAAAGGAGGTATTTCCATGGCGGCAGAAAAGCATATTTTTTATGGAGCAAAAGAGACATGGGGGAATTGTCAAGGGTAAAAGAAATCGGACAGTTTTCTGACGGCCTGCCTGTTTACAAAACTCCTCCGGCGTGATATTCTGGTTCCGCTGCGCAAGCAGTCCAAAAGGGGAGTAGTTGCACACAGCTTGTGTGTCCCAATGATCGTCATCACGTTTCCTGTTGCGGAAACCGGGCATTGGGCAGGTTTGAACAAGACCTTTTGCATACGGTATCATTATGTATGGACGGTATGCAGGGGTCTTTTTTTATTCTCACGCACCGGGGGTGGTCATGTCCTTCGGGAGCATACGGAGGTGAATCATGGCGAAGGAGACGTACCAGGTCAGCAAGGATGAGCTGCTGGCCGGTGTGGACATTGGTGCCGGCCTGTCAAGCGGGCAGGCACAGGAAATCCTGCGGCGGGACGGGGAGAACGTCCTGCAGGAGTCGCAGCGGCGGAGCGTGCTCTCCGTGTTCTTGGGGCAGTTCGCTGACCTGCTGGTCATCATCCTCATTGTGGCGGCTGTCATCTCCATGGTGTCGGGAAACATGGAGAGCACCATCGTCATCTTTGCCGTCATCATCCTGAACGCCGTGCTGGGGACCGTCCAGTACGTGAAGGCGGAGAAGTCCCTGGAATCCCTCAAGGCCCTGTCGTCCCCCCACGTAAAGGTGCTGCGGGACGGGGTGAAGCAGGAGATTGCCTCCAAGGATGTGGTGCGGGGTGACATCGTGCTGCTGGAGGCGGGGGACATGATTGTGGCCGACGGCCGCATCGTGCAGAATTTTTCCCTGCAGGTGAACGAGAGCTCCCTCACCGGCGAGTCCACCAATGTGGACAAGAAGGACGTGGACATAGCCGACGACCTGCCCCTGGGAGACCGGGTGAACATGGTGTACTCAGGAAGCCTGGTGACCTACGGTCGGGCCACCGTGCTGGTGACGGGAACCGGTATGGCCACGGAGATGGGAAAGATTGCCCAGCTGATGAACGACACCAGCCAGAAGAAGACGCCCCTCCAGAAGAGCCTGGACGACTTCGGCAAGAAGCTGGCCGTCATCATCATGGTCATCAGCGGCCTGGTCTTTGGCCTTCGCCTGTGGCAGGGGCAGCCCATCCTGGACTCCCTGATGTTCGCCGTGGCCTTGGCGGTGGCGGCAATCCCGGAGGCCTTGAGCTCCATCGTCACCATCGTGCAGGCCATGGGAACCCGGAAGATGGCCACGGAGAACGCCATCATCAAGGAGCTGAAGGCGGTGGAGTCCCTGGGCTCCGTCTCGGTCATCTGCTCGGACAAGACGGGCACCCTCACCCAGAACAAGATGACGGTGCAGGAGATTTACGTGGACGGCGTGTGCCTCCGTGCTCAGGACCTGGAGTTCAGCCGGAAGCCCCACGCCCTGCTGCTGTACAATGCCATGCTGAACAACGACTCCTCCATCAAGGACGGGGTGGGAATCGGCGACCCCACGGAGTACTGCCTCCTGTCCATGGCCCGGCAGGCAAACCTTGGCAGGGAGGGCATTGACGAGAGCCATTTCCGGGGCAGCATGGAGCGGCTGGAGGAGATTGCCTTTGACTCCGACCGCAAGCTCATGAGCACCCGCTATCTGGTGGATGGCGTCTCCACCGTGTTCACCAAGGGGGCGCTGGACGTGCTGCTGGATCGTTCCGTCAGCATCCTGACGGCGGAGGGGGTGCGTCCCATGACGGCTGCCGACCGGGACCGCATCCAGGAGCAGAACCGAGCCTTCTCCGAGAACGGCCTGCGGGTGCTGGCCTTTGCCTACAAGGAGCTGGCGGCGGGGGAGACCCTGGCGGCGACGGGGGAGAACAGCTACACCTTCTGTGGCCTGGTGTCCATGGTGGATCCGCCCCGGCCTGAGTCCATCGCTGCAGTGGAGGATGCACGGCAGGCGGGCATCCGCACGGTGATGATTACCGGTGATCACAAGGTGACGGCCACCGCCATCGCCCGGCAGATTGGCATCTTCTGCGAGGGGGATCTGGCCCTCACCGGGCAGGAGCTGGACAAGCTGAGCGACCGGGAGCTGGACGAGGTGCTGGAGCGGGTGAGTGTCTACGCCCGTGTCTCCCCGGAGAACAAGATCCGCATTGTGGACGCCTGGCAGCGGAAGGGCCGCATCGTGTCCATGACCGGCGACGGCGTGAACGACGCTCCCGCCCTCAAGAAGGCGGACATTGGCGTGGCCATGGGCATCACCGGAACGGAGGTCTCCAAGGACGCCGCCGCCATGATTCTGGTGGACGACAACTTTGCCACCATCATCAAGGCGGTGTTGAACGGCCGCAACGTCTACCGCAACATCCTCAACGCCATCCAGTTCCTGCTGTCGGGAAACCTGGCGGCCATACTGGTGGTGCTGTTCTGCTCCTTTGCGGCCCTGCCCACCCCCTTTGAGCCGGTGCACCTGCTGTTCATCAACCTGCTCACCGACTCCCTGCCGGCCCTGGCCATCGGGATGGAGCCCTCCGACCGCAGCCTCCTGCGGAACAAGCCCCGCGACCCCAAGAAGGGCTTCCTGAACAGGGGTTTTGCCAGCCTGCTTTTGGCCTATGCCTTGCCCATTGCCGCCGTCACTATGGTGGCCTTCTACCTTGGATTCCGGGAGTCGGCCATGTACGCCAGCACCTGCGCCTTCGCCACCCTCACCCTGGCGAGGCTCTTCCACGGCTTCAACTGCCGCAGTGACAAGTCGATTTTTGCCATCAAGTTCACCAGCAACACCTGGAGCATCTGGGCCTTCCTGGCGGGGGTGGTGCTGCTGGCTCTGGTGATGGTGGTGCCGGTCTTGAGCAGGCTGTTCTCCGTGGCGGCCTTGGACAGGAGCCAGCTGCTGTCCATCCTTGGCCTGGCCTTCCTGCCCACCCTGGTGATCCAGATGGTGAAGGCAATTCGGGACAGGGGGAGGAGTTGAAAGTTGTAAAGTTGTAAAGTTGAAAGTGGGGAGTGGGCAAGTGCTTGTTCCCCACTCCTTGTTTTATGTGGTCAGTCACCCTGACCTTATGCAGTCAGTCGGGCTGAGCCTATGCGGTCAGTCGGTCTGAGCCCATGCTGCGGATCGATGCCGCATTATGCTGTGACACGCCGCCGCAGACCCTGGTGCCTAGCAGCGCCGGGAGCCCGCATTGCGGCACTCTGCATCAAGACCTAGGCGGGGTGTCCTCCGTCAGCTCGCTTTCTCTTTTGCTTGCCGGCAGTGTAGCATACCTTGCTGGTGCTTGTACAATGCAACCGATTGTTTGGGAGCCCTTCATTAGATATCTCCCGCCTACAAAATCCCCAGTCCCGTCTCCAGTGTCCTCAGCCTGCTTCCCGCAGCCCAGCTTGCAAGGTGGAACAGCAGCTGCCGCAGCTGGTGGTAGGCTTCCCCAGAAAGCTGCATCCTGCGTGCCGCCGTGCCGTCCTGCAGGGTCAGCGCCAGGTAGTGCACTGCTTCCTGGTTCAACAAAAAACCTTCGGTAGGGTGGGTTGCGTGGTGGGGTGTGCCAGTGGCTCTTGTCCCGTACTGGTGGCAGCTGGGACACAGGAATCCACCCTCCAGAAGGGAGTAGTGGACAAGACTCTGGCCTTGTTCCGGCTCCTTGGCTCTCGCCAGAAGGCTTCCGCAATGAATGCAGGTGTCGCAGTCAGCCTGCACTCCCAGAATTCCCAGGTACCGCCACAAAAAACGCAGCAGGCCGGTTTTGCAGTTGTGCTCGTCAGACAGCTCCATGCCGTCCAGCAGGCCGCAGAGCAAGGTCCAGCAGGCATGGGGCTCGTTGGCGGCGTGGGTCTTTATCACCAGCTCCGTTGACAGGGAGGCGGCCATGTTCTTGTAGATGCTTTCCCTCAGGCCGGGACGAAAGGCCACGGGATCAAAGTCGCTGATTTTGGTGCTGCCCTTGGACTGGTCGTGGTAGAGCCAGATGGTCCCCGAATGCCAAGGGGAGACCAGGGAGCGGAGCTTGCTTTTGCGGCCACCGTAGAGCATGGCCTCAAAGATTCCCCGCTCAGGCCCCAGCAGGGTGATGATTCTGTTGTCCTCTCCCACCAGGCGAGAGGTGAGGACAAGGGCTTGTTCCTGTGTATGACGACTCATTTCCCTCGATTGTACCTTCTCAGGTAGACAAAGTCTAGCTTGAATAAAAAAAAAGGAGATGCAATTTCTTGCATCTCCTTTTGAGCCATAAAGGGATCGAACCTTTGACCCACAGATTAAGAGTCTGTTGCTCTACCAGCTGAGCTAATGGCCCAATTCTTTGTTCGGCAGGTTTGCGTCCGACACGGTTCGAACGTGCGACCTACGGATTCGAAGTCCGTTGCTCTATCCAGCTGAGCTACGAACGCGGGTCTGGCAAACATACCTGTAGGGGTGCCTGGTGGGTTTCGAACCCACGACAACCAGATCCACAATCTGGTGCTCTACCCCTGAACTACAGGCACCATGTTTCTGACAAGGGAGAGGATACCACAGTCAATGCTTTGTGTCAAGTGGCGGTTGCGGTTTTATGCAAATTTTTTCATTTGGGGTACGGTTGAAAACTTTCCTCATTATTGCTAAAGTCCACTTGAAGGATTAAGGAGGAAGCCATGAGAAAATTGCTCGTTTTTGTTGTCCTTGTGTTTGCCGCCATCCCCCTGGCTGCCCAGAAGGTTTCCCTGTTCAACCGCCTCGGAAGCACCTTCCTCTCGCAGAGTGCGGAGCCAGGAGCTGTCCCGGACTTTGGCAACCTGTACAACTGGGTGGTGGGAAGCTACCAGGGGCAGAAATTCTCCCTGTACGGGAGGGTGCAGGTGGCCTTGGAAAGCACCGATGGATGGGAGGATGAGGTGCGTTTTGGCATCAAGGCCAACAATCCCGGTGCTGGAACCAGGTTCTTGGAGTTCAGCGGGGCCTTCCGGCCCGTGGACTTCCTTGAGATTGCGCTTGGCAACGGATATGGCTCCAACGATCGGATGCCCCTGCCTTGGGAGGGCTACCAGCTTCCCGGAGGCTACGGATATGCCACGGAGCTGAGCTATGGCTTGAGGAAGTATGCCTCGGCCAATGGACTTACCCTCTTGTTCCGTGGGGAGGAGGCCGGACTTGAGGGACTGACCTTGGGATGGAATGTCCTGCCGATTGGCTCCATTGCGGGCCGGGATCAGGAGGCCTGGTGGAATTCTGTGGGCCTGAACTACACCATTGCGGAGGCTGTTACCCTCAGCTTTGGGGGCAGGTTTACGACGGAGCTGTCGGCCAGCCAGGTTGTGGGTGTCTATGGAGAGCTTGTGGCGGTGCGGGGGCTCAGGGTGAATGCCGGCCTCACCATGTCCACGGCGAGCACCCAGACCTCACTCGGCTCGATGCCGTCGCCCGTCATCAGAAGGCCTTCACCGCAGTGGTGAACGGCGGGGCCCAGTACACTATCACTGGCCTGCGGATGACACTGGCCTTTGACGGGGGGATTCTTGCTGGCCCCCAGAGGCTTGCAGGACCTGCCGACACAAGGGCCATGCCGGTGCTGGCAGGATTTATGCTGCGGTGGACCTTCCTTCCTCCCCTGACCACCATCATCCAGATACGCTACGGGGACAACCTGGCCAGTTCCCAGGCGGCACGGGAGTCAAAGCTGACGCTAACCCCCCGCCTGCTCTATCGTGCCGGAAGAGCGGGCACCTTCTGCTTGACTCCGGTTATCACTGTGAGAAGGAGGGCCGGCATCCAGCACCTGGGGTACAACCTGGGCCTGTACTGGCAGTACAATTTTTCCGGGAGCTCTCCGGTCCTTCCGGAAGGCTTGTAAGCCACCTGATGAGGAGCTCCCCAGCCCCTCATCAGGCTCTCAAGCGGTTTGGTTGATGGCGCTTACGACGGCCTTGATGCCCGCCCGCCCGATGTTGGAGCTCCTGCCGCAGCCCCAGAGCTTCCTTCCATCCTCCAAGGTAATCTGGATGTAGGCCATGGCATCGGTGTCCGAGCCGGTGCCGATGCTGTGCTCATGGAAGGCGCTGATGGAGAATTTCGGCACGGGGGTGGAGGAAAGGGCGGACACAAAGGCATCCAGCGGGCCGTTTCCCTTTGCACCCATGGAGTGCACGTCGCCCTGCCACTCCACGGAGGCACGGCACATGACTTGGGCATGGTGCTCCCCAGGAGTGGCTGAGCCAGAAGAGCTGTCCAGATGGGTCTCGGCCAGGTCTACAATTCTGAGGGGAGCCTTTTTCTCCAGCCACTGCTTCTTGAAGATGTCGTAGATTTCCTCCGGAGTCACCTCCCGCTGCAGGGTGTCCGCCGTGGCAGTGATGACCTCGCCCACCGCCGGATGCATGGCCTTGGGCAAAAAGATGCCGTACTCCTGCTCCAGAATCCAGGCGGAGCCGCCCTTGCCGCTCTGGCTGTTGATGCGGATGATTTCCTCGTACTCACGGCCGATGTCGTGGGGGTCGATGGGCAGGTAGGGCACGTCCCAGATGTCCGTCTCGGCCATGGTGGCCCTGGCGGCCATTCCCTTGCGGATGGCATCCTGATGGGAGCCGGAGAAGGCGGTGAACACCAATTCCCCTGCGTATGGATGGCGGGGATGGATGGGCATTCCCGTCAGCTGCATGTAGGTCTCCGCCACCTGGCTGATGTTGGAGAAGTCCAGACCCGGGTCAACGCCCTGGGTGAACATGTTCAGGGCAACCGTCACAATGTCCAGGTTGCCGGTGCGCTCTCCGTTGCCGAACAGGGTTCCCTCCACCCGGTCTGCCCCAGCCTGCAGGGCAAGCTGGCAGCTGGCAACCCCCTCGCCCCGGTCGTTGTGGTTGTGGAGGCTGACGATGACCGAGTCCCGGTCGGTGATGTGGGTGCAGAAGTATTCAATCTGGTCGGCGTGCTTGCAGCAGGAGGAGCATTCCACGGTGGTGGGCAGGTTGAAGATCATCTTCTTCTCAGGAGTTGGTCCCCATTCCTTCTTCACCGCCTCGCAAATCTCCACGGCAAACTCAATCTCCGTGTTGGAAAAGCTTTCCGGGGAGTACTGGAGGCGGATGTCCGTTCCCTCCGCCAGGGGAAGGCAGTTTTTCACGCAGCGGATGCCGTCAATCGCCACCTGGATGATCTCCTCCTTGCTCATGTTGAAGGTATACTTCCGCTGGGCAGGGGAGGTGGAGTTGTAGATGTGGAAGATGGCGGACTTGGCTCCCTTCAAGCACTCGAAGGTCTTCTTTACCAGCTCCTCCCTGGCCTGGCAGAGCACCTGGATGGTCACGTCGTCGGGAATGCGGTTCTCCTCGATGAGCCGCCGCAGGAAGTCGTATTCAGTTTGTGAGGCACTGGGAAAGCCCACCTCAATCTCCTTGAAGCCCAGCTTCACCAGCAGGTCGAAGTAGGCGAGCTTCTGCTGGATTCCCATGGGGACGGCCAAGGCCTGGTTGCCGTCCCGCAGGTCCACGGAGCACCAGATGGGCGGTGCAGTAATCTCTCGGTCAGGCCATTGCCGGTTGGTGATGGGAATCTTCCCGAAGGGCTTGTATTTTGCGGTGTTCTTCATAGTTCCTCCATAGCGTAGACATAAAAAAAGACCCGCTGCCTTATGGCAACGGGCCGGAAATTCATAGGCAATGCCTATACAGCACCCTCACCTTTAAGGCAGGACAGAAGAGCGTCTTCTAGTAGTAGGTAAAATGCTGAATAGGTCATATGAAGCATTATAGTCATCTTCAGGCTCCTTGTCAACAAGGAGGGAAGGGGCTGCTTTTCAATCTCACGCTCCTGTCCCTTCATGGCAAGCCAGCTGTGGAGTCCCTTTCCTAAAAGAATTCATACAATGGTGAGCGGCCGTTCTTGAAAAAATCCCCCGTATGGACTATAAATAAGGAATGGATTCAGGAAAGAATGCCCTGCAAAAGGGCGAGGTATATAGGGATTTTGAGGTTTTGGATGCTGTTGCCCTGCAGGAATTTTCGGCTCAAGGAATCTGGCTGCGGCACCGGCCTACGGGGATGGAGGTTTTCCATCTGTTGAACGACGACGAGGAGAACCTCTTTGCCTTTGCCTTTAAGACCCCTCCCCAGAACTCCACTGGTGTGGCCCATATCCTTGAGCATTCGGTTCTTTGTGGGTCAAAGAATTATCCTTTGAAGGACCCCTTCATCCGTCTGGCAAACCAGAGTGTCAAGACCTTCCTTAACGCCATGACCTTCCCCGACAAGACCGTGTATCCGGCCGCCTCCATCTCCCGTGTGGATTACTTCAACCTGATGGCCGTCTACGGGGATGCCGTGTTCTTCCCCCTGCTGGAGGAATGGACCTTCAATCAGGAGGGCCACCGGCTGGAGCTGGACGACCAGGGCAGGCCCAGCATCCAGGGGGTGGTGTACAACGAGATGAAGGGAAACTACTCCAGCTTCGAGAACGTGGCGGGGGACTGGTGTGTCAGGAGCGTCCTGCCCGGTACCATCTACGACCTTGACTCAGGAGGGGACCCGGTGGAGATTCCCCTGCTGACCTACCAGGACTTTGTGCAATTCCATCGGGATCACTACAATCCCGGCAACTGCCGCCTCTTTCTGGCGGGCAACATCCCCACCCAGGACCAGCTGGACTTTATCTGCGACCGTTTTCTCGACTGCTATGACGCAACTATTGCGGAGCTGACGGCGGACGGGGGCTTGTTTTCCAGAGCCTCTAGGGACACACCGGCGAGGAGTCTCCTGCCGCTGGACTGTCCGCCTGTCTCCTTCGATCGTCCAGTGGTGATGGAAAAATCCGGTCCCGGTGGCTCCAAGGGGGAGGGGGAGGACGGTGCGACAGTTACCCTCACCTGGCTCATGGGGGACTCCTCGGATCCCCTGCAGTTTATGGAAACAGTGCTGGTGGCGGAGATTCTTTTGGGTCATGACGGCTCGCCCCTGTCGCAGGCATTGCTGGAGTCGGAGCTGGGGGAGGACTTGGCCCCCAATTGCGGTATTGACAGCGAAATGCACTGGGTGCTGATGACGGTGGGACTGCGGGGCTGCCGGCGGGACAGGGCGGAGGAGGTGGAGCGACTGGTGTTTTCCGTGCTGGAGGCCATGGTGAGCGATGGAGTGCGCAAGGAGGACATCGAGGCCGCCGTCCTCTCCGTGG
>CALEFI010000121.1 GCA_937876905.1 uncultured Treponema sp.
AACCCTTTCCAAGACCCTGTTTACCATCATCTACCGAGACCCCGCCACCAAATTCTGCTCCATCAAGCGGTGCCGAATCGAGCAGTTCATTGCCAACCGGGACTATCCGCTAGTGCCCGATGGCATGGAGGTGCTCCACATCAGCACGGAAAAAAGCTTTAGCTTCAAGTTGCATTATGTGGAAAAGCCTCGGATCAAGATTCGGGAGGAGGTTTTTTCTGCCGCAGACTACGAGGAAAAGGGGGCAAGGACGCTTGGCGTGCGGCTCTCCAGTCGGGAGACGGAGCGGCTGGAGCTGGTAAAGGGCAGGGGCACAGGCAAGGTCGGTGCAGTAAAGGTTCAGGAAAAGTCAGCTGCAAAAAATGACGAAAAGAAGGATAAAGGAGAATAATAATGGAAGATACACAAATTTTGTTGGGAAGGGTAAACCTGAGCATCAGGAAGAATCTGGGAAAGGCAATCATTTCCCTGCTGCTGGTATTTTTGTGCAGCACCGTGCTGGCACCGCTTGCCATGGTGCTGCTGGAGAAGGGGCTGGTTCCCTTGGGTATGCTGCTGTTGCTGGTGATTCCCCTAATCTTATTTATGCTCCAAATTAGCTTTGCCCAGATGTGCGCCAAGATGTATCGGGATGAGCCCTGCGTGCTGGGCAACCTGCTGGACTCCTTCCGTGATGGAAGGCGATGCCTCGGCCTTGCCCTCTGCTATGCTGTCGGTGCCGTGGTGATTTGCTCTGTGGTGGTGCTTGCAGGAACAGTGCTTGCGCTGGAAATTTCTGGAGGGGATGTGGCCTCCTTTGACTCCGAGGCTGCCCTGGCTACCATGTTCGGCTTTTTCCCTGCCTTGGCAATGCTGTGCATGGTGGTATTTTTCCTGCTGGTCTTGCTGCCCACCTCCTTTACTCACCTGGTGCTGATGGACAACCGGGACCTGCCCTTACTGTCTGCAATCCAGGAGAATTTCCGCCTGCTGAAGGGACGGAAGGGCAGACTGGTTGCTTTTTTGCTGAGAACTGGTGGCCTCTGGCTGATTGGGACGGTAGTTGCCCTGGTAGCAAGCTTTGCGCTGGTGTCTGTCATGTTCCAGCAGTCTGAGTCGGCAGGGCAAAGCCTATCAACGCTCCACTTGGTATCCCAAGTCTGCGACATGGTGTACTTTATCTGTGTGTACACTACCCTCATCCGTCTGGTGACTGCGGTGGCTGCCTTTTATCAGGCTGTCCGGGATGAGGAGTCCGGGCAGGATGCTGTCCATCGGCTTTCTACCGACTCGGATTCCTCACAGGCATAGGAATGGACGCCCTTGGCGAATACGCCAGTGCCGAGCTGGAGATAAAGCGATCGCGCTTTCTGGCGGAGGTCTTTCCCGTCTCTACCCAGGGCCAGGCCCGCAGCCTGCTGAAAGCCCAAAAGGAAAGGCACGAGGATGCCACCCACGTAGTACATGGCTTTGTGCTAGGGCCTGCCGCTGAAGTGCTAGGCATGTCCGACGACGGTGAACCTGCTGGTACTGCGGGAAGACCAGTGCTGGATGTGCTGAAGGGCAGGGGATGTACCAACATCCTGCTGACGGTGACTCGCTGGTTTGGCGGCATCCTGCTGGGAACTGGCGGGCTGGTAAAGGCTTATGGTGACAGCGCAAAGGCCGTGCTGTCAGTTGCCCGCTTTCATCAGCTGGTAGCCCGCCGCTCCTTCCAATTTTCCGTGGATTATGAGCAGTACCAGCAGATAAAGCGGTATCTTGCCGCCCCTGAATTTACCGCCGTAACGGAGGACTTTTCCACTAGAATTCAGCTGTCTGGCCTTGTGGAGGCAAACGCCGCAGAAAATCTTAGTGTCTTTGTGCGGAACCTGACCAAGGGTGAGGTTCCGGTGGACTTGGGAGACGAGACTATTATGTGAGGTCTTTTTTTTACGAGCAGCAGCTGCGTCCGTTCAGCTCGCCGGGCACCGGCACGGGATACTCCCCGTCAAAGCAGCCCTTGCAGTAGCCGTAGGTCTTGGGATTCAGCTCCTTCATGGCCTCGAACATGCCGTCCAAGGAGATAAAGGCAAGGGAGTCGGCTCCGATGGCCTTGCAGACCTCCTCGGTGCTGTGCTCGGCGGAAATCAAATCTGCCCGGCTGGGGGTATCGATTCCAAAGTAGCAGGGATACTTTACCGGCGGCGAGGAGACTCGGAAATGCACCTCCTTGGCTCCGGCCCGTCTCAGAATCTGAATCAGGCGGCGGCAGGTGGTGCCACGTACGATGGAGTCGTCAATCACCACCACCCGTTTTCCCTTCACGTCGCTCTGCATGGCATTCAGCTTGACAAAGACGAGGTTTTCCCGTTCGGCCTGGGTTGGGGCAATAAAGGTGCGTCCGATGTACTTGTTCTTCACAATTCCCATGGCGTAGGGAATGCCTGCCTCCACGGAATAGCCCATGGCGGCACCGAGTCCAGAATCCGGCACGCCAATCACCACGTCGGCAGGAACTCCGCTTTCCCTGGCCAGCACCGCACCCATCTTCATGCGGGCATCCTGGATGGAAATCCCGTCCATGATGGAGTCTGGCCGAGCAAAGTACACGTACTCAAAGATGCAGGTTCGCTTGGCAGTCCGCTCGCCGAACTCAAAGGACAGTACCCCATCCTCATTGATGATGACAATTTCGCCCGGCTGGATGTCCCGCACAAAGGTCCCGCCCACCGCATCGATGGCGCAGCTCTCGCTGGCCAGCATCCAGCCTCCCTCCAGCTTGCCCAGACAGAGGGGACGGATGCCGTTGGGGTCACGGGCACCAATGAGACTGCTCTCGGTCATCACCGCCAGGGCAAAGGAACCCTTGATCATCTGGATGGTATCGGTGAGGGCCCGCTCCAAGCCCTTCTTGTAGCTCTTTCCGATGAGCTTGTTGATGACCTCGGTGTCGCTGGTGGAGGTAAAGGTGGAGCCGGTCTCCTCCAGGAATTCCTTCAGCTGCTCGTAGTTGGTGAGGGCACCGTTGTGGGCTACCGCAATGCCCCCCAGCTTGAAGTGGGTCACAAAGGGCTGGGCGTTTTCGATGTGGGCGGCTCCGCTGGTGGAGTACAGCACGTGGCCCACCGCAATTTGACCTGCCATCTCCTCCAGCTTCTGGGCGGTGAACACATCTGCCACCAAGCCCATGGCCTTGTGGGTTTCAATCCGCTCTCCATTGGAGACGGAGATTCCCGCACTCTCCTGACCACGATGCTGGAGGGAATACAGACCGTAGTAGGCCAGCTTTGCGGCATTGAACTCGTCGTTCCGGTCCTTCTTGTTCAGATAGATTCCCAGGATGCCGCACTTTTCCTCCAGCTTGTCCTGGTCCGTGTCCAAAAATGTATCCTGCTCTTTGAGCGTCAATGTAGTATCTCCCACTAGTTCTTTCCTGTAATGCGGTTCAGCATCTCCACGTAGGCTTCCTTTACGTTGCCCAAGTCCCGGCGGAAGCGATCCTTGTCCAGCTTTTCGTTTGTCTTGGCATCCCAGAAGCGGCAGGTGTCGGGGGAAATCTCGTCGGCAAGGATGATGTTTCCCTGGCTGTCACGGCCGAACTCCAGCTTGAAGTCGATGAGGCGCACGCCGCAGCCCAAGAAGAAGTCCTTGAGGATGCCGTTGATTTTGGCCGTGATGTCGTAGATGACCTTCAGGTCGTCCCAGGTTGCCGCACCGATGGCCACGGCGTGGTAGTCGTTGATGAGGGGATCCCCCAGCTCGTCGTCCTTGTAGGAAAGCTCGAAGATGGTGGTCTTGAGCTCGGAGCCCTCCGGCACCGCCAGCCGCTTGCTGAAGGAGCCTGCTGCCACGTTCCGCACGATGACCTCCAGCGGCACGATGCTCACCTTCTTGCACAGCACCTCCCGGTCGCTGAGCTTGGCGATGAAGTGGGTGGGAATGCCCTTCTGGTTCAGCATCTGGAAGATGGAGGCGGCGATGGTGTTGTTCAGAATGCCCTTCTCGTCAATCTCGCCCTTCTTCTCTCCGTTGAAGGCGGTGGCGGAATCCTTGTATTCCATGATGACCAAATCGGGATTGCTGGTGGCAAAAATCTTCTTCGCCTTTCCCTCGTACATCTGGTCTCCCTTTTTTACGCTGTTCACATCAATGCTCATAATTCAACTCCTGCGCCGCCGTTTGCTGCGGCCTCTTCCATAAGTTTTTTCCTGAACTCCAGCAGCTTTTCCCGAAGCTCAGGATATTTGATTCCAAGGATTTCCACCGCCAGATAGGCGGCGTTTGCGGCGTTGCCAATTCCCACGGTGGCCACGGGAATCTGCTTGGGCATCTGCACGATGGACAGGAGGGCATCCATGCCCCCCAAACCGTTGCTGCCGCCGGAAATGCACTCCAAGGGAACCCCAATCACCGGCAGCACCGTCATGGAGGCGATCACACCCGGCAGATGGGCGGCAAGTCCAGCTCCAGCGATGATAACCTCGCAGCCTGCAGCCTCCGCCTCCTGCAGCCGCTGGCGAAGCAGCTCGCCACTACGGTGGGCGGAAAGCACATAGGAGCAATAGTCCACCCCGAATTCCTTCAGCACGGTGGCGGCCTTTTTCATTGTGTCTGTATCTGATTTTGAACCAAAAAAGATGGCAACCTTCAACTTCAAATCCGTCCTTCAAAAGATTTTTCGGCGGCTCGAACAATCACGGACAACACCGCCCGCATGGGGCGATGGCCCCAATATTGCCAAAAGAACGTCTCATAGTCAGCCGTTACTGGTGGCTGGTAGAAACTTTCACACCATGGTCGGAGGAGGATGATGACCGAAGACCAGCCCGTGCAGGCTGTCCCACGTGAAATTATATGAGCCGTTGCCGGAAAATAATATCATAAAATCCTCTGAGATTCAAGCAAGGGATTCAACACCATGCAGCCCTGCCTTGTCAAGGAACGGTCGGCCCGGAGCATCGCACTGGATATGCCGTGCTCGCCACTGCAACTCGACGAGCACGGCGTTATCCTGCCTATTTTACCAGCGGAAGCAGGTCGCCGTAGCCTTCGGCCTCCATCTGGTCCTTGGGTACAAATCGAAGGGAGGCGCTGTTGATGCAATAGCGTAGCCCGCCTGCAGCGATGGGACCGTCGTCAAAGACATGGCCAAGGTGGATGTCTCCGCTGCGGCTGCGAACCTCCGTGCGGATCATGCCGTGGCTAGTGTCCACCAGCTCGGTGACAAGCTCCTCGGCGATGGGCTTGGTAAAGCTGGGCCAGCCACAGCCTGAGTCATACTTGTCAGTGGAAAGGAACAGGGGCTCCCCGGTGGCGATGTCCACGTAGAGGCCAGCCTCCTTGCTGTCCCAGAATTCGTTGAAGAAGGGGCGCTCCGTGGCAGACTCCATCGCCACCTGGTACTGCAGGGGTGTGAGTCTTTCCTTTAGCAGGGAGTCGGCGGGGCGGCTGTAGCGTCCCCTTTCCAGCGAGGGCAACTGGCTTAGGTCCTGGACTCCATTGCCCGCCTTCAAGTCGGGAACTAGGCTCGTGTCCACCGAGGTGGCCGCCTTCCTGAACTTGTCCCGGCTGATGTGGCAGTAGCCGAAGGGATTTTTTTCCAGGTAGTCCTGGTGGTAGTCCTCTGCACCCCAGAAATCGGTGAGTGGCTCCACCTCCACCACAATCTTGCGGTCAGTGGCGTTCTGCTTGGCGGCAATAAAATCCTTGGCAATCGTGCCGTCAGCTTCCGTCGTGTAGTAGATGCCGGTGCGGTATTGGGGGCCACGGTCGTTGCCCTGCTTGTTGAGGCTGTAGGGGTCGATGACATCGTAGTAGAGCTCCAGTAGATGGCCCAGACTCACCTTGCCAGGGTCGTACACCACCCGTACC
The DNA here is from genome assembly GCA_937876905.1 of uncultured Treponema sp. Taxonomy (GTDB): domain Bacteria; phylum Spirochaetota; class Spirochaetia; order Treponematales; family Treponemataceae; genus Treponema_F. Next base: position 5,833 of record CALEFI010000121.1, read on the forward strand.
GTTTCGGTGTGGCCGGTGGTTCCGCTGCACACCTCCTCATAGCTGGGATTCTTCACGTGGCCCTGGGCATAGCCGGACACGGCATCCAGCACGCCGGGCACCAGGGCAAAATACTGCTCCACGCCCCAAAAGCAGCCGCCTGCCAGATAGATGGCCGAGCCATCTCCTTCCATAACATCCCTTGTAGCCTGTGCTCCTGTCAAATTCTCCTCCTCCAAACAACTTACCAGTCCCGGCAGGATGGCCAGAACCAGCACCCACATCCAGCGGGAAAAAATCGAAGACCTCATCAAATACTCCTTGGAATGGATTCTGCTGATTGCGGCGTCGTCATCCCGGAATCCTTGCGCCAGGGACGAGCCACTCCCAACCATAAATGATTTTTTGCTCTGTGTAAATTGCAATTTACAAAAAAAATGCCTGTCTGCATCGTTTGTAATATCTCTATTTTGATGATTTTTTCCGATACATATCATAATATCTCTTTGAAGAAAAATACTTTATACAAAGAAATCTTGTCTCGCTAAAAAGGAGTGTTCATGGATTTGTCTATTTTTTTTGCCCCCAAGGGATCTTCCCTGCTCCGAAGCTTCATTCTCAGGTCGGCCTATATCCTGATTTTGATGGGCATCATCCTGGGAATGATTGTCCTGATTCGTATCACCTTGAACGACTTGGTGGAGAACCAGGAGCAAGCCGACATCTGCCAGCTGCTGGCAAACGAGGTGCGCAAAACTTCCGATGGTCTGACCGATGCCTGCCGAATGTACGTGGCTACCGGAGGTTCGGACATCACCCACTACAACAACTACCATGCCATCGTTAGCTGGAGAAATGGCGTAACCCCCCGCCCCGATGACGTGATGTTTTCCGGCGAGACCCATTCCCTCATAGACTTGCTGCGGCAGATGGAGTTCTCCCAGAAGGAATTCTCCGTCATAGAGAAGGCGCTTTCCCTGTCCAACGAGCTTGCCAAGACCGAGGAGCAGATCATGGAGAGCCTGCGGCGGGGACAGCATGTTGCCGGCCCCCATCCGCTGCTTCCTGGAGAGAGCGTGCAGGAGTTCGCCGTGAGGATAATCACCAGCGACGAGTACACCCACAGCACCCACAGCATCCTTCAACCCATAGATACGCTGATTGCTGACATCACCTTGCGGACCTTCGAGGAAAGCGAGATGATGAACGACAAGATATTCGTCTACCAGACCATCATGTTTGTGGTGGTCTTGCTGACTGCCGCCTTTGCCATTTATTTTGTCCGCTTCCTGCGCCGTTCCATGCTCAAGCCCATCCTCAAGACATCAGCGGCCTTGGAAATCCTCAGTTCAGGAGATTTGACTCCCTTCTTGGAAGCATACTCCAACAACGAGGTGGGGAAGATGTTCACGGACTTCAACCGCACCGTGGAGAACCTGCGGAATCTGGTGCAGGACATCCAGTCGTCGGCAAGGAGCCTCTCCAGCACAGGAGAGAGCTTGAGCCGCACCATGACCGAGACCGCCAGCACCATGCATCAGATGGAGGGGGCGGCCTCCACCATCAAGGACGAGGTTCTGGACCAAGCGGCCAGCGTCACCGAGATGACGGCCACCGTGCAGCAAATCATCGAGACCATCAAGAAGCTGGGGGAGAGCATCGTGAGCCAATCTGCCAGCGTCACCCAGTCATCCGCCTCCATAGAGGAGATGCTTGCGAACATCGCAGCCATATCCCGCACTCTGGAGAAGAGCGGGGAGATGGTTTCGGAACTGACCGTTGCAACCACCAGCGGGCGGGACACAGTGACCAATGCCACGGCTGTCACCCGCAAGATAAACGAGGCTTCCGGAGGTCTGATGGAGGCATCGGGCATCATCCAGCACATCGCCAGCCAGACCAACCTGCTGGCCATGAACGCCGCAATCGAGGCGGCTCACGCTGGTGAGGCAGGACAGGGATTCGCCGTGGTTGCCGACGAGATTCGCAAGCTGGCCGAGGAGTCCAGCAGCCAGGGAAAGGCCATCACCTCCACATTGAAGAGTCTTGGCGGCGACATCAACAGCCTGACACAAGCTACCAGAACCGTGGAGGAAAAGTTCAACGCCATCTACGCCCTTTCCGAACGGCTCATGCAGATGAGCACTGAGATGAACATGGCCATGCAGGAGCAGAATTCCGGAAGCCAGGAGGTCCTGTCTGCAATTCGTGACATCAACACGATTACGCAGAAGGTACGGGAAGGCTCCGAGGAAATGCTGGAGGGAAGCGAGGCCGTGGTAAAGGAGATGGCTCACCTGAACCAGCTCACCAACGACATCACCATCAGCATGAACGAGATGGCGTCGGGAATCTCCCAGATAAACAATTCTGTCCAGAATGTGAATGACATGGTGCAGGGTAACGACACCAGCATCCGAAGGCTCTCCGACGGAATCAAGGCATTCAAGGTGGACTGAGCCCAGCGCCCAAGAAGAAGGCGCATCCCTGTCAGAGATGCGCCTGAAAAATTGAGTTTTACCGACTACTTGCCAGAAGGCTTTCTGCCAGTCTGGGCCGAGTTGTTCCTCTTGCCCGCAGCAGCCTCCTTTGTGGTGGACTTCTTGGCAGGCTTCTTCACCACAGGAGGTGGCAGCAGACGGCACAACTCGTCGGCCCGGTACTGGCTCTTCTTCTGGGCGGCGGCCAGCGTTTGAGCCACTGCCCCAAGCCCCGCCTCCTGCACCCCGTCGTCCAGTCCACCTCCCAGCAGGGCTGGGACTGCCACGGCGAACCATAGGGCATCATCCATCTTCTCCTCGTTGAACCAGAGGATATTATCGTAGAGGTTGACACCCGCTACCTCCCTGGCATCCTTTCCGGCAACGATTGCCTCCACCATAATTCCAGCCACAGTCTTGACGGCCTTGGCATCCACCTTGATTTCCGCCCGCTCTGTGACAGCCAGCTTGCCTCCGCTTTCAGCCTTGTCTGGCCTTCCAGCAGTCTGGGGAGCTGAAGCCTTCCCAGCGGCAGGCTTTAGCTTGGGCAGCAGGTCGCAGAAGGGCAGAGACAGCACCACAGCCTTTAGGGGCACTGCCGTGGCGGATACGGGAATGCCCTCGTTCAGCAGCAGGTCCTGTAGCTTTCGCTCCAAGCCCCACAGGGAAATCAGTGCGGTGGACTGGCTGGCGGTGGCCTTGTTGCCCAGCACCTGACGGAGACTGAAGGCCACCATCATGCCCGCCAGCATCTGGGTGGCGGCGGGACGCTCCAGCAGGCCCTTGAACAGCCTCAATGGAAGCTGTGAGGAGGAAGCGGCGGTCTTTCCCCCTGCCTTGGAGCTGGGGGCAGCCATCAGCTTTTGTCCCTCGGCAAAGCTCTGCAACAGGCGGGTAAAGTCCTCCTTGAATCCACTCCACAGCTTTTCAGGCGACTCCTTCCTTCCGCACTGCCGACGGTCAACCACCTTGGCGGCTCCGTAATTTCCCTCAATAAATTGGTCGGCCACCTGGAACCACTCCATCATCGGCTCCTCCAGCCTCTCCAAGATGGTGGCGATGGCAGGAACCTCGGCCTTGGTATTTTTCAACTGTACTGGACTCATGCCAAACAGCGCCATGTCCGCCAGAAACTCAGTAGAAACGACGGCAGTAAAGGCTCGGTACAATTCCTTCAGAAAGATTTCTCGCAGGGCCACGTCAATGTCGGAAACACCGCGGCCGGCAAGGGTTTCACAGAGGATGCGGTACTTGCCCGTCTCATCGTCGGTGACTTGGGAAATGTCCATCATCACCTGGGTCTCGAAGCCGTTGAGCTGGAGGAACAGCCCGTGGTGGCAGATGTCGGCGGCGGAGCGGATAAACCACAGGCCGCTGCGCTGCTCTCGGAAGATGCAGTAGTTGCTGTAGTCAGGATTGAGCCCTAGGGCGTGTCCGATGGAGCGGGTTTCCATGCGAACCTCCTCCCCGTTTCCCGTCTTCACCGCATATTTGCAGGACTCCTTGATCCAGCCGGATGCCTGCTGGTACACATTATTATAGAAGACAATGACCCGTTCCATCCCACAGCGATTGGCGTAGGCAAAGACATTTTCGTTCACCTGGCCCTCGTTCCACACGTCAAAAAAGAGGAAATTCTCAATCTCTGCAAAGAGATAGCGCTTTTTCATCAGGGGGAAGATCTCCCGCTCGTGACGCTGGATGAGATTCTGGTCGGGTGTCTCGTTCCAGTAAGCCTTGGTGAATTCCATGCCGTACTTTTCCGTAAAGCCCTCGATCTGGCCGTGGCCGAACATGGGCAGTCCCGGCATGGTGACCATCAGGGTGCACACGCCAAAGTACTTGTCCTCCTTGCCGAACTGGGCCACGGCAGTCTCCTCGTCGGGGTTGTTCATGAAGTTCACGTAGCGCTTGAGAATCTGGGGATCGAATTCGATAGTGTTTTTGATGGTGGAGCGGTACTTGAAGTTGTCCTCCCGCTTCAGCATGTTCATGAAGGCACTGTTGTAGACCCGGTGCATTCCCAGAGTACGGACAAAATAGCCCTCCATCATCCAGAAGGCCTCCGCCAGCAAGAGGGTGTCCGGCACCTCCTGGGCCACACGATCCACCACCTCCCGCCAGAACTCGTGGGGAATCCTCCGCTCAAATTCCTCCGGGCTTAGAGCGTAGTCGGAGCGACTGGCAATGTCGCCGCCACAGCCAGGCTGGGGATACCACAGGCGACGGATGTGCTTCTTGGCCAGCACCATGGCCGCATCAAAGCGGATGATGGGAAAATTCCTAGCCACGTGGAGAATTTCCTGCATCACCGCCTCCCGTGCCTCCGGGTTCAGGAAGTCGATCTGGGCAGTGTCGTTCCAAGGCATTCCCGTGCCGTCGTTTCCGTGGTAGATGTAGCGGACATCACCGGTGTGATGGTCTACCCGCTTGAACACCACGGCGCAGTCACTCTTGTTGTAGTAGTGGTCCTCCAGATAGACTCCCACCCGATTGTTGAGGGACAGGTTCTCCCCGTTGAAGGTGTAGCCGGGGAAGGGGCAGTCCCTTGTCTGAACAAACAAATCCGGGCGGTCATTAATCCAATGGGAGTCCATGCCGGTGTGGTTGGGCACCATGTCAGAGGCAAGGCGGATGCCACGAGCCCACAGGCGGCGACGGAGGTTGTCCACCGCATCCCAGCCGCCAAGTCCTTGGGCGATGTCATAGTCGTAGAGACTGTAGGCAGAGGCCGCCGCCTCCGGGTTGCCGCAAATCTGCTTGATTCGCTTGCTGGCGTGGGAGCGCTCCCACAGTCCGATGAGCCACAGGCCGGTAAAGCCACGCCGGGCCAGCAGATCCAGCTCCTCGTCAGGAATCTCGTCCAGGCGGGTGATGTCCCTGCCGTACTGTCGGGAAAGCTGGTCCAGCCACACCAGCACCGTCTTGGCCATCAGCACCACCTTGGGCATCCAGTCACGGTCGGGACTGAACCGCTCGTACTCGTTCATCAGGGAGTCGTAGCTGTAGGGCTCCATGTCGATACCGGCGGCGGGGTCCAGGTTCAAGGGTGCCCAGGCAGCCTTCTCCTCCTCGCTGATGAGGTCCATGCCCGCCAGCAGACGAGCCAGCCACTCGCCCAGCAGGTCCTTCCAGTGGGTGCGGATGTAATCCAGCTGGCCCTTCAAACTGTTGGGGCTGAATTTCACCGGCTCCTTGAGCATGACGATGAGGCTGTTGCCATGGGGTCCAAATCCCGGCTGGCCCATGAAGAAAGCCTGAATCCGCCCCCACACGATGTCGTAGAGAAAGCTTTCCTTAAGCCGGTCGTCACCAAACATACAGTAAAAGGGCCTGAAGGCGGGGTTCTCGTTGGCCAGCCGCAGGAGCACCATCTCCTCCAGGGTGCTGGCACGATTGGAGCGGGTGGCTCCCGTTGCCGGGTCAAGGCCGCTGTCCGCCAGATACTCCTGGTAGCCCACCTCGCCCCGAAAAATGGCCGTAGGGGGAAAGTCCCGGTTAAAGGCGGAGAGAAGCCCGTCCATGGCCTCCTGTCCGAATTCCTCGTCCAAAAGCTCCAGCAGGAAGTCGAACACGGTCTTGTTGATGTCACGGCGGTAGAGGCTGCACACATAATGGAAGATTTCGTCGATGAGGCCCATTGCGTTCAGCTGGCCCGCCTTGATCA
>CALEFI010000122.1 GCA_937876905.1 uncultured Treponema sp.
CTGATGGAGCTAATTGCCCTTCACTTGGCAAAAACGGAGTCCTCCATCGGCTGGGTACGCTTTATGTCCAGCCATCCCAAGGATTTGTCGGACAAGCTCATCGAGGTGATTGCCCGCTATCCGGTGCTGTGCCGCCACATCCATCTGCCCGTCCAGCACGGCTCCGACCCCATCCTCCGCCGTATGGCCCGCAGGTACACCCACCAGGAATACTTGGATTTAGTGGGCCGCATTCGTGAAAAGCTGCCGGATGCCTCCCTTACCACGGACATCCTCATCGGATTTCCCGGAGAAACGGAGGAGGACTTTGACAAGACTGTGGAGCTGATGGAAAGGGTTCGCTATCAGGCGGCCTACATGTACTATTACAATCCACGGGAGGGAACCCCTGCGGCAAAATATCCAGACCAGATTCCCCTGAAGACCAAGAAGTCCCGCCTCCAGCGCATCATCGACATGCAGCTTGCTATCACTAGGGAGGAGACAGCAAAAAGGCTGGGACAGACGGTGACGGTGCTGGCGGAAAGTGTGTCCCGTGACAACAAGGCGGAGCTTTTGGGAAAGACAGCCCAGGACGAGCGGGTGGTGTTCGCCGCACAGGAATCGGCCTGCGGAACCTTTGTGCAGGTGCAGCTCCTTGAATTGACGGGTAATACCATCCGTGGTAAGGTGGTAGGGTCTTAGTGTATAATGGAAGAGGGCGGGGGCATGAACTTGCCTCTGCCGAATTCAGGAGGAACCTATGCCGTGGAAACTAGTCGGTTTTATCATCTGTCTCATTCTGGGAACCTGCTTTGCGGGGTTCAACATGGAGATGGAGAACAGTTGCGATATCTCCTTCGGCTTCAAGACCTTTCAGGATGTGCCAATTTTCTTCAGCCTCATCGTGGCCTTTGCCTTAGGCGTGATTGTGACACTGCCCTTTACGGTCATCAAGAAGAAGTCCGCAAAGGACAGAAAGGCCCTGATTGAGGCGCGGGCCAGGAAGAAGATTCAAAAGGAGCAGGAGAGGGAGGCCAAGGCCGCCAAGAAGGAGGCCCGGAGTCTTGCCCAGCAGGAGAAGGCCGCAAACAAGGATCAGGAGCGGCAGCGGAAGGCGGAGGAAAAGAAGCAGCAGCAGGGGTTAAAGGAGGGCGGTGTCATCTCCATGGTTGATGGCAGCAGTCCGGGAAGCCTTGCTACAGGAAATACCTCCTCCATCTTCAAGGGATAGGCCAATGAAACCCTTTTACAGGATTGTCGTAGTACGGGGACTGTGCGTGCTGCTGGCACTGCCTCCCCTGTGGGCCCAGGTAGCCTCCCACGTGATTCAGGAGGCGGTAAAAAGGTCAGCCCAGGGCGACGTGCCGATTTCCACCATCATACAGGATGTGGAGCAGGCCGCCGCCACTGCCAGTGCCTCCAACCAGCGTTCCCTATACGGCTTCCTTGGTTCCCTGACGGAGCAGCTGGGGCGTTATGAGGAGGCGGCCGCCTGGTATGCCCGTGCCGCAGGAATTGCCGCTCCACCGGCCATCGGTACCCCCGCCCTTACCACGGAGCAGCTGGTGCTCTCTGCGGTGCGGTGCAGCCTCGGTTGCGGCGACAATCAGCAGGCGGACTCCTATCTTGCTTCCATCCGTAATTCTACAGTGGCCGAGACCGTCGCCTATGTCCGGCTGTACAGCGTGTGGAGCTGGCTGTGCCGCATAAGCTTGCCGTCCGAGCTGGTGGAACCAGTGGCGGTGCTGGAGTCCTACTCCACTTTGGACTCTATGAAGCTGGTGCGTCCGCCGGTATATTTAACCCTGTGGTATCTGACGGGAAAGGACGAGTGGAGCAGGAGGCTCCGGCAGGAGTATCCCAAGTCAGCGGAGGCGGCCTTGGTGACAGGTAATGCCCAGATGCTACCCTCTCCCTTTTGGTTTTTCCTGCCGAGGGAATCAAGTGCTCAAATTGCCGCCGTGCCACCTTCCGTCAGCAGTAGCTCCAGTGACGTTCCCTCCGGTACAGGCTCCAGTGACAAAGGCCAGAGCCACATTGTCGTCAAGCAGCAGGTGGGCTTTTTCCGCAACAGGGAGAACGCCGAAAACCTAGCCGCCAGATTGCGGGAGGCTGGATTCAAGCCGGACATTTCTGCGGAGCAGCGGCAGAGCGGTACAGTGTACTTTGTGGTGACGGTGCCGGAGGACGAGGACAATTCCACGGGGCTACGCCTCAAGACCGCTGGCTTCGAATGCTACCCAGTCTTTGCTGACGAATAAACCTGCGTCCTAGCCTGTCGATGCAAAACCCAGCACCGGAGTGCTGGGTTTTCTTGTTGTTACTTGTCCAGAATAAACTCCACCCGGCGGTTCTTCCACCAGTTGGCTCGGTCCGCACGGGGAACGACGGGCTGTCGTCCGCCCATTCCTACGGTAGAAAGCCGGCCACCGTTCACCCCAAAACTAATCAGCATGTCCCGCACCAGGTCCGCCCGTTCCTCGGACAGGGGAACCAACGGGATGTTGCCGTTGGCGGTGGAGGTTTCCTCCGCCTCGGTACCGGTGATGTTGTTGGCATGTCCCTCTATGCGGACACTGTAGTCCGGGAATTTGTTCAGAATCTGGGCGATACGCTGGATAACCTTGATGTTATTATCTATGGTGGCCCGGTCCAGTCCCTTTTCAGGGTCCTCTTCCAGTCCCACAAAGTCGGCCTTGTCACTGCGGAATATGATGGAGGGAACTTGAATCTTGAGTACGTTCCCCTCGTGGATGACAAGGACATCCACCGACAGCTCGCCCCGGGCCTCAGAGCTCATGCCGTTCTCGTCCTTTGCAGAAAAGACAAAGGGATAGTCCGTGGCGGACTGCACCAGCTCACCGGCATTGCTGCGTCCGTTCCACTCAAGCTTTTTTGTCACCTCGCCCAGCCCGGAGCGGGACCAAATCAAGCTATTGTTCGCAGGGTCATAGATGTTGAATGACCAACTGGCTACCGGAGTCTCGGAGGTAACGCCCAAATCGATGGAAAGCTTGTCGTCAATGCCGTCGTTATCCGGGCTAAACTAGCGGGGCGAGGTGTGGACGGAAAGCTGCGGACGGCTCGCCTGATCCTCTCCGTCATGCGCGGAGGTGGCCTGTAGCTCAGGCTCATCCGGCGTGGTAACTTGGACGGCAGGGTCTTTCTGTGTGTTGTAGTTTGCCTCCAGCCGGATTGGGCTGCCGCCAAGGGCCTCCAGTCCCAGCGGGGTGATTTTTACCGGGGCAAGCCGCACAGACTCTACCAACTTGGTGTCTCGGTTGTGCCGAACTGTGGCAAGGTAGGTCTCCTGATTATAGAAGGGAGCTCCAACAGAGCCACGTACTTGGAGCACCTCCTGGCCATCACAGAAGGTGCTGGTAATCATGCCCTTGACCATGGGTGAGCTGTAGGTTCCCCCAATAATCTCCATCTCTGTCACGCCCTCTACCAACCAGTGTCGCTGGCCCTCCAGCAATTGAAGAACCTCCTGGGGCTGGGGGGGCTTTTTTGCAATGGAAGTGGGCTGCTTTCTGTACTCACCGTCCCACGCTGACCGTTCGCTAATGGTCATAAGCACATCGTCCTGGTTTCGGACCTGAATCTCATCCACTCCTGTGAGGGAAATGTCAATGCGGCGGGTCAGGTTGTTGATAGAGGTGTTGATGGCAGTGATATAGATGCCGCTGCGACGCAGGGTGCTGCTGATCCAGGTGTAGACTTCCTGCGATTCGTCTGCCTGGAAGATAATCTCCTCTTCCCTCGGATTGAAGAACATGAACCGGGGCTGGCTGCCGGAGGAGTTGGCACTGTACCACAAGCCTTCCAAATGGGCTTTGAGAGTGGTTTCCGTGCCGTCCAGAATCCTGTTCAATTCCCTGGTAGTCACATGAGACTCCTGAACCCGTGTCTCTGTGTCCTGCACGTACCTTCCGCTGGAAACGTCCCACACATACTTTGTCTGAATTTGGTCCAAGCGACCGCTTCCTGCGCTGCTGTCGGAACGGTGCACCCACACAGGAAAGCTTGTCCCATTGGCTTTCTGTGACTGGTAGGACTCATGGCGGTCTATCTGCTGGACATAAATGGTGCCGTCGGCACGGAAGTCCCCGATAGTGTGCATCACCAGACCCGTATCCTGACGCTCTGGCAGGAATAGCTTCATCACCGAGTCCCCGCCCTCCACAAAGCCGGAATACATCAGCACGTTCTGGTGGTTTCCAATCAAGTCCATGCAGGTGTAGGAGAAGGTTCTCGTCTGGATAACCTCCGTGTTGATGACGGCAGAACGCTCGTACTGACCCTTGTAGGGATTGTACAGTCCCACAATTATTTGGATATAGGGGTCGGAAATCCTTCTGATGGTGTTGATTTGGTCGTCGTAGCCGTCACCGTCAAAGTCTATGCTCAGGGTTCCCACCAGGGTTTCGTCGTCGTAGAGGGGGATGAGTGACACCAGAGAGGTATCTGCCTCATCTGCATTAACCTCTGCTGAAGCCTGTGCTTGGCTTGCTGTTTTTGGAATGACTGTCTGGCTTGTGGCGACCCGCCTGGTGGCGCTGTCCTGGGGCTTGCCCATAAAGAAGACCAGGGCCAGGGCTGTTGCCACAATGACAAAGATTACAATGACCAATCGTTTCATGGGGCTATCATACTACTTTCTACAGACAATTACCATAGTGGCGGCCTTGTGGTCATAGGGGGACAGCTCAAAGTCGCCGTAAATTTCGACACTGGAAAAGCCACAGTTCAGCAAAGTCTTGCGTAGCTCCACGGCAGAATACAGTCGCTGCACGAACTCGTGCTCTGTCCGCTGGCCCGTCTCGTCGTCTATGAGAATCCAGCGGGAGCGCAGGCCCTCCCAGGCTCCGGCCACGGCAAATTCGGTGAGCACGGTCTTCCCACTGCGGTGGAACCACTCGCCCTCGATAAAGTCCCGCACGGCGTTTTCCCGGCTCAGGCACTCCATCACAAACCAGCCACCCGGACGGACGGCGGCGGCAATGTTCCTGAGAATTTTGGTATCCTCCTCCGGCGTGTCGCAATAGCCGAAGGAGGTGTAGAGATTTACCGCCGCATCGAATAAATTTTCTGTCTGAAAGTTCCGAAGGTCTGCCTGCACTGTAGTGATGGAAAGGCCCTCCGCCGCCGCAGACTCCTGCGCCGCCTCAAGGTAGGGACCGATGATGTCCACACCGGTTGCGTCCATTCCCTGTAGGGCCAGCTCCACGGTGATACGGCCCGGCCCGCATCCGGCATCAAGAATCCTGCTTCCCTCTGGCAGATTGCAGATTCTGCAAATTGCCTTGGCGATGCCGGGAGCCTCGGCCCAGTGGTGGGCGTCAAACATGACAGGCCCGTAGTTCAGCCAGAAATTTTCCTTTTCAAACCATTGCATGTCGCTCATGGCTACAGGGCCTGTCCCAGTGGAACCTCCACCTCCCCATGGCCGGGATAGATGAGCGTCTCCTTGGGCAGCTCCCGCATCAGACGGCGGAGGCTGGCAATGAGCTTTGTCTGGTCGCTGTTGTACAAATCCGTCCTGCCGTAGCCACCGTAGAAGAGGGTGTCGCCGCAAATCAGGCGGCCCTCCTGCTGGTGGTACAGACAGATGGAGCCCTGGCTGTGACCGGGTGTGGAAAGCACCTGCCACTGGGCGGCGGCCTCTGGGCAGGGAATACCCGCTATCTTTGCTAGGGTGTCGCCCTCTTCCAGCAGACAGGTGGGGGCGGGCAGGTGGACTAGGGCCTCTGTCAGCTGGGGCAGACCCAGCATCCGAAGGTCGAATCCATGGGCCTCCCGGCATCGATTGGGGTCAGGCCCCAGATAGCAGCTGTCTCCAGCATGGATGGCAATCGGAAGCGGCCCGAAGTTGTCCAGCAGATCCTGCACTGCAAATACGTGGTCAAAGTGACCGTGGGTGCAGACGATTGCCACCGGCTCAAGCTCTTGGGAGGCCAGGTAGTGATTGATGGTAGGAATGTCTCCACCGGGGTCAACTACAAAGACCTTCCTGCCCTCCAGGGGAACAATCAGGGTGTTCACCCCAAAGCCTCCAGCCATAAAACTCATTATTTCCATGGCACTCCCTTACACCTGACCTGGTGCAGGTGCTTCTTCTTGGGCGGCTGACTGATCTGCTGCTCCATTGTTGGAGGGTGCATTTTCGGCTAGTTCTCCATCCTTCTTGCGGGCATAGCTTACCATCAGATTGCGCCCCTTGTAGCTGTAGCCGTTGAGGGTGGCGATAACATCATCCACATCCTCTTTGAAAAGCTCCACAAAGGAGTAGTTCTCTTGGTTGCGGATGCGGCCGATTCTCTCCCGGTCCAGCTTGCATACCTGCATCAAGAGGGTGATAAGGTCGCGGGTATATACTCGGCGGTTCTTGCCGATGCCGATAAAGATGGTGGCCGCATGTTCCTCGTCGATGGTAACACGGCGGGGTGCAGGACGGGGCTCTACCGCTGCCGTCTCGCCGTCAAGCTCGCGCCGTCGCTGGGCAAGGGGGCGCTCCCTCCTGGAGGATCCTCCCCGTCCCCCCGTCTCATACCGAGCTTGGCTCCTACTTCCGCCTCGGAATCCCTGGCTTGCCTGCTTTGCAAGATAGGCTGCCACGTAGGTTCGCAGGGTAAAGGGGACGTGTTTTTTAAAGAGCTTTTTCATCTCTGTGAGGACAATGGGATCCTCTTCTGTCTTTACCTTGCTGATGGCGTCCTCCAGCAGGGCGACAAAGCGGCTTTCATCAAATGAATTGTTACTAGGCATTTTTTTCTCCATAAAAATAAAATTGCAGGGCTCTCGCCCCCAATCAGGAAGCAGTAATCCTCTTCCATTCTATAAAAAATGATTCTGGAGGAGGCCTTTCCCCCTCCAGTTCCTGATACAGCTTCTCCGCACGATTCGCTGTATGGCACGGCCTTTCCACAGAGTATATCCAGCAACACCGGCACTGCTCCAGCACAAAAAATGAGGTTATAAGCACGGGCTCCCGTGCACAAGACGGATACAGACTGCTTCAGTGCATCCGGCAAAATCGCCGCCGATAGCTTCCGCCACCAATGATAAAAGGTTCCCGGCCCGCTCATTGTTTTTCTGCCACAGGCTGGGACAGGGCCAGTCTTAACTCTCCAGGCTACAGGGCTTTCCGCCCTACCGTAGGGCTGTTGCCACTAGATCCTGATTTTTCTCTGTCGGCGGCGGCTTCATACCTTCTGGATATAAGTCATCATGCAAAAGCTCGTCATTGTCTTCCGGCTTGTCGCCTAGCTGTCCTAGGCCGCAATTTTCCCTCAGCTGGTTCTACCGTTGGGCGATGTACCCGGTCATTTCCTCCTCTCAGAAAGAAAGCCATCGCTTTTTCCCCAGAGGATGGGCCGTTGGAATACGCTTGAAATTCTTGAACACCTCCTTCCCTGAATACAGGACTGAATTGCTTTAGTATATCAGTAAGCGAGACTTTTGAGAATAGTCTTGCTTTGCAGAAAGGGAAGGAGAATGTATTGTCTTTGTCTTTGCCTTTTCCCTCTATGCCCCATCAGCTGATGGGCAAGGGGCAAGAAAAACTTCACGCCACTAAACAAAGTCGGCGGCTCGTGGTATAGTGGAGTCCATGACACGATGGCTTGTTTCGATTGATAGGTGTGAAGTGAAGCTGGGCGACCGGCAGCTAATCCAAGGCTTTTCCTGGAACTTTCAGGAGGGGCAGGCATGGCTAGTTACCGGCCCCAGCGGGGGTGGCAAGGAGCATTTTATCCAGGCGCTAGCCAATTCCAAGAATTCGCCAAAATTGCCCCTGTTTTGCCCCCAGCCTGCCACCGATGAGGCAGAAGGGGGTGGACATTATTATAATCAATTTTCCTCTGCTACCCAACAGGTTTCATTGGAGGTAGCCGCCGCACTCATCCAGGAGGAGCGGAGCAATGACGAGGGCGACTATATCGAGGGTGGCATAGACAAGGGCCGCACAGCAGGGAGCTTTATCTGCGAAGTCTTGGACGGACTGCCTTCGGACAGCAGCTTTCCGGCCATGGATGACAAGCTTGCTGCCCTGGGCTCCTTGGCTGAGGTGCAGTTGTGCGGGGTGGAATCCGTGCTGGGGCGGGGGCTGAAATATCTTTCCACCGGAGAAATACGCCGTGTCCTTCTGTGCCGTGCCTTGCTTTCCCGCTGTCGCCTGCTGATTCTGTCGGAGCCCTTCGCTGGACTCGATGCAGCCTCCCGAACCACCCTGCAAAAATTCTTTTCCTGCCAGATGAAAGCAAAGGAAGGGCCTGCCATCATCCTTTCTATGGAGCGCATCCACGAGATTCCCGACGGAATTACCCACGTGCTGGAGTTTAGCGGCGGCCGACTCACCTTCCAAGGAAGCCTATTCGACTATCGGGCGGTCCTGGACAGCCGTCACACCCAGGACGGGACGGAGGAGCGGCAGCAGGCCCTGTTCCAGCGGAACGACTGCACCTTTCACGAGCTTCATTGCCAGCAGGCCCTCATTTCCAGCAGGAAGCCAGCACAAGCCCCCGTCGGCCAGAGTGAATCCTCCGGGCACCTGTCCGATTTGACCCCTCAGATTCTAGTGGACATGAAGGACGTGCGGGTAGCCTGGGGAGACAAGGTGGTGCTGAACAGGCTGAGCTGGCAGGTGTGCTCCGGGGAGCATTGGCTCATCCGTGGACCCAACGGCTCCGGCAAGACCACGCTGCTGGAGCTCATTACCGGGGATAACATGCAGGTATTCTGCAACGATGTCTCCATCTTCGGCCGACGCCGTGGCACTGGCGAAACCATCTGGGAGCTAAAGGAAAGGATGGGCATCGTCTCCTACCGGCTTCATCTGGAATACCGCATGGTTGGCGGCACCGACATCGAGGCTGTTCTGCTTTCCGGCTTCCACGACAGCGTTGGCCTCTATCAGCAGCGCTCCCAGGTAGAGCAGCTGGCAGCAAGGCGGTGGCTGGAAATCGGTGGCTTCGGAGGACGGGGTGGGGAGGCCTTCAGCTCCCTGTCCTACGGCGAGCAGCGGGCCATCCTGATTTTGCGGGCAGCGGTAAAATGTCCGCCCCTGCTGATTTTGGACGAGCCCTGTCACGGACTGGACGAGGAGCAGCGGAGCCTCATCCTCCATCTATTAGAGACCATCGCCGCCACGGGAACTACCACCCTGCTGCATGTAACCCATGACCCTACCGAAGTGTTGTCCTGCGAAAAACAGGTGCTGGAGCTTCTTCCCCGCCAGTCGCCGGAGGATGACGAGAGCCCCTGCTACACAATCATCAGGAGGTAGGCTCCTTTCTTGTCAATTGATTGGTGCAACATGTCGATAATCGGGACAAGAACATGCATGGGGAGTCCAATGTCAAAACCACTATTTTTGTATAAAAAGCTGTTTGTGTTTCTTTGTGCGGCATGTCTTGCCATAGCTCCGCTCTTTTCCGGTTCTCGTCCCAAGGATGCTACAGAGCCGCCACCACAGGAGCAGGCCGGAGGGCTGGTACCAGGCGAGCCCTCCATGATAGGCCCGCACGTCATCATCGAGGCTCCCGACGTGAACCCCTATTCCACCAATTTCTTCGAGGTGTGGGCCTATCTCATTGCCGACAGCGAGGAGTATCTGGACAATAGCTTTCCTATCACGGACTTGGGCTATTTTAGTGCCGAGGTAAACACCTACGGAGAGCTGGTGGGGGTTCCCAATCCTAAAAAGCTTGCAGGCTATCCCGGACGCATACACATGGTTGTCGCCTGCAATAGCACTTCTCTCACCCACTTTGCACTGGACCCTGATGGGAAGGTGCGGGGCAAGCTGATTGATGACCTGGTAAAGGCTACAGAAGATTTCGACGGTCTCCAGATTGACTTTGAACTGGTACCTAAGCGGGACAAGGACACCTTCCACTCCTTTATTCAGGAGCTGCGCCGCCGCCTGCCCCACAAGATTCTCTCCGTGGCCCTGCCCGCCCGCACCCGCACCCTGAAGGATGACGTGTACGACTACAAGCGGCTCAGCGCCCTGGTGGACAAGGTTTTTGTGATGGCCTATGACGAGCACTGGGCAACCAGCCGGCCCGGCCCCATTGCCTCCATCGACTGGTGCAACAACATTGCGGAGCACTCCCTAGAGACTATCGGGCGGGAAAAGCTGGTGATGGGGTTGCCCTTCTACGGACGCACCTGGGGCGAGGTCTCGTTGAACCGGGCCTTCTATTTTTCTGGCATCCAGCGGACTATGCGGGAAAACGGAGTGACCGCCGCCGACATCATGCGCAAGGAGCACATCCCCACCTTTACCTACGAGGTTCCCTCCGTCACCGTCACCAGCTACTACGACGACGTGCAGTCCCTGTCCGTCCGGCTGGACAACTACTTTGACATGGGAGTCAAGGCGGTGGGATTCTGGTGTCTGGGCCAGGAGGATCCCCGCATTTGGAGCCATCTGTCCGTATCCCAGCGGGAGGAGGTCACACCCTAGTCTGCAAGGATGGTCTTTTTCATGCGGAAAAAACTTTGCAATTTCCTTCTCTCGGTGTATACTAGGAAGTAGTGTGAGTGTCTCAGGCGCATTGTTGGCCTGGGACTTGCTTTTTCATGTATTCTCCAGGAGGTTTGTATGACAACATCAGTAAATGCAGTGGGCTTCGATTTCGAGCAGGATCAGCTGGATCTTATCAACAAGAAGATTGAGAGAATAAGGTATGCGCAAGATTTGATTGTCGATTTTATCCTTCGTGTGAAGGAGGACAAGAAATTCATCTTTGACTGCTCGGTCAATTTTAGATGGGGTGGCACCGCCCATGTCTCTGCCGAGAATTATGACTTTGCCGCCGCCCTCAACAAGCTGATGGACACCTTGGACCAGAAGGTGCACAAGGAAAAGGAAAAGATTCAGGAAAAGAAGTGATTTGAGCGGAGAATTCAAGCCCCGGCACCTGCGTCGGGGCTTGTTCATTTTCCCTGCCTTGCATAAATGTATGGTAGTGTGTATAGTAGGGACACCATGCCGGATAGAAAGTTCACTGTGCTGGATTTGCTGGATTTAGACCTCAAGGCTCACAATTCGCTCAATCTCCGCTGTCTTGGCGGGCGGAAGGGGCTGGTTCGTGCCATTACCGTGCCAGACTTGAATCGTCCCGGTCTGGCTCTTTCTGGTTTTTACGACTCCTTTGCCTTTGATCGTGTTCAATTGTTTGGACGGGGGGAGACCGCCTATATCAACAAGCTGGTGGCGGAGGGAAATCTTTCTAGCTTGCGGGAGTTGTTCACCTACGAGATTCCGTGCTGTGTCTTTACCTATGGACTGGAGCCCATCAAGGAATTTATGGAGATTGCAGACCTTGTGGGCTGCCCTATCTTGCAGACATCCTTGAATTCCACCGAATTCTCTACCCGGCTGCTTCGGGTCTTTTCCGACATCTTTGCATCCCGCAAGAGCATCCACGGCGTGCTGGTGGAGGTGTACGGTGTCGGCATCATCCTTACCGGTGATTCCGGGGTGGGGAAGAGCGAGACGGCGTTGGAGCTCATTGAGCGGGGACATCGGCTTGTGGCGGATGATGTGGTGGAGCTCCGCTGCGTCAATGGCAATACTCTGGTGGGTCGTGGTGCCAACCAGATGATTAGTCATCACATGGAGATTCGTGGTCTGGGAATCATCAACGTGTCGCAACTGTATGGTGTCGGCTCCATCAGGGACCAGAAGGAGGTTCAGCTGGTGGTGCAGCTGGAGGAGTGGAATGCCAACAAGGTGTACGACCGCCTGGGAACCGAGCAGCGTACCCAGGATATTCTGGGGGTGCAAATTCCATTCCTGGAGATTCCCGTCAAGCCGGGGCGGAATCTGCCAATCATCATCGAGACGGCAGCCATGAACGAGCGACTCAAGTCCATGGGCTATTACTCTGCCAAGGAGTTCAACCAGAACATCCTCAAATGGATAGAGACGGGGGTTGCCCAGACAGCTTATTATGGAAGCGACGATTCTTATTAAACTAAAATACACTTTTGTATCAAGGGGATTTTTATGGTAGAGAAAATTTTGACAGTTCGCAACCGTGCAGGCATCCATGCGCGTCCTGCTTCATTGATTGCCCAGACTGCCAACAAGTTTTCTTCCGAGATTTTTCTGGAAAGTCATGACACTACGGTCAACGCAAAGTCGATTATGGGTGTCATCACGATGGCGGCAGGCTACAACACCACCTTGACGCTGAGAGCTCAGGGGGACGACGAGGCCGATGCTGTGGCCGCCATCGCCACCCTCTTTGAAAATAAATTCGAGGAAGAATAAAACATGAAGGGTCTTACCGGCCGCCAGGTGGAGGTTCTGAATTTTATCCGAACGTATTCCATGGAAAATGGCTGTCCTCCCACAATTCGAGAATGTGCCAGTAACTTTGGGATTTCCTTGGGGGCCATTCAGTGCCACTTTGCCGCACTCCAGAAAAAGGGGTACTTGTCCCATTCCGACAAGCGTTCCCGTTCCGTCCGGGTGATTATGGATGAGGATGGCCATGAACCGCTCCCCGCTGCGATTCGGATTCCGCTGCTGGGAGCTGTGGCGGCGGGCAAGCCCCTCCTATCCGAGGAGAACTATGATGGATACGTAAATCTGGCTGCCCCCTTTGTGAAAAATGACGGAACCTACTTTGCACTCAGGGTAAAGGGATCCTCCATGGTCAAGGCCGGAATTCTTGATGGGGACATTGCGGTGCTCCGTCAATGTAGTGAGGTGGAGGACGGGCAGATTGTGGTGGCGGTTTTGGATGAGGCTGTCACCCTCAAGCGCTTTTATCGGGAGAATTCCCGAATTCGACTCCAGTCGGAAAATGACGAGTTCAAGCCCAGCTACTGCCAGGATGTCCATGTACTGGGAGTCTTGTCCAGCATTATCAGGAGCTACTGATGGGGCAGGCTCCAGTCTATTTGTTCACCGGCCCGGAGGCGGGGGAGCGGAATGAGGCCATCCTGCAGCTCCGAGTCACAGCTAGGAAGAGGTTTGGCTCTTTGGATGAATACTCTTTTTACGCTTCGCAAACCAGTTTTTCCGAGGTGATGACCCTGCTGTTGAACGAGTCCCTCTTTGCAGCCGGAAGGTTTATGGTGGTGCATGGAGCGGAGCAGCTCAAAAAAAAAGAAGACCTGGAGATGCTGGCTTCCTGGATTCAGGGGGCCGAGGGTGGACAGTCCATCCTCATTCTTGTCTCGGATGAGGTAGGCTGCGACAAAAAGCTTGAAGCCCTGATTCCCAAGGCAAACAAGCAGATTTTCTGGGAAATGTTTGACAATCGCAAGGAGCAGTGGCTGGCAAAATTCTTTCAGAAAAACGGGTATGCCGTGGCTCCCGATGCCATAGAGCTCATCCTAGACATGGTGGAGAACAATACCGAGGCTCTCAAGACGGAATGCTCCCGCTTCTTCCTCTGCTTTCAGCCGGGCCACAAAGTCTCTCTGGAGGATGTGGAGCGGATTCTTGCCCACAACAGGGCGGAGTCTCCCTTTACCCTCTTTGATGCCCTGTGCGAGCCCCAACGATCCCCTGTCCAGCGGCTGGAAACTGGCCTTGCCATCCTGCATAAGCTGCGGCTGTCCAAGGAATCCTCCAGTGTCCAGTTGATTGCGGGGCTCACCTACTGCTTCCGTCGTTTGCTGGCTTGGCATCACCTTTTGCAGGAATCCCCCGCCCCTTCGGAGGCGGAATATCGGAGCAGGGGATTTGTCTCCAAAAAGGCCCGCACCCAGTACCAAAATGCCGGACGGGTGTGGGGAGCCTTTCAGGTGGCGCAGATTTTGGCCGGCCTTGCCAGAAGCGACATGGAAATCAGGACAGGGGGAGCGGCCTTGGAGGACACAATCCTACAGGGCCTGCTCTATGTAATAACGCTAAAAAGAGGGGAGCCTCTCGTGTGCTATGGAGAGGCATCCTTTTAGCTGTCCAGGGAGCGTATGATTTGCCCAAGCTTTTTTAACTCCTCCTGTGTCATGGTAATTCCCTTTCCCATTTTCTGATGGTCTGGAGACCAGCTGCGGAGGTCGAATTTGGGCTCCCTCCCGCTCCAAGAAACTAGGTTCAACTCCACCTGCCAGCCCCCCTTGCCTTGGGACAGCACGCCAATATGCTTTTCAATGGAAAATGAAAAGTCTTCTGCCATTTTTTCTCCTTGCAGTACAGATTGGTTTTGTCGGAACAAATCCACAATGATTATAACACAGAATTGAGAAAAGCGTGTTTTTAGTAGAGGGCAAAAAAAATTTTTTTTGATTATTTTTAAAATTGCTTGCTTGTTTGTTTTATGTACTGTATCCTTAGCCCTATTCTATGTTTTTCTAATGTGGGATGCTGAGGATGGGTGCTCGGTATTTCCATTGTCTTTGAGTTCCTTTTCAAGGAGGGGTATTGTGAGAAGGAGAGCAAGTCTAATACTTCTTTTGATTTTGTCGTCTTTCGTTGTTTTTGTTTCTGGATGTAGCTCAACTCCGGAAGCTGTGCCGGAGGAGGCTCCTGTAGCAGAGACAACCACAGGGGCCGCAGGAGAGTCTGCCGAGGTCGGGGCAGCTGACCAAGAGGCTGCGGCACAAGCTGCTGAGCTTGCTGCTCAGATGGCTCGTCTGATGGAAGAGCTTTCTGCCGCCCGTGGGACTACGGAGGCTGCAGGAGCCGCAACCCTGTTCCCCGATGCCTTTGCTAAAACATCTTCCGACTACGAGGCATTGCTTCAGGCCCGTCAGGAGAATCCTGAAGCAGATTACCGCGGTCAGATTGAGGGTTTGCGGGATTCCTATCTTGCCATGGCAAAGCTGGCGGAGGCACAGCAGCTGCGGGAGCGCATTGTGTCTCTTGGCCTTCAGGATTATGATGCGTCAGCCCTCCAGCGGGGAGACCAAGCCATGACTCAGGCTCAGTCCTTGCAGGCTGCGAATGCCGCTGGTTCCCAGCTGCTTGAGCAGGCATCTGTTGCGTATGACTCCTATTTTTCGATTCTTTCTGCCAACTATGTCTCGTTGTGCGAGACGCAGCGTGCCTCGGCCCTCGCCGCAAAGGAGAAGGCTGACTCCATCAAGTCCGCCATGGCTGCAAAGGATAACTACGATGTTGCGTCGGCGGCTTTGTCTGGCGCTGAATCTGCTTATGGTAAAAAGGATTACGCTGCGGCATACGATGGCTATGTGGAGGCTGCCGGATTATTCTCGTCGGTTTATGATGAGGTGTTTGTCAAGCGGGCGACTGCAGAGGAGGCCATTCGCCGGGCTCGGCAGAAGGTCAATGCCGCAGCTGAAAAGGCGGCCGAGGCGGATGAGATTGCCCCCCTGGAGGCTGAGGAGCCTGCTGCTGGGCAAGATGGTTCTGAATCCAGCGAGTCAGGAATGGAGGTGGCACAATGAAAAGGATCTTTGTTTTTGCAGCCATCCTGCTGGCTCCCGTTGTAGCCTTTGCCGCCAGTTACGGCGACAACCAGTATCAGAAGCTGGCGGAAGCGTATGCCGTCCGAGCCCAAGATGCCTTCGACTCTGGAGAGTATGACTTGGCTGTGGAGTATACTATCAAGGCGGAGGAAAATGCGGAGCTGTCCCGCCAATACATAGAGATGATGCTGTTGAGGGCAGACGCAGACACTCAGATTCGGGTGGCCCGCAACCGCCTGGTGTGGGCCCGTAGCATAAAGGCCGACGAAAATTTCCCTGACCTCTATGAGCGGAGCGTCGGTTTTGTGGATCAAGCCCAGGTTGCCTTTTCCGCCGAGCGCTACGAGGAGGCAAAGAGCCTTGCCCTGCAATCCATGGATGCCTTGGCGGGACTACAGGAAATGGATGATGAGAGAAGGCGTCTGGAGGAAGAGGCCTTGGCCGCTGCCCGGGCTAAGGAGGAGGCTGATGCGCTTGCAGCTGCGCAGGCACAGGCAGAGCTGGAGGCTCAGGCTGAATTGGAGGCCCAGCAGCAGGCTTCCTCCGTTCCTGCTGGAACCTATCCAGAGTATTACGTCATCCATGACTGGAACAAGACCAAGGACTGCTTTTGGAACATAGCGGCAAAGCCATTTGTGTATAACGATCCTTTTAAGTGGGAGGTTTTGTACGAGGCTAACAAGGGTGCATTGAACAATGCATCAAACCCGGATGTCATTCAGCCGGAAATAAGAATCCGTATTCCTAGCCTAGCGGGAGAGGTTCGGGAGGGAACCTATGACCCTGCATTGGAGTATCAGGAGTTCAGGCTTCCATAATACAAGAGGTATTCCTGCTGGATGGTGATGGATAGGTGCATTCAATGTTTGGATGCACCTTTTTTTGTGAGCTAGAGCACTCAGTTGATTTCCTTGTACTTTCTGTATAGTTCAAATGCAGCGGCCATAAGAGCGTGGGAAAATTCTTGGGTTCCCATCATCTTATGCACCTCCTCCTCCTCAAGGGTAAAATATTCTACAAATTCACCCCTGTCAAGATTTTGCACCCCGGTGGCAATCAGATTCTCCGCTACAAAACAATGCACCTTGTTGGAAAACATTGCAGGATTGGGGCTCATGCTTCCTAGATGGGTAAGCTTACCCGCCTTGTAGCCTGTCTCCTCCAGCAGCTCTCGCTCTGCTGCCTGTGCGGGTGACTCTCCGTGGTCGATGACTCCCCCTGGAAATTCGGTGCTCAGGGACTGGGAGCCGTGCCGCCATTGCCGAACCATTACCAAGCGCCGGGGATTCTCCAGTACGGGAATTACAATGGCCCAGTCAGGGGCGTCTACAACGATATAATTTCCCTGGGATCCGTCGGGAGCTGTGTTGGTCTGCTGATGGACGGAGAGAATCGGGGTGGAGTACAGGAGCTTCTTTGCCCCAACATTCCATAAAAGGTTTTCCTCAGTCATACATTAAATCCTTTGACATTCTGTCGGTTTGAGATTATCCTATGATTATAATTTTCCCAAAAAAACTCAAGTGTTTCTGAGGCTCTTTTGCAGGTTGCAATCTGAAAATTGATTTGAGCCTCGCTCTGGTTTTCATGTTATGGAGGTGATGTATGGCTATCATTACAATTTCACGCCAGGTTGCGGCGTTTGGAGATGAGATTGCCACTGCTGTAGCCCAGCGGATGAACTATGCGTTTATTGGCCGGCAGGCAATCGAACAAAAGATTATTGACCTAGGCTTTCCTGCTGAAAAGCTGAAGAAGTATGACGAGCGCAAGCCCGGTTTTTTTGCATCCCTAACAAAGGATAGGGATGAGTATCTGGATTATCTTCAGACGGCTGTATTGGAGGCCGCCACCCAACAGAATTGCATTTTGATTGGGCGGGGAGCCTTTACCATTTTGGAAGACCTTCCAAATGTATTGGCGCTTCGTTTTGTGGCCAGTGCTAGTGTTCGCTGCCGGCGTCTCATGGCGGAATTTTCTTGGGATGAAAAGCAGGCGGTACAAAGGATGACTGAAAGCGATACCAATCGCCTGGGATTTCACAAGAGTTTCTTCAATTTGAGCAATGAGGATCCCTCTCACTTCCATCTGGTGATGAATACTGGATTGCTGGATGTGGAGTCAGCCTCAGAAACGATAGTTCGCCTTTGCGAGCAGCTGATAAGCCAAGAAAAGGAGACCGCTGGGAGGAAGCGGCTGGATGAGCTGGTGAGGGCTCAGCATCTGATTAATGCGCTTGTCTTTGAGCACAGGATAAACATCACCTTCCTGAAGGCTGTTGTCTCTGGTGACAAGGTGGTTTTGCAAGGGGTTGCTGATTCCATGGCCGCTGTCGAAAGGGCGATTGCCATTACCTCTTCCTTGATGGAAGGCTTTGTGGTGGAGTCCGCTATCAGCGTGGTGCAGGACTTCAAGGCATATCCCTAAATTTCTTGCACTTTACACAACAGGCTATATGGGTATACTGGACACATGAAATTAGCAGATAAGTTTACTTTGTCGCGTATTGTTTTGTCGCCGGTGTTTTTTGTGGTGTACTTCCTTCCTGCATGGACTGGACTTGCGCCAGTGCTTTCTGCCTGGGTGATGCTTCCGCTTCTGGCCTTTATGGAATTTACTGATTTTTTGGATGGATTCTTTGCCCGCCGGATGAAGGCGGTGAGCGACTTTGGAAAGCTGTTCGATCCATTTGCAGATGTTGTGGTTCATTTGACGACGTTCTGCTGCCTTGTTATTTCAGGTTACATGCCTGGATTGATTTTTATGCTGATTATATATAGAGAATTCGGAATGCTTTTTATCCGGCTCATGGCGGTTCAGAGAGGAGTCGCTATCGGTGCAAGAAAGGGCGGGAAATTCAAAACGGTATTATATGTGATAGCGACGTTTTATTGCTTGGTGTGGGAATCGTGCGTCAGGTTTGGAATAGATTTGACCTATGCGTCAGGGCTACATATAGGCAGTGCTATCCTTTTTGTTCTATGCTTACTGGCAGCTTATGGCTCATTTTTGGATTATCTTATGCACTTTGGAAAATTGCTAAAAAAATAATTTTTTTTTCAAAAAAAAGGGGAATATATATTGACAAGATGGGAGAGGGTGTGATATATTCTCCAACGTCGCCACGAGAGGCGACGGGCGGCGCAGGCCGCAGGATCTTGTACATGACAAGGGAAGGGAAGGAAACGACGGGATTCCCGACAGGGAGTCCAAGTCAGCATTGAGGCGAGCATGCCTGTGCCGATGGAAGTTGGTGCAGGCGAAAGGTAAGAGTCATCGGCCCTAGAGGCCAATGAATAAATCATGGAGAGTTTGATCCTGGCTCAGAACGAACGCTGGCGGCGCGTCTTAAGC
>CALEFI010000123.1 GCA_937876905.1 uncultured Treponema sp.
TTTTATCAGTCTGGTAAACAAGAAATTTTATGATGGTCTGATCTTCCACCGCGTGATCCGCGGCTTCATGATCCAGGGCGGCTGCCCCAACGGCACCGGCATGGGCGGCCCCGGCTATGAGATCGACGGCGAGTTCGCCGCCAACGGCTTCAAGACCTACCTGTTCACCAGTCTGCGTCCCACCCCGGAGCTTTCCTACGCCATCCGCACCCTGGGCTGCGACACCGGCGTGGTGGTGACCGCCTCCCACAACCCACCCCAGTACAACGGCTACAAGGCCTACTGGAACGACGGCTCCCAGGTCATCGAGCCCCACGACCAGGGCATCATCGACGAGGTGAACTCCGTCACCGAAGTGAAGACCATTTCCAAGGAGGAGGCTATCAAGGCAGGCTCCCTCATCCTCATTGACAAGGAAATCGACGAGAAGTACTGGGCCATGGTGAAGTCCCAGCTGTTCCGTCCCGACCTCATCAAGGAAAAGGCCGGCGAGGTGAAGATTGTCTACACCCCCCTCCACGGAACGGGAGCCATGCACGTGGAGAAGGTGCTGGGAGACCTGGGCCTCACCGTCATCACGGTACCTGAGCAGCGGGAGCCTGACGGAAACTTCTCCACGGTGGAAAAGCCCAACCCGGAGGAGGCTCCAGCTCTGAAGATGGCGCTGGAGCTGGCCAAGAAGGAAAAGGCCGACGTGGTGATGGCCACCGACCCCGACGCAGACCGCTTCGGCGGCGCCGTCCCCGATGCAGCGGGCAACTACGTGCTCATCACAGGAAACCAGATGGGTGCCCTGCTGTGCGACTACATCCTCACCAGCCGCAAGGAGCTGGGAAGGATGCCCGCCAATCCAGCCGTCATCCGCTCCATCGTCACCTCACCCTTTGCCGACAAGATTTGCGCCCATCACGGCGTGCACCTTGCCGAATGTCTCACTGGCTTCAAGTGGATTGCCGCCGTCATGGCAGACTTCGAGAAAAGGGGCAGCCACAGCTATGTGTTCGGCTTTGAGGAGAGCTACGGCTACAATGTGGAGACCGACGTGCGGGACAAGGACGGTGTCTCCGCCGCCGCCCTCTGCGCCGAGATGACCCTCTACTGGCGCTCCCAGGGCAAGTCCCTGCTGCAGCGGCTGGAAGAATTGTTCACCCAGTTCGGCTATTTCGAGGACCGCGCCATCTCCAGGAACTTTGCGGGAGCCAGCGGCGTGGCCACCATGAAGGGAATCATGGCGAAGCTGCGGGAGGAGGGACTAAAAACCCTGGGCGGACAGAAGGTCGCGCTGATTCGGGACATCCAGACCAGCACCAGCTACGACCCGGCCAATCCAGCCGACAAGCAGCCGGTGGACCTGCCCAAGAGCAATGTGCTCCAGTTCTTCCTGGAGAACGGTACCGTGGTCAGCGCCCGCCCCTCTGGAACGGAGCCGAAGATCAAGTTCTACGTCAATAGCGTGGTTCCCCCCACCGGCAAGCTGGCGGAGGCAAAGGCCACTTCAGAAAAGCTCTGCGACGCCATCGAAGCTGAAATCAACGGAATCCTCGATGCCGCACAGTAATAGCCGAAGTCTGAAAAAAGTTCGGGAGCTGCTCCGCCTATACGACGGCGGGGCGGTCTTCACTGCCTTCGACACGGAGACCACGGGACTCAATGCCGAAAAGGACCGGCTGCTGGAAATCGGGGCGGTCAAGTTCACCAAGGACGGGGTGGTTGCCATCTACAACCAGCTCATCAATCCCTGCTGCCCCCTGTCGCCTGCGGCCATGGCAGTGAACAACATCACGCTGGACATGGTGAAGGATTGCCCTACAGAGGATCAGGTTCTCCCTGGCTTCATTGACTTTATTTCCGACAGCATTCTGGTAGCCCACAACTCCAGCTTCGACGTGAAATTTGTCAACGCCGCCTTGGGCCGTCATGGACACCAGCCTCTTAACAATCAAATTGAAGACACAGTAAAAACCTCCCGTGCCAGCTTCCCGGAGCTTGAAAGGTATAATCTCCAGTTTCTTGCCCAGCACTTCGGCATCAATCCGGGGAAGGCCCACCGTGCCACCGACGATGCCCGTGTCTGCATGGAGGTGCTGCTGCGCTGCATCCGGCAGTGTCCGGGGAGCTGTGGGGAGGAGGAATGACGCTGCAGCAGCTGAAATATGCAGTAATGGTGGCCGCGACCGGAACGATTACGGAGGCTGCCAACAGGCTCTACATATCCCAGCCAAGCCTTACCAATGCCATTCATGAGCTGGAGCGGGAGATGGACATTGTTATCTTCAGCAGGACGAACAAGGGAATCACAATCTCAAAGGAAGGCGAGACCTTCCTGGGCTACGCACGGCAGGTGCTGGATCAGGCCGCAATTCTTGAAGACAGGTACAAGGGCGGCGAGGGCAGGAAAAAGCAGTTTTGCGTCTCCACCCAGCACTATTCCTTTGCAGTGGGCGCCTTCATAGACCTTATCAAGGAGTATGGGCAGGACGAGTATGACTTCAGTCTGAGGGAGACGCAGACCTATGAGATTGTCGAGGATGTGGCGCAGATGAGGAGCGAGATAGGCATCCTCTTTCTGAACGACTTCAACGAGGCGGTCATGGGCAGAATCCTGAAGAGCCACGGCCTGGAATTCCATGGGATTTTTGTGGCCAGGCCCCATGTGTTTGTCAGCCGGAGCCACCCGCTGGCAGGGAAGGCGGTGATAGCCAATGAGGAGCTGGAGCTGTATCCCTATCTTTCCTTCGAGCAGGGGCAGCGCAACTCCTTCTATTTTTCGGAAGAGATTTTTTCCCCCTCGGAACGCAAGAAGAACATACGGGTGAGGGACAGGGCCACGCTGTTCAATCTTCTGATCGGACTGAACGGCTACACCGTCTGCAGCGGAATCATTGACAAGAAGCTCAACGGAAAGGACATCATCGCAATCCCGCTGGCGGATGAAAGTGAAATGAGGATCGGCTACATCACCCACCGGCAGGGAAGGCTCGGCACTTTGGGGGCCTTCTATGTGGAAGCCCTGCACAGGCACCTGGGAACCGATGGCCATCCATAGCCTGATGCTATGGACAACATATTTTTTTTATATTTTACACTGTATCCGCAACAAACTATACTGGCCCCATGAATACGCTATGCAATGGAGGTCATTATGCATACATCGGTGATTGGTTTCCCGCGGATTGGCGCCGGGCGGGAGCTGAAGTTCGCTTGCGAAAAATACTTCAGGAAGGAGATTGGGGCCACGCAGCTGCTTGAGACAGGGGAGGCGTTAAGAAAGGCCCACTGGAGCGCGCAGAAAGATGCGGGAATCGACTATATTCCAAGCAACGACTTTTCCTTCTACGACACGGTTCTGGACACTGCGGTGCTGCTGAACATTGTGCCGCGGCGCTACAAGGAGCTGGAGCTGTCTGGGCTGGACAGGTACTTTGCCATGGCCCGCGGCTATCAGGGGGAGCGCGGGGACGTGAGGGCGCTTGCCATGAGGAAATGGTTCAACACGAACTACCACTACATCGTTCCGGAGCTAGACGATGACACCGCCATCGAACTTTCCGGAAGCAAGCCCTGGGATGAGTATGCGCAGGCGAAGGCCCTGGGAATGGAGACGAAGCCCGTGGTGATCGGCCCGTACACCATGCTGCGGCTGTGCAGGTACACCGGAAAGAAGGCCGCCGCGGATTATGCTGAGGCCATTGCGCAGGCGTACCGGGATGTAATCGGCAAATGCGAGGAAAACCAGGTCCTGTGGGTGCAGTTCGATGAGCCGGCGCTGGTTCAGGATATGGGAGCGGAGGACATGGCGCTGTTCCGCAGGATATACGACACTGTCCTGCCGGCCGCCAAGAAAAGCAGGGTTCTGCTGCAGACGTATTTTGGGGATGCACGGGATGTCTATCTGGATTTGGTTGCCATGCCCTTTGCGGGGCTGGGGCTTGACTTTGTGGAGGGGAAGGAGACCCGCCGCCTGATTGAGGAGCACGGTTTTCCCAGTGACAAGCTGCTTTTTGCAGGGCTGGTCAACGGCAAGAATGTCTGGCGGAACCGGTATCAGGACACCTTGGAGTGCTTGGGGGGCCTGCGGGACAAGGGAATTCAACTTGTCCTGTCAACCTCCTGCTCCCTGCTCCATGTGCCGTACAGCCTGGAGCAGGAGACCGGGCTTTCCCGGGAGCAGCGTTCGTACCTTGCCTTTGCCCGGGAGAAGCTGGTGGAGCTGAATGAGTTGGGCGCTCTTGCTGACGCCGGGGACTGCTACGAGCGTGAGGCATACCGGAGAAACAGGGAGCTTTTTGCCCGCAGCAGGGAATGCGGCAACGACCAGGTGGGAGGCAGGCTGTCCCAGCTGGCAGAGGACGACTGCGTCAGGATGCCCCCGCGGAAGGAGCGGCGGGCGCTGCAGAAGAGGCTTTTGGGGCTACCGGAGCTTCCGACAACAACCATAGGCTCCTTCCCGCAGACAGGGGACGTACAGGCGCGGCGCCTGGCGTTCCGCAGGGGACAGATATCCGAGCAGGAATACGTGGAATTCATCCGGGGGAAGATTGCCGCCTGCGTGGGGTGGCAGGAAGAAATGGGGCTGGACGTCCTGGTGCATGGGGAATACGAGCGCAACGACATGGTGGAGTACTTCGGAGAGGCCCTGGGCGGCTTCCTTTTCACCGAAAGGGCTTGGGTGCAGTCCTACGGCACACGGTGCGTGAAGCCTCCGATTGTCTGGGGGGACGTGTACCGCAAGGAGCCGATAACAGTGGAATGGTCCGCTTACGCCCAGTCATTGACGCAAAAAATCATGAAGGGGATGCTGACCGGGCCGGTGACCATATTGAACTGGTCCTTCCCCAGGGAGGACATTTCTATCAAGGAGTCCGTCTTGCAGATTGCATTGGCAATCAGGGACGAGGTGCTTGACCTGGAGGCGAGGGGAATCAGGGTGATACAGATTGACGAGGCTGCGCTGAGGGAAAAGTTGCCGCTGAGGAGGTCGGATTGGTATGCGGAGTACCTTGACTTTGCGATTCCCGCCTTCCGCCTGACCCACAGCGGCGTAAGGCCGGAGACCCAGATCCACACCCACATGTGCTACAGCGAGTTCACGGACATCATCGCCGCCATTGACCAGATGGATGCGGATGTGATCACCTTTGAGGCATCCCGATCAGACTTGCAGCTATTGGATTCCCTGCTGGAAAATGACTTCCAAACGGAGGTGGGGCCGGGAGTCTATGACATCCATTCCCCGAGGGTGCCTTCTGTGGACGAGATTGTGGGCTCCCTTTCGCTCATGCTGGCAAGGATCGGCAGGGACAGTCTGTGGGTGAATCCCGACTGCGGCCTCAAGACACGGGCCATGCCGGAGACGGAGGCCAGTCTTAGGAACATGGTGGCGGCGGCAAGGCGAGTCAGGGGCCAGGCATAGAAAAAAAGGCCGGAAGCGGGGCGGAATGGGGAAAGGACCACCGCTCCCGGCCGGAAACATCATCGCAACTCATTGAAGGAAAGCAGCTCCTCGCTTTCCTTCAGTTTTTCCAGCATCTTCTCCTGAATCTGTCGTACCCGCTCACGGGTGATTCCCAACACACGGCCAGTTTCAGAGAGGGTCATGGGAGTTCTTCCGTCAAGGCCGAAGCGCAGCTTGATGATGGCCATCTCCCGTTCGGAAAACTCCTTTAGCACGGAGTTTATTGTCTCAGACAGCATGGTGGAAAACACATTTTCCACCTGCTGCTCATCCTCGTCGGTTGTCAGCAGGTCGCCCAGCACGGAGGGGCTGCTCTCGTCAATGGTGGTGTCCAGGCTGGAGGTCTCCTGGGCAAGCTTCAGATACTCCTCAATCTTCTCCGGGGTCTCGCCGATGTAGTCGGAGAGCTCCCGGCAGGTGGGCTCCCGGCCATACTCCTGGGTCAGCTGCTTAGCAATCATAAAGCACTTGTTGATGGTGTTCAGCATGTGCACGGGCATTCTGATGATGCGCCCCTTGTCGGCAATGCCCTTGATGATGGCCTGGCGAATCCACCAGATGCCGTAGGTGGAAAAACGGCAGTTCCGACTGGCCTCAAAGCGGTCCACCGCCTCCAAAAGCCCGATGTTTCCCTCGTCAATTAGGTCAATGAGGGAAAGCCCGCGGTGCTGGTATTTCTTTGCCACAGACACCACCAGCCGCAGGTTGGCGTGGACCATCTTGTTCTTCTCAATCCTGAGTGCTTCCTGAAGGGTCTCAATCTGTGCAGCAATTTCCTCTTCGTTTTCAGGCTGCCAGGCAAGCTCATCTCCAAGCCTCCGAATCTGAGCCTTCAAGCCCTGGATATTTTCCGCCAGACGAAGCTCCTCCTGGGGAGAAAGCAGGGCATACCGGGAAATCTGCTTGAGATAGATTGCCAGCGGGTCCACATCTCCAACGACACTTGACAGCTCAGTCTCAACATACCCAAGCGGCTTTTCAAAAT
This sequence comes from uncultured Treponema sp., assembly GCA_937876905.1. GTDB lineage: Bacteria > Spirochaetota > Spirochaetia > Treponematales > Treponemataceae > Treponema_F. Next base: position 6,441 of record CALEFI010000123.1, read on the forward strand.
ATGTATCCATGGTTCCTCCTGTGTTTTGAACATAGATTTTGTACCCGAAAAACACAAAAGTGAGAACCAGTTTTTATACGACTTGCCAAAGACTTGTTCTTATCTTAACCAAATCTTGACAATTGGGCGTCTCAGGGGCGGAGACGGGAAGACAAAGGTCAGACTTCAGGAGAGGGACGGCTGTGCGGGATTTCGGACAGCCGACTTCTCTGGAACGTCGGAACACACCCACAGCAACGCCTCGTTTTCCCTCATTCCCCGGTCCGCAATGTCTCCTCGTACATCTGGACAGGACCGATGGTAAAATTCATCATGTTCTGGTAATCAACAAGCGCTCAAGATTTTTTTTGTCTGGATTGCCATGCCGCTCAGCGCAGTCCAAAAAACCAAGGGACTTATAGAGATTCTCAGCGACAGTATTGCTTTTGTCCACAACGAGAAGGAGCCGTTCCATCCCATGCATCTTCGCAAAACGCAACACTTCCCGGCAAAGCTGCCTACCGACTCCCTTCCCCTGATGCTCTCCGTCAACAAGCAGCAATTGCAGGTGGGTGGTCTTAGAAACATTGTCATTCATGTAGGCACAGGCAAGCCCACAAAAAATCCCGTCATCCTTAGCCACAAGCACCTGAGCATTGCCAATCAACTTCCTCAAGTACACGGACACATCAACATGGATAGAAAACGGGTCTGGAAACAAATGGTCGTTTTTGAGGACAAATTCCAGCACATCGCAAAACCCGACATCTGATTTGTTGAATTCTGCTGTTTCAATGCCATTACTCATAAAAATTGACCTCACTGTAATGGGAAAATCTATGCCCTTCCTCCGGCAGCTGCATATAGTCGCCATAGAAGTGCCTCAAAATACCGTCGTAATTGTTGGGCCCATAGAATTCAAGATTTTCAAATTTGTATTTTACCAAGGGGAAAATGTCCTGCTCCCGCACAAAGCGCTCCTGCATCGCCATACCATAAACAATACCTTCCGCCACCGGATTCCTGATCTCCTCCTGCTCGATTTTTGCCCTCAACTCGCTGAGTGTCCTGTCATGTTCCATCTTGCCGATGACACCCTTCTCCCGTTTCCTGCCAAGATACCTAGCAAGCTCCTGCAACCGATAGTCCAACAAGCGTGATGAATGCATCCTTTTCCACCGGTACAAGTCAACGCTCAGCCCATGATGCGAATAGAGGTTGTCTTGGGGAAACAGGTCGCAATGGGCCGCCGAATTCAGGTCCTTGACATGGGCCCACCCATGGAAGTATCTTGGCTCTGACTTCTCGTCCTCCACGAACATGTCTTGTGGCAGCTCGCTCCTCAAAATCTCAATCGCCCGGTCATACGTGTCATCAAAAAGAGCAAGGTCAAAGTCATCGTCCCAAGGGATGAAGCCGCCATGCCTGACAGCGCCCAGCAAGGTGCCGAAGGCAATCTGATATGGAACATCATTCCTTTCAAGGATACCGGCAATTTTTACAGCCATTTCCAGCAGCCTTGCCTGAACTTTCCTGACGTTGCTTCCAATATCCATGTCCTACAAGGCCTCCACCATGTCCACGCTGAACACGTGTATCCCGCAGCTTTCGCTCACAGACCTTCTCTCCGCAAAGCTGTCGTCTATGAAGATTGCGTTCCGATTGTCGATATACCTGCACTTTCGGTCGTCAGCGCCGATGTGGATGACTCTGTCAAACAATGAGCTTATCTTTAGGTCGTGCAACAACTTCTGCAATGGAACTAGGGCATTGTCATCATGCTTGGTCAACAAGGAGAGCCGTATCCGGCGATTCCTGCACCTGAACAGGAAGGCCACAAGCTGCTCGTTCAGGTATTTCTGGTCGAGAAACAGACAGTCATCAAAGTCAACGAACACCTCGTCATACTCGATGTCAATCCAATACTTGTTGTCCAGCGCCCGGTCCATCTCGACGGGGTAATCATTCCGTACAATCGAAACGGGAATGTCAAAGGCATTGTACAGGCTCATCAGGGCAAAATTCACGCCCTTCGCCCTGAACAATGAGGAGCTTCCCGCAAAACGGCTTGCGACCTCCAACAAGACGAGCCTTCCTCCGGCATTGCGCTTTACCTGAAAAAACCAGGCGCCGGAAAAATCAAGGGCCTGATTGATTCTTTGGGCAAGCTGGCAGAAGGGCTCCGTCTCCCGGATTTCCCTTGTGTTCACACTGATGCCGTTCATAATCCGGGAGCGAATCCTAGGGCAGCAGGCCAAAAGCTTTCCGTCCTTGCCGGTAAAGCAGTCAACGGTATATTCCTCGCCCGGCAGATACTCGCAGATTATCGAGGAGGGATGGTGCCCAAGCTGAACAGCAAGCTCTTCCCTGGACTGGCATTTCCTGGCCCCACGGCTTCCATATCCAATGTCCGGCTTGACAAAAACCGGGAATTCCTCCACCGCCTCCATCGAATCATAGACAGCCGGCGTATCCACTATGTTCTTCAGTCTTTGGTATGTCCTTGTCTTGGACAGGCAAATGTGCGTTGTCTCCGCCTTCGATGCGATTACCTTGCAGCCTATCTCATCCTCATTTCTTTTCAAGACCTCTATCACTGCGTCCATCGCAGGATATATGGCATCTATGGCATGGGCCGCAACAATTTCTCTGATTTTTGGAATAAAGGAGTCATCCGTAATGAAGGGGACACCATCCAGGTAATTCTCATAGACGAATTTCCCGTGGTCATCAACAGAACTCGCTCCAATCAAATTGAAATGGGCCGACTTTCCAACCGCCCGATGTATTTCCAATGCAATTTCGGAGCCGCAGGGAAATACAAGTATATTCTTTCTCCTCATCCCCGCACCCCCTTGGATGCGGAGACGACATCCCGCCTACCAGCAGGCGGTGATTTCCTCAACCATTTATACCCCCCCCCCCTAGACATATTAAGCCAAGGCTTCCCGCCACCACCGGCAGGCAGCAGCCTTCCATGCCGACGGCCGGCCGGAGTAAAATCCTGGCAACCAAATCCCTCTGCTTTTCTAGCACAATCTCTCCTCCATTTTGGGACTTGCCAGCTGGCGTCAGACCTGCAGGTGGCTCCCGACCGGCAACCTCTCCCAAACCCGTGGCCAATTTCCCCAGCAAAACCGTCGGTGCGGCCACTATGCTACCGCTGACACTCCGCCAAGCATATCACAAAGCTGCCGGATACACAACCGCCGAATGGCAGCGCCGAAAGCTCTGCCGCAAAACTTTCCCTAACCCCGCGGCGCCTGGGCGGGGTCTATGGGCTTTCCGTCCTGAAACACCATAAAGGTGAGCTGGTCCTTGCCGGTAAAGCTGTCTACACCCGCTAGGCCCAACTGCCTGCCGGTGGTGATGTAGTCGCCCTTGGAGACGGAGATGTCGGAAAGCCCGGTATACACGTACATGTGGCCGCTCTGTGCCTGCACAAAGACCACCCTGCCAAATCCACGGTACAGTCCGCTGAACATAACGGTTCCCGATTGTATGGCGCAGACAGCCTCGTTCTTCTTGGCGCTGAGCTGCACACCAGAAATCTTGCCGGAAACATAGACCACCTCTGGGTTCTTCACCGGCCACAATAGCGAGGAGTCGCCCTTTCTGCCAGTATAGTTGCGGGGGTCGGTAATCTCGATGGAGGGGGCATTGAGCACGGCAATGGCCGCAGGAACCTTCAGCACCTGGCCCACCTTGAGGGTGTCGGAGGTTTTCAGCCCGTTCATGTCCAAAAGCTTGTCCACCGTCACGTTGTGGCGACGGGCAACTCCGTAAAAGGTGTCCCCCTTTGCCACGATGTAAGAGTCGGTGGAGCTCATGTCCTTGGCCGGTATGGTCAACCGCTGCCCCGCCTTCAGAATCTGGGATTGAGTTATCTTGTTCTCGTCGCACAATTCGGCCACCGTGACACCATACTTCCTGCTGATTGAGTACAGGGTTTCGCCCTTTCCAACCACATGGTTTGTCTCGGCAAACAGAGAAAGAGGCAGAAGGAAAGCAATCACAGCGACAGAAAAATTCAGCCTACTCATACGGCTATACTATCGGCAGAATTCGCCCAATTGATTACTGGTGAACGCCAGCAGAACCGCCGGGCAAGCCTCACAAGTAAGGACGTATTTTCTTACATTCAATCAAATTGACTAAAAAACGACGACACATCGACTCCATTCACAAGCCTTGAGTCGCTGTAGATGCCCAGCAGGTTCTCCTTGCCGGAGGTAAGGTGGGGAGAGGTGATTCCGTAGCGGATGGAGCTGTCCGCCTCCAGAAAGGCGGCGATGTGGTCGGCAACCTTGACCAGACGTCCATCCACTGGGGAGAAGTCGGCAAAATTGTAGCGGCCGTTCAGCTCCTCAAAGCTCACCTCAAGCTGCTGACCCGGCGGCAGGCTTGCCATCGACTCTGGCATTTCCCCCGCAAAGAGACTATCGGAACGGGGCAGACGAATGCGGTTGGCAAACTCGTTGCTGGTAAAGTACAGCAGCTCGTCACGATAGCAGTCGTCCATCAGGGGAGAAAGCTCCTTGCCCACGATGGCATCCTCTATCAGCTTTACGATGTGGGGCAGACCGTCGGTAGCCTGCTTTACCGGCGAGATAATGTCCCGGGTTACTGCCTCTGGCAGGTCGTGGAAGAGGCCACAGAAAAAGTTGTTGTACCGTCGCCTCTCACAGAAGATGGTGCCGGTAGAGTACTCCAAAAGGAGGGTGAGGACTGCCACAAAGAAGGAATGCCCCAGTACACTCGTGCGGGGGACACGGGGGGTCTGGTTCCAGCGGGTCTGGAACCGCAGCTGCTCCAGCATCATCAAAAAGCGGTAGGGACCTTGCTTGGTAAGCAGCAGCTGCAAGGCCCGCAGGTCAAGGTACTCCTCAATGTCCCGATTCAGTCCCTCCTCAATGGGGTCCAATCGGAATCTCTCGTTCACCACGGAAATCATCTGGAACTCACGCAGGGTGGAATACTTGTGGGCGGCACGAAACACCCGCGCAGTGCGGCCCACCACAGTGTCCGGGGCGGGAGCGGGACCGCAGCAATAGTTCTCGAAGCGCTCCAGCAGACCTTGAGTTGGTAGAAGACCGTGGTACTGCTGCACCACCCATTCATTGAGCTTCTTGTACTCATCAGGATATTCCCGGCGAATCATCCGCTGCACCGGGGACTTGATGTCGCAGAGGGCAATCTTGCGCAAAAGCTCAAAGAAGGCGGCATGAATCATCCAGTCCCAGTCCAGGCTTGCGCCCCGATCCTCCTCAAATTTTCCGATGATGTAGGCCACCACCATCTTTTCGGCTGCCTTGTCCATCTCAATCATCTCGAAGGGACGCACAAGGTCGTTCCAGCGCTCGATGGAAAAACCTTCAAATATCTTGAGTGCGAGGGATTTTGTTAGCATGGGCATTTCCTTGTCAGGGCTTATCAAGACTAACCATCAGTGTTCAGTACTGGTTAGCGGACAATCGAGTTAAACAGCTGCTGAGTCAGTAGGCCCCAGCCATCCACCAGGACAAAGAGCATCAGCTTAAAGGGCATGGAAATCTGCACTGGCGGCAGCATGATCATGCCCATGGACATGAGGATACTAGCCACCACCATATCTATGACGATAAAGGGAATGTACAGCAACACACCGATTTGAAAGGCCACCGTCAGCTCGTTGAGGATATAGGCGGGCACCAGCACATAGGTGGGAACGTCGGCCAAGGTCTGAGGCCGCTCCAGCCCACCAATGGACATAAACAGGGTGATGTAGCTGGTGTTGCTTCCCATCTGGCGGTACATAAACAGGCGCAGCGGAGCCTCCGCCTCGGCAAAGGCCTCCTCGATGCCAATCTCTCCATCAGACATGGGACGATAGGCACTGTTATATATGTCCGTAAAGGTGGGCCACATAACAAACAGAGTCATAAAGAAGGCGATTCCGTTGAGCACCGCCGTGGGTGGCACCTGCTGCAGGGACAGTGCCCGCTTGATGAAGTCCAGTACGATGGAAAACCGCAGAAAGCAGGTTACTAGAATCAGGATGCTGGGTGCCAGGGTCAGGATGGTGAGCATCAGCAGCAGCTGGACGGAAAAGGCCACCTCTTGGCCGGACTCAGGGTCACGGATGTCCACGCTGATGGCGGGCATGTCAATGTCGGAGGCTGTGCCCGTCATGTCGGTACGGCCTCCTGTGGATCCCTGGGGGAAGGTCTGGGAAAAGGAGGGCATACAGCAGGCGGCCACAAGCAGGGCAGCCACAAAAATCTTGGGAAGGGTCTTGGTGGCAAAGCTACGGAGCATCATCTTCGCCCCCCTTTGCTCCACTGGCATTCAGCCGGGAACGCTGGCTTTGGAGAAGCTCCACCACGCTGCTGCTGGAAAATCCTGAAGCCTTCCTCCCTGGGGAGGAGGTCTTCTTACCCCCAACAACCCTGAATTTATCCAGAATCGAGGCAAAGTCCAGTGGCCCCCCCCCTTCGGTATCCTCAGGCGCATTGAGGTTCATGGCATCCACCAGCTCCTTGTCATCAATCTCAGCAATGAGGCTCACGGAATTGTCTGCCACGCCCACCAAATAACCCCTTGAGTTTAGAGTTATGACATACACAAATTTTCCGGGGGCAAGGGACAGGGATGCAACCTTCTTGAGGTAGGGGTCAGAGCCGCTGGTGGTTCCAGAAGCCCGCTTTAAAAAGACAAAGAAGGCCCATACCAAGGCCAGAACAACCGCCAGCACCAAAACAGTGCGAATAAAAAACCAAACCCCATAGGAGGAGCCCTGAACTGCGGAAGCCCCCTCTCCTTCCATGGAATCCTGTGCCAGGACAATCTGGGATTCGGCAGCACGTCCCGACTCAGCAGCCTCAGACACAGCAAGCTCCTGACCCCAGGCAAAGCCTGCAATCAGGAGGCAAGTGCAGAGAAAAATGAATTTTCGGACTCCTCGTTGCTGAACCAAACCCATAGGGTCTTAACCAGTTACACGCTCGATGGGAGAAAGAATCTCAGTTACACGGACACCAAAGTTCTCGTCGATGACCACAACCTCACCCTTGGCGATGGGCTTGTGATTCACCAGAATGTCCACAGGCTCACCGGCAAGCTTGTCCAGCTCGATAATGGTTCCCTCTCCCATTCCAAGGATTTCCTTGATTTGCTTTTTGGTGCGTCCCAGCTCGACGGTCATCTCCATGTACACATCCATGATCAGACCGATATTTCCCTGCTCCACGCTGCCTACACCGCCTTGAAGCCCAGGAAATTGGAGAGACTGCACGTTGGGTGCACTCATACCCATTGGCATAGAAGAGAATCCGTTTCCCATACCGCCCATATTCATTCCCCCGCCCATGGCCTGCATGGCCATGCCATTCATATTCATTGGAGCCTGCATAGCTCCCATATTCATACCGCCCGCAGCTGCCTGGGCTCCGCCCCCACTCAGGGACGTTGCAATCTGATCCGCCGCACTACCTGCAATGGCCTCCCAAAGGGTATACTCGGTGCCGTCAACCACAACCGGATACGAAAACAGCACAAAGTCTCCCTGCGGAAACCGAACCATGGCCTTGGGGCCGTTCACCGGCTCCCCCGGATTGCAGGCCAAGCCAGGGAACTGGCCGTTCTTGGTCAGCTCCGTAATCTCCGCACTCGTATGGCCAGCCACAACCTCCGCAATGACGGAGAGCGCCATCTCGTCCAGGTCGGCGTTCTCCTCATTGTTAATCAAACTCACCAATTTCTGGGCGAAGTCTGTGGAAAGCACATACAGGTGGTCTCCTGCAAGTCCGGCAGAATAATCGGCCATAACAGCGACAACAGTGTCAGGAAGCTTTGCCAAGAACGAGTCACGGTCAACAGACTCAACCGTGGGCTCGTTCACGGAAACCTCCGAGCCAGTCATTGTCCCTACATTATGGGCTAATTTATCCTTCAAGTCAACTGCAAATTTGCCTAATGCCTCGGTATTGGGTTTTCCTGCAGAGGATGGCGATGAATCCCCGCCAGCAGAAATACCACCCAAATCCACACCACTCAACAATGCATCGATTTCACTTTGGGAAATGGCACCATCACTCATACGACTCGTCTCCTTCTACAGCTAATTCTTCAAATTCATCTGAATCGACCTGCTCCAGCTTGTTCAAGACCTGAACCGCCATCTTCTTTCCGATTACACCAGGCTGGCAGAAGAATTTCTTCTTGTTTCCTACACTGAGGGTTATAGGATCCGTAATGCGAACATTTGCCAAGCGCACCGTGTCGCCCACCCGCAGCGACAGCACATCCCGGATGGGGAGGGACACCGAGCCGATTTCCGCCACAACGTCCATGTCCACATCGGCCAGCTTTTCCTTCAGCACGCCAAGGTACTGCGTTGTGGAGCTCCGCCGCACGGAGGAAAACCAGAACTGGGAGGACAGCTTGGAGATGATGGGCTCAATGGTGATGTAGGGAATACAGAAGTTCATCATTCCCTCCTCGTCACCAATCTTGGTTTCCAGCGTCACCAGCACCACCATTTCCGACGGGGCAACAATCTGGGCAAACTGGGGGTTCGTCTCAATCTGTCCCATGCGGGGGCGCAGGTCAATCACCTGGGTCCACGCCTCGCGCATGTTCGCCAGGATGCGGACAATGATTCCCTCCATGACGGACTGCTCGATGTCGGTGAGGTCCCGCTGCACCTTGGCTCCCTGGCCGGTTCCTCCAAAGAGGCGGTCAATCATGGAGAAGGTGATGGCGGGGTCAATCTCCAGAATGGCATTTCCCTTGAGGGGATCCATATTGATGACCGCCAGGGTGGTTGGCGTGGGAATTGAGCGGATGAACTCCTCATAGGTCAGCTGGTCCACCGATGCCACGTGCACATGCACGATGCTCCGCAGCTGGGCCGAAAGACTCGTGGTGGTCAGACGGGCGAAGGTCTCATGCATGATGGACACCGTGCGGATCTGCTCCTTGGAGAACTTGTCGGGACGCTTGAAGTCGTAGATCTTAATCTTGCGGGTATCGTTTACCGGCTTAAAATCATCCGACTCCGAACTACCGGAACTGATGGCGGTGAGAAGCTGGTCAATTTCGTCCTGCGACAGAACTTCATTCATATAAAACCCCTAGATATGGCTGCTACTGCTCAATTATATTCAGATTCGTAAAGCGCACATCACGAATCTTCGAGGAGCTCAGGATGTCGTCATTGATGGCATTGCGAATCTCAATGCGACGTTTCTCCTCGTTCCGTGGCCGCAAATCCTCCACGGACAGAGCCGTAAAGTAGCGGCGCAGATAATCCTTAATCTCGATTTGGCGCTGGGTAATCTCGGTGGAGGCGGCCTTGTCCGCCTGCTTGTAGCCGAGCACCACCTCAACCGTCACAGTGGCGGGCAGGGCATCAGTGGTTCTGGTGCTGACCTGTCCCAAGGAGGTGTACCAGTCGAGGACCTCCCGCTTGCCCACATAGTCTTGAGACACGGGGATGACCGCCGCCTGGGTAGTATTTCCGCCCATAATCTTCATGGTGATTACAACCACTGTCACTATGAGAATGATTGCACCCAAGACGATTGCAATCCATTTCAGCAGGGTAGGCAGCAGTCCACCGATTCCCTTTGACTTCTTTTCGGTTCCACCAGCGCTCTCATTGTCTTCAAAATCCATAGACTCATCGGCCATACATCATTCCTCCTGTTTGTCAAAAATGTCCGTCATCCAGAATTATAATATCCACACGACGGTTATATGCCCTGCCTTCAGCAGTGTCATTCGATGCCTTTTCCCGGGTATCCGCATACCCGGCCACAGAAAACTGCCCCTCGTCCACACCAAAGTCCGAAAGATAATGCAGGACATTGGTGGCGCGGGCAGTGGACAGCTCCCAGTTGCTGGGGAATTCCTCCCCGGCCACCGGAGTGTTGTCCGTATGCCCCTCTATCCTAAAGCGACGGTCTTTCAAATCTGCGCCGGACAGAAACTGCGCCAGCCGCAGCAGGGTTTCCCGTGTCTCGTCAAGCCGCAGCTCGGCGCTCCCCTGGGCAAAGAAGGAATCTCCGGCCAGGGTGATAACAAGACCACGCTCATCGCTGGTGAGGGTAATCTTGTTGGACTTGACGTCAGGGGCGAACAAGCTCACCGCCCGCTTTACCGCCAAGCCCAAGGACTTTCCCTTTGCCACCGAGGGCAGGGAATTGATGTTGTTTCCCAAGTCGGCAAGGCGGCCCGCATCAAGGGACTTTCCACCCCCCGTCTCCCCGTGGATGGAGGCTGTCAGCTCTGCAAGCTGCACTGTGTCCACCTCGGTGGGATTGTACAGCATGACAAAGAAGCAGAGCATCAGGGTAATCATGTCCCCATAGCTGTTGAGCCAGGCCGACGAAGCCTTGGGCGGCTCCTTCTTTTTTTTCGCCATAAGTCCTCCGTCAGTCCTTCATCACATCGGCCTCGATTGCCTTCCTGGAAACCGGGTCAAGGTAGGTCAAAAGCTTCATGGCCAGGATGCGGGGGTTGTCTCCCGCCTGGATGGAAAGCACTCCCTCTATGACCATTTCCTTAGTACGCATCTCGTTGGAGTTCTGGCCGGTCAGCTTGGTGGCCATGGGACCCAGAATCCAGTTTGCCAGCAGACAGCCGTACAGGGTGGTGATGAGGGCGACAGCCATGTTCGGTCCCAGGGAGGACTTGTCCTCCAGGTTGTTCAACATACCTACCAGTCCCAAAACCGTACCAATCATGCCGAAGCCGGGGGCGTATCCTGCCCACTGGTTGACAACACCGATGACGTTCATGTGGCGGGCCTCAACCTGGGCCATCTCGCTTTCCATAATGGCCCGGATGACAGTCCCGTCAGTGCCGTCAACCACCAGGCGCAATCCAGTCTTCATAAACTCATCGTCCAAATCCTCCAGGCCCTCCTCCAGGGCCAGGATGCCCTCGCGCCGGGCCTTTTCGGACAGGGCCACCATGTTCTGGACTATGGTCTTCTCCCCAAAGTCGGGAATCTTAAAGACCTTTCCCATGGCCTTGACGGAGACGAGCACATCCTTCAGGGGAGCAACGATGAGCAGGGCGCAGAACGAACCACCGATGACCATAAAGACAGAAGGAAGGTCGATGATTCCCCCCATGGTTCCACCGGAGGTGAGAACCGACATGACAACGCAGCCCACACCGCCAACCAAACCGATTATTGTCGCTATATCCATCAAAAACTCCTTTTCCCCGCCCTAGTCTTCGTTCTTGAAGGCCCCAATCTGACGGCGGTACGCTATGATACGGGTGATAATGTCTTCGGGCGAATCCTTGACCACCACACGCTTCCCCGACAGCATGCACAGGGTAACGTCCGGGTTGCATTCTATGGATTCAATCTGATGGGGATTAATCCAGTACTTTTTTCCGTCAAGACGCATTACTTCAATCATACGCTGATTTTAGGGCAGCCCACACAGGCTCCCCCTGCAATCCTCCCAAAGCATTCTAGTATAATATCGGTTGTTTGTGAATATTGATAAGAAAAAAAAGCGGCAATATAAAGTTTTTTGCCAGGAAATGCAAGCCTTTCTTAAAAAAATCTCTCGTTTTTACCTAGGATTCCATAAAAAACCGCCCGAAGGAACGACCCTCCGGGCGGTGCCTATTCAAAGCCATGTCCCACCCACATGGCCCTACGTACTCATTTAGCGCTTCAGGTTCATCACCGTCTCCAGCAGGGTATCCGCTGTCTGGATGGTCTTGGAGCTGGCCTGGAAGCCACGCTGGGTGACAATCATGTCGGTAAACTGCTCGGTCAGGTCAACGTTGGACATCTCCAGGGAGCCTGCCAAAAGGGAGCCCTTGCCAGCGATGCCGGAGGTTCCGATGTTGGCCATACCGGAGTTGTTGGACTCCACATAGGTGTTCTCGCCGGCCTTCTCCAGACCACCCTGGTTGGTAAAGGAGGCCAGGGCCAGCTGACCGATGATGCGGTTGGTTCCGTTGGAGTACACGCCGGTGATGGTTCCAGTGGAGTCAATCTTGAAGTTGTCCAGATAGCCCATGGTGTAGCCGTCCTGATAGAAGGCCTTGGTGGAGCTCTGGGAAGCGCTCTGAGTGATGGTGTTCTTCTGGCTTCCGATGGTACCAAGGTTGATGTTCAGGGTCTGGCGGTAGGGGTTGCCGTCCTCGTCGGGGTTTGCTCCGGGCACGTTGAACGATGTCTGGAGGATAATCTCTCCCTCCGGGTTGGTGACGTTGCCCGCCGAGTCAGTGACAGACAGCAGGGTTCCGTTGTTGTCAAAGTTCACCAGGAAGGTGTTTTCAGTGCCGTCGGTGGTTCCAAGGCCAACACGAGTTTCTGTGGCAACCTCATCGTCAGGGTTTACGGTGACGGTGGCCTGCCATTGGTTGGGGTTGCCCACCACACGGGTAAAGGAGACGGACAGCATGTGCTCGTTTCCAAAGCTGTCGTAAATCTTCTGCTCGGTGGCCCAGGTTCCCTTGGCGATGTCGGCAGGGCTGGCACCCTCCAGGATTTCCGGCGTGTTCTTGTTCAGGTTGCAGGCAAAGTTTACGTTTTCGGTAGCCTTCGCAGGATCCTTGGTTCCCACAGGGATGATGAGGTCTTCAGTGGACCCAGCCGTGTTCAGCACCATCTCGCCGTTCAGCTCCTCAGCCATCCAGCCCTGCACCCGCATTCCGTTGGCAGGGTTCACGAGGGTTCCCTCGCTGTCAAGACCAAAGGCACCGGCACGGGTGTAGAAGGACTCCTCTCCATTTTTCAGGATGAAAAAGCCATTTCCCTGAATGGCCACGTCGGTGGACACACCAGTGGACTGGAGGTTTCCCTGGGTAAAGATGGTGTCGATGCTGGCAGTCATCACGCCGAGACCCACTTCCTTGGGATTCACACCACCCACCTCAGTGGTGGGGCGGGCAGCTCCAGAAAGCTGCTGGGAAATCATGTCCTGGAAGTTCACGCGGCCACGTTTAAATCCAGTCGTGTTCACGTTTGCCACGTTGTTTCCAATGACATCCAGACGTGTCTGGTGGTTCTGCATACCGGATACACCGGAATAAAGTGATCTCATCATAAAGCTACCCTCTTAGTTGCCGTACACGGCGTTAATCTGGTCCATTGAATAGAGCATTCCGTTCACCTTGACCTGGGGATTGTCTCCCCTGGTGACGGCCTCAACCACACCGCTGACGGAGGTCTCGCCAGAGGCAACCTCCACGCTCTTGCCCAAGAGCCCCACCGCCTCGCCGGAGTTCAGCATGTTTGCCAGCTTGGCGAATTCCGTGCTCATGTTGGTCATCTGCTCCAAGGAGGAGAACTGCGCCATCTGGGCAATGAATTGGGTATTCTCCATAGGGCTGGTGGGATCCTGATTCTGCAGCTGCGTAATCAGCAATTTCAGGAAGTCGTCCTTGCCCAATTCCTGGCTCGACTTGCGGCCCTCTACAACCAGGCTCTTGTTGAAGGTGTCAACAGCAAGAGCGGTCTGGGTCTTTTCCGCAGCGCTCATCATCGTATTTATTTCCATAAAATCCAGCTCCTATACTTTTGCCAAAACTGCTATGCCATTATATTAACGGCAATTTGGGACGAATCTGAATATATTTTTTGCAGGATTTCTCCATCGGCGGCAGAATCCAGCCCGTCCTCCGCCAGCATCTCCCCGTACAGGGTCTCTGCAAAGGAAATGGAGCTCTGGCTCCGCTGCTGCTGGCCCCCCTGCTGATTCTGGCCGTTGCCAGACCACGACAAGTCGAAGGAGCCGGTGTCAAAGCCGCTGTCAGAAAAGGCCTGCCGCAGCGAGGAAATAGACTCCTTGAAGGCCACAAACGCCTCCTCCGAGGCCACCCTAATTTGGGCGGAGACCATCCGGTCGTTCAGCTCCAGGCTGATTTTTACGTTGCCAAGGGACTCAGGATGCAGCACCAGGTTGATGGTGCCCATATTTCCGTCACGCAGGATGATGGAGCCGGTGCGTACAAATTCGGTGGCGTTGTTCTGCAGCTGGTTGGCCAACAGGGTGCCAAAGCTGGCCTCCTTGCTGCCGGAAGCGATGGAACCGGCCTTACCGCCAGCCTCTCCCCCACCCGACAGCTGCATGGTGATGTCAGCAGTTCCATCCCCATGGGTAACGGTGGTGACAAAGTTACCGTCCTTGAGGGAAGCCTCGGTAACACCGTTCTCAGCGGCGGTGCGCAGGTCCTGTACCTGAATCTTTTGGTCCAAGGAAGTGCCGGTTTCAAGCCGGATTTCCTTCAGCTCGCCCTGCATCTCTGCCACGGCCCCCTGTGCCAGGGACAGGTCGGCAGTGGTGGCGGCCTCCTGATGAGCACCGCCCTGCAGGATTTGGGCAAGACTGTGCTCAGCATCTTCTATGGAAGACTTCTTCGACTTCCTTTCCAGGTCATCCAGCCGGGCCTTTGCCTCCTGCTCCAGAGACTCAACCAGAGGATCAGCCTGAACCAAGACCTCCCTGCCAACAGCGGGCTGGACTGGCCCCTCGGCATCCTTACCCAAGCCCTCCTTGTCAAGCAGAATCTCCGTGGAGGGCTCCCCTGCAAGGACTTCCGCCTCAAGCACAGCGGCCGACTCCGCATCGACGGAAGCCACCGACACCAGAACATCCTCATGGGCAGGAAGGGCTGGCTTTAAGGTTTTTATCTGCGCTCCATCCTGGGCAAGCTCCTTGTCCTGGGAGACAGCACCCTCATCAGTCTCCACCTTGGCAGCCGCCTCCTCTTGGGAAGCCTCCCGAACCTCCTTGGGGGCCTGCTCCGGGGACTTTGCGGACTCCTCGGCCTTGGGCGCCGGGGACCTTTCTGTGCGGGCCCGCTCCAGGGCACGCTCAAAGGAAGAGGGTTCGGAGCCCCTTTGCTCCACCCGCTGGGAACTGCTGGAATTTTGAATCGGCTCCCGGACTCCAAGCTCCAGGGTCATATTTGGTGCCAGCATTGGCATACCTCCAAAATCTTCAGCCTGAGCTCCAAGCCCAGGCATGTCCACAAAGGGACACTCTCTACAACTATCGACTTTTTTGTCAGAGTAGGTTACGTTTTTTTTCTTAATTGAGCTTCTTTCCTGGCCGGCCGTTCCAAGTGGGGAGGACGGAAGCAGCCACGATGGAGCGGACGCGGCAAACCCGACATCTTGACAAAACCCCCGCTCTTCCCTATCCTACAGCCATGGGAAAACTAAAAAGGCGGGCCCTTTTTTTTGTGTCCGTCACCTTTTTTTGTGCTCTGATTTTCGGTGTCCTGCTGGGCCTCCTGCTGGCAGAAACCACCAACACCATCAATACAGAAAACTTCACTGAATTCACCACTGCCCTTCCCACCCGTCTCCTGGACATAAACGGCGAGTTCATCACCCAGTTTGCCGCCGACGAGAACCGGGAGATCATCAGCCTGACACGGCTTCCCCAGCACATGATCGACGCGCTCATCACCCGTGAGGACCGGGTTTTCTACGAGCACAACGGATTCCGACTGAAGGCCATCATCCGTGCCTTTGTGGGTGTCGTCACCGGCAAGTCCCTGGGAGGAGGCAGCACCCTCACCCAGCAGATTGCCGGAACATTGTATTGCGACCGCACGGAAAAGTCCCTCACCCGCAAGCTCAAGGAGCTTTGGTGGGCAATCCAGATGGAGCGGCGCTGGTCCAAGGACGAGATTCTGGAACTCTATCTGAACGAGATTTACTTTGGCGGCGGAACCTACGGCGTGGACGCGGCCTCCAAGTATTACTTTGGCCACGACGCCACCAAGATTTCCCCTGCGGAGGCAGCCATCCTTGTGGTGCAGCTGTCAAATCCGGCCCACTACAATCCCTTTGACTATCCGAACCGGGCGATGGCACGCCAGCAGAGCGTGCTGGATGAGATGGTCAGCGCCGGCTACCTCACTACAGAGGAGGCTTCCCAGTCCTTCGATGACTTCTGGGTGAATTTTGACTACACCAGAATCAACTCCCCCGCCTACTACCTGCGGGACGACAAGGCCCCTTGGTTCAGCGAGTATGTGCGCCGGGAGCTTGCGGATATGTTCTATGGCACCGACGACCTCTACACCGGAGGCTTTACCGTCCGCACCAGCCTGAACCTCAAGCACCAGCAGGCCGCACAGCAGGTGATGGACAAGTACATCGAGCAGGCCAACCGCTCCTACCAAAGCTCCAGCAGCCTCAGACAGAATTCCGCCGCAAGCACCTACATCCCCCTGACCCAGCTCATGTCCTTGGTGTTCAACCTACCCCAGCTGAAAACCTCCGCCCAGCACATCGAAAACAAGGCTCGCTCCGCCTACACCGATGAAATCAACCCCATCCTGGATGTCATGTCGCTGATGTTCGGCATAGAGGACATGAAGCTTGCGGTGGTCAACAAGGCCAACGCCCAAAAGTCAAGGGAGAGCAGCAAGACCACTATAGAAGGAACCCTCATCTCCCTGGAGAATAGCACCGGCTACATCACCGCCTTGGTTGGCGGAAGCGAGTACAGCACCTCCAACCAGCTGATTCGGGCCACCCAAGCAAAGATTCAACCGGGAAGTTCCTTTAAACCCCTGTACTATTCGGCGGCACTGGACTCAGGCCAGTTTACCCCCACCACCGTCATGCCGGACGTACCGACGGTGTTCAAGAATCCCGACGGAAGACCCTACATTCCCAGTAATTTCCAGGGAACCTGGCGGGGCAACGTGCAGCTGTGGTATGCCCTGTCCACCTCAATGAATGTGGTTTCCGTAAAGATATTTGAGACCGTTGGATTCAACGCCGCCATCGACCGAGCGGTAGCTCTGCTGGGAATACCGGAGGAGGAGGTTCCGAGCCGTGGCTTTAACCCCTACCTCAGTCTGGCACTGGGAACCTGCTCCGTCCGGCCCGTAGAGATGGCCAGAGCCTTCGCCATCTTCGGCAACCAAGGCAAGGAGGTGGAGCCCCTCGCCGTGCTCTCTGTGGAGGACAGAAACGGCGAAATTCTCCTAAACCCAGAGCGGGAGCTGCGGCTTGCACAACAGGCAAAGGGGGATGATATTCAGGTTATCTCCCCCCAGAACGCCTTCCTCATGACCTCTATATTGCAGCGAACGGTTTCATCAGGAACACTAAACCGTGGAGCAAACGGCGGGGCACGGTTCAAGTACACCGACAAAAACGGACGTAGCTATACCATACCTGCGGCAGGAAAGACGGGAACTACCCAGAACTGGGCGGATGCCTGGGCCGTTGGCTACACTCCCCACATCACCACGGCGGTCTGGTTCGGATTCGACATCCCCGGCCAGTCCCTGGGAACCGAGCTGACCGGCTCCACCCTCTCCGGCGTGGCCTGGGGCGAGTTCATGCGGGTTGCAAACGAGGACTACCCCTACAAGTCCTTCCCCGTGCCACAAACCGGCCTGGTGCAGGCGGAGGTCTGCTCCGTCTCAGGGCAGATTAGGACCGATGCCTGTGGCAGCAGCCGCACTGTACAGTACTTTATGACGGGAACCCAACCGACGGAAATCTGCCAGTTGCACATCGACCGGGCCCATGTCCAGACCGTCGGCATTCAGCGGCTGGAGCAGGAGCGCTACCGTTCGGGGGCCGGCTATGCAATCGACATAGATGACTCGCCGCTGGAATTGGACTTGAGCTTCCAGAATGACCGCAATTTCAGACTGGATTCCACTCCGCAGGACGGCGACTTGTCGGACGAGGCGAAGCAAGGATTTGAGGAGGATGGACAGGAGGAGCCCCTTCCCCCTGCCTACAACTATCTGCTGGACTAGGGAGCAGCCTGCTCCACCTGCGGCAGGGATTTTTCCGCAGGACAACCCCGGACCAGCCAATCGGGAGGAATCGTGCTCGTAGACATAAACCAGATACAGATACACCGGCGGGTTCGCAAGAACCTTGGCGACTTGGAGCCGCTGAAGGATAGCCTCAAGCGGTACGGCCTTTTGAATCCCATCACCATAACCAAGGACTACCGGCTCATCGCAGGGCACCGACGACTGGAGTCCGCCCGGCAGCTGGGCTGGACCACCATCGATGCCGTGGTGATGGACATCAAGGACCCGGTAACAAGGCTGGAGCTGGAGCTGGAGGAGAACACCCAGCGGAGCAACTTCACCGACCTGGAACTCCTTGAGGGATACAAGCAGCTGGAGCGGCTCAGAAACCCCAGCCTTTTCCGTCGCCTATGGAACGCCATCAAGGGCTTTTTCCTGCGAATATTCAAACGGGGCTAGGCTGGCCTCTCATCGGGGGTCCATTTCACTTGAGCCCGATCCCTCAATATTACTTGAGCACCCGCAGGCCGAGGTGGAGCCACTGCTGGCACAACCAGAGCAGGAGCTCCAGCCGCCGCTGGAGCCACAGCCACAGCCGCCATGCCCACGACTTCTTCGCCGTATTCCCCTCGCCACCAAAAACACCACAAGGGCTGCCACACCAATTCCGATTATGTAGTTTATCATCTGAATCTCCTTATAGTTAGCATAGACTAACCATGCTTGAAAGTCAAGTCCCTTTGCAAAGTCGGGGGGGCCTAGGGGTTCAGCGTTATCGTTCCGTACTTGTCTTCTATGGTGGTCTTCATACTGCTCATGGGCTTCCAGAGCACGGACAGGGTAAAGTGGGGGCTGAAGTCGTAGGTATTCCTGCCGCCCTCGCTGACGATTCTGGGAGAAATCTTAAACTCAGAAGACAGTGTCCAGTCGTGGAGCTCGTGGGTGAGGATTACATCCAATGACTTCAGCTTGAATCCTGATGCCCGCCGTTGCTCCTCGTCCCAAAAGGCAAAGGAGTTCCACAGATCCTTGAGCACGTTGGTTTCACCGGGAATCTTGGGCTCAAAGCCGGTATATTCCTGGATGTAGCGATAAATCACGTCGTTCCGTGAGGTTGACCTGAAGGTGAGGCTCAGGAACTTGTTTATCTCAAAGGTGATGGAGGGCGCAAAGGTAAGGTAGCTGCTGGTTGGCTGCAGGAAATTATAGTGGATGCCCGTATTCAGTCCGGGCGAAAAGGAGATTCTATTCTTCCAAAGGTATATTTTTTTCCCGGAGGTAGCATTGTAGGTAAACTCCAGGGAAGAGGGCTGGAATTCCTTTTCCTGCTTCAGCACCCAGCCACGCAGTGGGTTATAGTTGTAGCCGGCCACATACCGCATGGTATAGGCCAGGGTGAGGTTGTATCCAGACACACGGAGGGTAAGGTTTTCGTTGTATCTTTCCTCCAGATTGTATTGGTAGTTTTCTGTGATAGAGAGCTTGTTGTCGAGCAGGCTGATGGTCAGGCTCTGGGTTATCGGCTGGAAGACCCATTCCTTGTCGTTGATGCTCTTGTGCTGCAATCCAGCACCCAGGCTTGTGGTAACGTAGGGAAAGCCCAGCGTCAGGGTTCCGTTGTAGGACTCTCTCAGGGGTGGCAGCACCGAGCTGAGGGACAGCTGCTGGGAGAATTTCCCCTCCTGGGTTCTCAGGTTTACTGTCAGGCTGTGGGCTGCAAAGGATTCCGCGTTCCATTCCGGGAGGAGGTATTCCCACTCCGGCTCCTCCACCGTGCCCACAAAGTTGGTGCGGATGACCCGCAGGTTGGTGTTCCAGCTGATGTTGGTGCCGGAGAGCAGCGGATAATAGACAAAGGGGGAAAGGGTGAGGGTGTTGGTGTTGTTCAGGTCAAGCTTTTGGGCAATGTAGTCGTCCCGCTGGATGCCGGGCCTCCTCGCCTCGTCCTTGTATATCGGATGCCGCTGGTAGGTGGGAGTAAACTCAAGGCCGTTTTTAAGGTTGACAAAGTTGTTCCGATACCCCAGGTCACTGCTCAGCCGCAGGGGAACCCGCAGATACCAAAAGAAGGAGTTGATGTTGTGCCAGTCAAAGTCCGTTCTCGTTTTCGGTGTGCTGTATCCAATCTCAGAGGAAAAGTCCGATGTTACAGAATAGGAAAGCTTGTACTGTATGCCATCCACCGGAACAACGGTGGCCGATGAAACCGAAATCTGCGGCAGCTCAAGGGCCTCCAAGCCGTTTTCCTCCTGCGGGGCCTCCCCCTCCTCATCCTGCGCAATTGGCTCGCCCTCCTCCCCGTCTTGCTCCGCCTGGGCTTTCAGCCGCTCCTCCTCTGTCATCAATTCCTGGGGGACGTTGAGGTCTGCTCGGCTGACCTGTGCCATCGTGCCGTCGCTCCCGGCAGTCCGGTTCGGGATGGGATAGGTGAAGAGGTCCCCTGAAATTGTCCCGGTAAAATAAAAGGGCTTGATGAGGCCGGGATAGAAGGTTTTCCGCTCAGGGGACACCTTTGCCAGCTCCGGGGAAAGGCCGGAGACATCCGTCAGTGAGTAGAAATTCAGGTCGAAGCCGGGAGAAAGGCTCAGGCTGGAAAGGTAGGGTGCGCTTGCCGTCATCTGGGGGGAGATGGAGGCGGTGATTTTCCATAAAAAGGATGAGACCTCGCCTGTGGAAGTGTTGTCCTCCTCTTCGATTGTGGAGCCGCTGGAAAGGGCGAAGTCGAACCAGTCCATGGTTTCCTTGCGGTTCTCCAGAAAATCCTTGTTGAAGAAGGGGTCGGAGTACAGCGGCAAGGCTACGTTCAGGGTAAAGGGCTTGGTCATGGTCAGGTTGAAGTGGCCACGGTACCGGAAGGGAAGCTCCATTCCGGCAAAATACGAGTTGTTGTAGTGGATGTTTCCCTGGTCGTCATAGGGAACGTAGGCGCTGACACCACCCTGGGATTTGAGAAAGAGGCTGCGGCTAAAGCCCAGGCTCAGGGAAAAGTCCAGCCTTGAAATGTACCCACCCTCCGGCGTGAACACACCGTCCACGCCCACCATGCCGCCCAGGTTGGTGTAGTAGTCCGCCATGAATTTGAGGGTGTGGGGATAGCTTCCCGTGTCCTTTTCCTCTAGGTTGCGCAGCACCAGCCCCTCCCGCCGCTGCTTGTACATGGTGGAGCTGTTCAGAAAACTGAAGAAGGAATCATCGTCCGTCTTTTCGGCAGGCTTCTTTCGGCCTACAAGGTAGGTTGTCGTTTGGATGCCGTAGCCACGGCGCAGGTCGAAGCCGAAGACAGGATTGAAGATAAGCTCGTCCTTGGGATAGTAGAAGAAGGGAAAGTATGCGATGGGAACCTTTCCCACGTAGAGGAGGGCATTGGCAAAGGCAAACTCGTTTCCCGGCAGGAGCCAGATGCGGGAGGCGTTTATCTTCCAGTGGGGGTCGGGCTCCTCGCAGAAGGTGAGGGAGCCGCTTTTAAAGGCGACGGTGCCGGAGTCGTCCCTGGCAAAAAGCTCCGCTGATGCCACCAGCTTGGACTCGGTGTCAACGCTGATTGCCCCTGAGTCGGAGTGCACCACGGTGCCGGAGTTAAAGATGCCCTCCTCAGAATTGATGTTGAACAGGAGGCTCTCCGCTGTCAGATGCTCCGGCTCCCCGTTGCCCGTGTCCCGGTCCAGCGTCACGTTGCCGCTGGCATAGAGCAGGTTCTGGCTGCGGTTGAAGTTCACCTGGTCGGCCCGGATGCGGCTAGTGCTCTTTCCCTGAACCACAGAAATCACCACGCCGCCGCTAAAAACCACAATCTCGTCCTCGGTAATCTCGTCGGTGTAGTAGCTGGTCTGCCGGGCACTTTCTATGGTGACGACACTCTCCTCTGCGACAAGAGGAGTGCCATGCCACAAGAGGAGCAGGGTAAGGAAAAGTATGGCTTTGCAAGGCTTTCCAGCAGGCAGGAGCACCCGGACTCACTCCTTGCTGAAGCCTGATTCAGGACCAGCTCCCAGTCCCGGCAGCCCCTTGGCGTGGCGGTCCAGCATTTCCTTGATGTAGTAGCCGGTGTGGGATTCCTGGCAGCGGGCTACCTCCTCCGGGGTGCCGGTGGTCACTACAGTGCCGCCACGGAAGCCACCCTCCGGCCCCATGTCGATGATGTGGTCCGCCTGGAGAATCACGTCCAGATTGTGCTCAATCATCACAACGGTGTTGCCCTGGTCCACCAGCCGCTGGATTACCTCCATCAGCTGCTTTACGTCGGCAAAGTGGAGGCCCGTGGTGGGCTCGTCTAGGATGTAGAGTGTCTTGCCGGGGGAGCGGTGGGCAAGCTCGTTTGCCAGCTTTACCCGCTG